>CAYFOA010000046.1:39405-41998 GCA_964344575.1 uncultured Rickettsiales bacterium | reverse complement strand
CGCCGTCGGCGAGGCGCGGCTCGCGGCGGAGGCGCAGGCGGTGCTCGCGGCGGCGCAGGCGGCGCGGGCGGAGGAGCGCCTCGAGGCGCTTGCCGCGCTGGCGCTGGAGCCTCCCGGCCGGAGCGGGGTGACCGGTCGCGCGGCGGCGTTGGCGGCCGGCCTCGGGCTGGGCCGCTGGGAGCTCGCGATTCGAGACCAGGGGACGGCGAGGAGGGTCGCAGGGGCCTGGTCCGACGATGACGGGTGGCCTGCCGAGCCGGCCGAGGAGGCGCTCCGGCCGATGCTGGGGGGCCCCGACGTCGTGGTTCCGGTGGGGACCGGCGAGCCGCCCGCGGGCGCCCTGCGGGTCCGCCTGGAGCAGGACGTGGACGCCGCCGAGGCGGGGTTCCTGCGGGCGCTGGGGGGGCTGCTCGGGAGCGGACTGCCGCCCGGCGGGGGCGGGGCGGGGGACGCGCCTCGGGGGCTGACTGCCGACGCCGCGGCGGTGCACGAGCTCCGAGGTCCGTTGACGGCGCTGCTCGGCCAGGGGCAGCTCATCGAGCACGGTCTGGCCGGCTCGGCCGACGCCTCGGTGCGGGCGGCGGCGCGGACGATCGTGGAGCAGGCGCGGCGGCTGCGCGCGCTGATCGACGCCCTGGATCCCCGGTAGGGCTGCTACGCTGAGGGCGAGGAGAGCGCGGTGGCGAAGCCGAAGTACTACACGACCTTCCAGGCGAGCAAGCTGCTCGGAGTCTCGCTGGCGACCGTCGTGAACTGGACGAAGGCCGGGCTCCTGAGCGCGCACCGTACGCCGGGGGGGCACCGCCGGATCGCGGAGGCCGACCTCGTCGCGTTCGCCAAGGCCTACAAGATGCCGCTCGACCCCGAGCTGCTCGAGGCCCACGCCTCGGGGCAGCCCCGCGTGCTCATCGTCGACGACGACGAGGAGTTCCTCCGCACGGCCAAGGAGATGCTCGAGGCGGACAACGCCTACGTCGTCGAGACCGCCCGGTCGGGCTTCGCGGCGGGCATGGCGGTGGGCAAGTTCAAGCCGGCCCTGATCATCCTCGACATCCGCATGCCGGGGATGGACGGGTTCGAGGTGGCGGCGATGCTCCGCCGGACCCCTCCGGGGAAGGTGATCCCCGTGCTCGCGTGCTCGGCGTACCTCGACGACGAGACCCGCGAGAAGGTCGCGCTGCAGTTCGACGGGTTCATCGAGAAGCCGCTCGATCTGGAAGGCCTCCGCGCGGCCGTCGCGAGCGCCCTCGCGCCCCGGGCCGAAGCCGCCTCCAGCTGACTACCCCGCCGCGGGGGTCTCGTCGGCTTCGGACGGGGCGGTGACCCTCATCTTCGGGAAGGACGCGCGATCGACGTCGGCGCCGCGTCGGATGGCGATCAGCTCGGCGACGATGGAGACGGCGATCTCGCCCGGATCCCGGGCCCCGATGGCCAGCCCGATGGGCGCGTGGACCTCCCCGAAGGAGGCCATGTCGGCGCCGCGGGCGTCGTAACGCTTCAGGAACCGGTGGACCTTCGCGCGGCTCCCGATCATCCCCAGGTAGCGCCGTTCGCGGCCGACGCAGCGGGCGAGGAGGTCCTCGTCGAGACGGTGCGAGTGGGTCACGATGACGGCGTAGGTGCCGGGGCCCCAGGGGAGCTCGTCGAGGATGCCGAGGGGCGAATCGCAGGTCACGGCGGCCGCGGCGGGGTGGGCTTCGGCGGATGCGAACTCGGGGCGCTCGTCGATGACGTGGACGCGGAACCCGGCGCGCGACGCGACGTCGGTGAGGGCGGCGCCGACGTGGCCGCCCCCGAAGACGAGGAGCCACGGCCGGTCGCCCACGGGCTCGATGAAGACCTCCATGCGGCCGCCGCAGCACATGGCCAGGTCGCGGGCGAGGTGGGCCTTGAAGAGGTCGGCGCGGCCGCTGGCGACGACCCCCGCCGCCCGCTCGATGACCGCGTGTTCGATGGTTCCGCCGCCGATCGTCCCTACGATGGTGCCGTCGGCCCGGACGAGCATCTTGCTCCCCATCTTCTGGGGCGAGGAGCCCGCGGACGCGACCACCGTGCAGAGCGCGCCGGTCTCACCGGCGTCGAGCACGTCCAGGATCGCTCGGTAGACGTCGACCATGACGGGGATCCTACAGCGGTGTCCGAAAGTGTCCGATTCTGTCCGGTCGGCCGGACACTCCCGGACAGTTCCAGGGCCGGTCCCCGATCGACTCAAGTCGTTGAGATCAGGCGGGATTCGGTCGGATCGGGGCAGTTGGCACGACCCGTGCTCCGGCCTGCCGCGTGCTCGTCGGACTCCTGTGCCTGGGGATCGTCGCCGCAGCGGTGCTGCTGCGGGCGGCGTGGCTACAGGTTGAGGAACGGGGTGAAGTCACCGACCGCGATGAGCGGGGCGATCACGAGGGCCACGACGCTCATCAGCTTGACGAGGATGTTCAGCGAGGGGCCGGCGGTGTCCTTGAAGGGGTCGCCGACGGTGTCGCCGATGACCGACGCCTTGTGCGAGTCCGAGCCCTTGCCGGTGTCGTTCTCTGCGCTCTTGGGCTCGCCCTCGATCTGCTTCTTGGCGTTGTCCCAGGCGCCGCCGGCGTTGGAC
>CAYFOA010000046.1:27041-39395 GCA_964344575.1 uncultured Rickettsiales bacterium | reverse complement strand
GGGCCGGCGGTGTCCTTGAAGGGGTCGCCCACGGTGTCGCCCACGACGGCGGCGCTGTGCGCCTCGGTCCCCTTGGACTGGACGGAGCCGTCGGCGAACTTGAACCCCTCGCCCTCCTCGAAGGTCTTCTTCGCGTTGTCCCAGGCGCCGCCGGCGTTGGACATGAAGATGGCCATGAGGACGCCGGCGACGAGCACGCCGGCGAGCAGGCCGCCGAGCGCGTTGGGGCCGAAGGCGAAGCCGACGACGACGGGGGTCACGACGGCCATGCCGCCGGGGAGCATCATCTTCTTGATGGCCGCGGAGGTGGAGATGTCGACGCAGCGCGCGGTGTCCGGCGCCGCCTCGCCCGCGAGCAGGCCCTCGATCTCGCGGAACTGCCGGCGGACCTCCTCGATCATGTCCATGGCGGCCTCGCCGACGGCGTTCATGGCCATCGAGGAGAAGAGGAACGGCATCATGCCGCCGAGGAACAGGCCGGCCATGACCAGCGGCTCGGAGACGTCGATCTCGCTGATGTTCGACTGCTGCATGAAGGCGGCGAAGAGGGCCAGGGCGGTCATCGCGGCGGAGCCGATGGCGAAGCCCTTGCCGATGGCGGCGGTGGTGTTGCCGACGGCGTCGAGCTTGTCGGTCCGCTCGCGGACCTCCGGCTCCTGGTGGGACATCTCGGCGATGCCGCCGGCGTTGTCGGCGATGGGCCCGTAGGCGTCGACCGCGAGCTGGATGCCGGTGGTGCTGAGCATGCCGAGGGCGGCGATGGCGACGCCGTAGAGGCCCGCGACCGCGTCCGCGGCGACGACGCCGACCGCGATCATGACGATCGGGAGCGCGGTCGACTGCATGCCCACCCCGAGCCCCGCGATGATGTTGGTTGCGGTCCCGGTCTTGGACTGCTCGGCGATCGAGTTGACCGGGCCCTTGCCCATGGAGCAGTAGTACGAGGTGATGAGGCCGATGGCGACGCCGACGCCGAGGCCGATCACGGTGGCGACGCCGACCTCCCACCACAGGACGGTGACCGACGAGTCGCTGACGAGCGTGGCGCCCGCCTCGGGCCAGAGGTACTTGGCGAGGCCGAAGGTGACGATGGCCATGACGCCGGCCGCCCCGAAGGCGCCGGTGTCGAGCGCGTGCTGCGGGTTGCCGCCCTCCTTGGTCTTGACGACGAAGGTGCCGAGGATGGAGCAGATGGTGCCGGCGGCGGCGATGAGGAGGGGCAGGACGACGGGGCCGATCTCGGTGCCGCCCTTGACCGTGACGAAGCCGAGGCTCAGGACCATCGCGCCGATGACGGCGCCGACGAAGGACTCGAAGAGGTCCGCGCCCATGCCCGCGACGTCGCCGACGTTGTCCCCGACGTTGTCGGCGATGACGGCGGGGTTGCGGGGGTCGTCCTCGGGGAGGCCGGACTCGACCTTGCCGACGAGGTCGGCGCCGACGTCGGCGGCCTTGGTGTAGATGCCGCCGCCGACGCGGGCGAACAGCGCGATGGAGCTGGCGCCCATCGAGAAGCCGGTGATGACGTTCAGGACCGTGGGGAGGCCGTCGAACATCTGCGTGTAGGCGATGTAGAGCCCGCCGAGCCCGAGGATGGCGAGGCCGACGACGCTCATGCCCATGACGGCGCCGCCGGAGAAGGCGACGTCGAGCGCGGGGGGGAGGCCCTTGGTGGCGGCCTGGGTGGTGCGGACGTTGGCGTTCGTCGCGACCTTCATGCCGAAGAAGCCGGCGAGGCCGGAGGCGACGGCGCCGAGGATGAAGCTGAGCGCGATGACCGGGCTCTGCTCGTCGCCGCTCATGTTGGCGACGGCGAGGAGGACCGCCACGACGACGACGAAGCCGCTGAGGACCTTGTACTCCCGGCCGAGGAAGGCCATGGCCCCCTCCTGGATGCGCCGGGCGATCTCCTTCATCGTGTCGTTCCCGGCGTCCTGCTTGGCGACCCAGCTGGCCTTCCAGTAGGCGAATGCGAGGGCGAGGAGGCCGATGGCGGGAACGGCGTAGATCAGCTGGTCGTCCATGACGAGAATTCCGCTTCAGATTCAGTAGGTTGCGGCAAGGGCCGGGCGTCCGGAGGGTCCGGTGCGGCGCCTAAGTATCAAGCGGGATCCGAGGTGTCAACGGGGCGCCCGTGGTCGACGTGGGAGCGGCTGGTCCTCGCGCTCGTGTGCGCGCTCCTGCTGGTGCCCAACTGCGCGCCTGCCCTGGCGTCCGAGCCGGTCGTCCGGGGGGCCGGGCTCCCGCCGCCTTCGCTGCCCCGGCTGCGGGTGCACGTCCGGGTCGGTGACGACCGCCGCGTGCGCCCCGAGCCGCTCCGCCGGACGGCTGCTGTGACCGTCCGCTTCGACCTGATCTGGACCTTCGGACGCCCCTCGAGGCGTCCTTGGCTCCGCACCCGTGCCCTTTCGGAGGACGCTCATGACCACGTTCCGGCGGCTCGCCCTGGCCTGCCTGCTCCTTCCCGATCTCCTGCTCGCCGGCGTCGCGCTGGCGGGCGAACCGGCGTCCGTGGAGGCGGCGGTGGCCGTCGGCCCCGAACCGGCGCTGGATCGGATCCTCGCGGTGCTGGAGGCCGAGCCTTCGGTGGCCGATGCCCAGCGCTGGGCGGTGGGCCAGGCCCGGGCGGATCCGGCGGCGGCGGTGCGGTTGGTGTCGGACGCCCGACTTCGCGGCGCGCTGCCGTTGGTGCGGGTGCGCGGCCGGTTCGAGCAGGGGGAGGGGACGCGGTGGGATCACCTCGATCTGCAGGACGTCCGCGACGAGGACCGCGACGTGACGGTGGATCTCTGGCTGGAGTGGGACCTGGGGGATCTCGCGTCGGGGCCGGACGTGCTCCGGGCGGTGCGGGAGTCGCGGGAGCTGGTGGAACTCCGGCAGGCGGTCGTGAACGAGGTGACGATCGCGTACTTCGACCGACGCCGGCTCCGGGCGGAGGAGCTGCTGGCGCCGGCGGACGAGCCGGTGGTGCGGGCTCTGGACCGGCGTTTGCGGCTGCAAGAGCTGGACGCTACCCTCCACGGCCTGACCGGCGGACGCTGGACGGAGGCGCTGTCGGAGGCCTCCGAGGAGCCGCCGGAGCCGGAGTCGGAACGTGAGCCCTCGGGAGAAGATCCTGATCCTGGACTTCGGGTCCCAGTACACCCAGCTGATCGCCCGCCGGATCCGTGAGTCGCGGGTCTACTGCGAGATCCGTCCGTTCGACCAGCCGCCCCGGGAGGACGAGCGGGACGAGCTCCGGGGGCTGGTGTTGTCGGGGGGGCCCGCGAGCGTCTACGCGGAGGGGGCGCCGCGGCTGACGCGGGAGCAGATCGACGTGGGCGTTCCCGTGCTCGGCATCTGCTACGGGATGCAGCTCCTCACCCACGTCCTCGGCGGAGAGGTGGAGCGCGCGGCGGAGCGCGAGTTCGGGCGGGCGCACCTGGCGATGGAGGAGGGGAGCCGGCTGTTCGAGGGGCTGCCGACGGACGAGCCGCTGCCGGTGTGGATGAGCCACGGGGACCGCGTGGCGCGCTTGCCCGAGGGGTTCCGGCCCATCGCGACCTCGGACAACTCCCCCTGCGCGGCGATGGCGTCGGCGGACGACCGTCTGTTCGGGGTGCAGTTCCACCCGGAGGTGATCCACACGCGCCGGGGCGACGAGATCCTGGGCAACTTCGTCCACCGGGTGTGCGGCTGCCCCCCGACGTGGACGATGGGCTCGTTCCTCCAGGACACGGTGGCCCGGATCCGGGACCAGGTGGGCGACGACCGCGTGATCCTGGGGCTCAGCGGCGGCGTCGACTCGACGGTGGTGGCGGCGCTGCTGGCGCGCGCGATCGGCCCCCAGGCGACGTGCCTCTTCGTCGACAACGGAGTCCTCCGGTGGCGGGAGGCGGAGGAGGTGTGCGCCTTCTTCGAGGACTTCGAGGGGATCCGGTTCGTCCACGTCGACGCGGCGGATCGCTTCCTCGACGAGCTGGCGAGGGTGACCGATCCGGAAGCCAAGCGGAAGGTCATCGGGCGGGTGTTCGTGGAGGTGTTCGAGGAGGCGAGCCAGCGCGTCGAGGGCGCGGCGTGGCTCGCCCAGGGGACGCTGTACCCGGACGTGATCGAGAGTGTCTCCCCGCGGGGCGGGCCGTCGGTCACGATCAAGAGCCACCACAACGTCGGCGGCCTCCCGGAGCGGATGAAGCTGGCCCTGCTCGAGCCGCTGCGGGAGCTGTTCAAGGACGAAGTCCGGGCCCTGGGTGCGGAGATGGGGCTCCCCCACGAGCGGCTCTGGCGTCACCCCTTCCCGGGCCCCGGGCTGGCGGTGCGGGTGCTCGGCGAGGTCACCCGCGAGCGCTGCGCCGTCCTCCGCGCGGCCGACCGGATCTTCATCGAGGAGCTGCGCGAGTCGGGCCACTACGACGCGATCTGGCAGGCCTTCGCGGTCCTCCTGCCGGTCAAGACGGTGGGCGTGATGGGGGACGAGCGGACCTACGAGAACGTGTGCGCCCTCCGCGCCGTGACGTCGACCGACGGGATGACCGCGGACTGGTACGACCTGCCCCGCGACGTTCTCGCCCGCTGCAGCAACCGGATCATCAACGAGGTCCGCGGCATCAACCGGGTCGTGTACGACGTCTCGAGCAAGCCCCCCGGCACGATCGAGTGGGAGTGAGGGAGGGGTCGCCGAGGCGGCTCAGGGAGCTACCCGTGACCCTGCCGGAGCAGGGGGCGGCCCGGCGGGGGGCCGGGGAGCTTCCGTGGTCCTGCCGGAGCAGGGGGCGGCCCGCGGGGGGCCGGGAGCTTCGTGATCCTCCCGGAGTAGGGGGGGCGGCGCGCGGGGGGGCCTCGGAGCTTCCGTGACCCTGCCGGGGTAGGGGGGCGGGCCGCGGGGCCTCAGGGAGCTTCGGTGATCTCGCCGGCGGCCAGGGGTTGCGCGTACGGCTGACCGAAGGGCAGCGGCAGGGTCAGGCCGTCGAAGCCGCCGATCACGTACGGCAGCTCGCCCGTCGCCTCGGCGGCGACGTGGGCGCGGACGACCGCGGCGGCGTCCTCGGGGTCGTTCCACAGCGGGGACAGGTGGACCAGGACGGTGCCCCGGGGGCGGGCCCGGGCCACCACCTGGGCGACGTCCGCCGGTGTCAGGTGCTTCGCCCGCCGCTCGTCATCGGGCGTCGAGCACTCGACGACCAGCCAGTCGACGCCGGCCGCCGCCTCGACGAGCTCGGGGCACGGTCCGGTGTCGCCCGAGTAGCAGACGCTCCAAGGGGTCGGCTCGTCGCCTTCGAGGCGCAGGATGCGCGCGGCCTCGCTGTGGGCCGCCGGCCAGGCGGTGAGTCGGTAGGCCGTCCCGGGGAGCGGGTGCGGCCGCCCCTCGGAGTCGATCTCGTGGAAGGCGAGGGAGGTCTGGAGCAGCGGGGGGTACATCGCCTTGGCGATCGCGAAGAGCCGTTGCTCGTGCCCCGGCGCGCCGCTCAGGACGAGCTCGTGGAGCCGACCCCGGGTCATGCACCGGTGGAAGAGGAGCGGGAAGAGGTCGGCGAGATGATCGAGGTGGAGGTGCGAGTGCACGACGGCCGAGAGGGATCGCGGATCGATGCCCATCCGGCCCAGCCG
Organism: uncultured Rickettsiales bacterium; assembly: GCA_964344575.1. Lineage (GTDB taxonomy): Bacteria > Myxococcota_A > UBA796 > UBA9615 > UBA9615 > JAAESI01. The sequence continues at coordinate 33,809 of CAYFOA010000046.1, read as the reverse complement.
GTCGAGGCAACCGGGGCCGGTGTCGACGAGCACCCACGGTTGGTGGTCACCCCGCACGAGGTGGCACGCCGGCCCCCGATCGGGGTCCATCTCGAGCGTGCCGGAGCCCAGGACCACCCACTCCACGCGCTCATCATGCCCGACACGGCCGTCGGTCCGCCTCCATGCGCTCCGGCGTGCCGGCCCCGCGGGCCCGCAGGCGTGGCAGGGGACCCACTCTGCTAGCCTTCCGAGCCGGATCTCCCGGTGAACTGCGCGCTCCACCCCGAAGTCCCCGCCATCGGAGTCTGCGTCTCGTGCCGCCGGGTCGTGTGCGACTCCTGCAGCACGCGGCTCCAGGGGCGAAACTTCTGCAGCACCTGCCTCGTTCGCAAGGCCGACGCGGCGGCCCCGGAGGCCGCGCACGAGTCCGGCGTGGTGGCCTCCCTCGGCGTGGGCGCGCTCGCGATCGCGGCCATGGCGGCCCTTGCGTCGGCGTTCTGGGGGCTGGGCTTCTTCCTTTACATGGTCGGTTGACGTGGCCACCGGCTCGTTCCGCCTTCGGTCCCACCGGGCCGGCCCCCTGGTCCTCGTAGACGAGGCGGTGGCCGTCATCGAGTCCGATCCGCTCCGTTGGCTCGTCCGCGGCCTCCTTCCCTCGGTGCCCGTGGCCGTGCTGGCGCTGCTCTTCATCCACCTCCACCGGGTCGTCTGGATCGACGATCCGTGGACCGGCTGGGTGCCGCTGCTGTCGGCCGCCGCGTCGGGCGCCCTCGTGGTCGCGCTCCAGGTGCGCGCGGTGGGGCAGGGCTTCCTCGCCCGCGAGGTGGTCGCGGCCCTCCATCCGGTCGCGCTGGCGGAGGCCCCCCACGCCGGAGCGCGTGGCGCCCTGCTCCCTCTCGCCGCGACAGGCGCGATCGTCTGGGCGGCGGTGGCCCTGGGCCTGGCGCTCTTCGTCCTCCCGGGGATTGCGCTCGCCGGGCTGCTGCTCCCCCTCACGGCGATCATCGCCGTGGAGGGGCGAGACGTCGGGGCGGCGTTCACCCGGGCGCGGGGGCTGCCCCGAGGGACCACCGCCAAGGGGGCCCTCAGCGGTCTCCTGTACGTCGCGCTGGCGTTGCTGGTCTGGCTCGACGTCCTCCTCGGGACGCAGGTCGGCATCTGGCTTCTGCGGATGCTCACCGGTGCGGACGTGACGGTCCTGTCGCGCACCCTCGGGTTCGGAAACGAAGCCTTCGTCCTCGGCTCCCTCATCATCGCGCTGCTGCTGCTGGATCCCCTCTGGGCCATCCACAAGGCTCTCCTCTACCTCGAAGCGCGGCTGGGCCAGACCGGCAGCGATCTTCGCGAACGCTGGCGGCAGCTCCCCGACCGGCGCGGGCCGAGCGGCGGCGACGCCGGGGAGAAGCGCGACGATGGGCGCGCGGCCGGCGCAGGGGAGGACCGCGACGACGGGCACGCGGCCGGCGGCGCTGGAGGGGACCGCAACGAAGCGCGGGAGGCCGCTCCTCCGAGCCCCGGCGCGGCGCGCCTCGCCTCCGCCGCCCAGGCGGGCCTGGTGTTGGTCGCGGCGGCGCTCACCGCCGTCTTCCCCCCCGGAGCTGCGTACGCGTTCGAGCAGTCGATGGACGAGTACGCCGACGACCTCGAGGGCTACAAGGCCCACCTCGACAGCGTCATCGGTTCGTACAAGGCCAGCGGCTACGAGGACCTGAGCGGGGTCCAGACGACGCTCCGAGTGGGGACGTCCCGCTCGCTCGTCCTTCCCGACGGGTCCGCGGTCCCCTTCGACGGGTCCGCCCTCGCCGACCAGCTCCCTGACGCCATCCACACCGACGACACGGCCGAGCGGGCGCTGCGCGTCTCCCGCCGGCTCGGTGAGGCGATCGCCCTGATGCGGGGCGAGGCTCCCCCGGAGCCGCTCTCCGCAACCGACGCCCGCGCGCTCCTCGAGGCCGAGCTGGGCGACGGAACCTACGAGGTGCCGGCCGAGGACGACGCTGGCGACGAGTACCGGTCCGATCTCCAGGATCGGTTCCGGACCTGGTGGGAAGCCGTCGTCCGGAAGCTGACCTGGAACCCGCCACCGCAGCAGAACCAGGGGTCGCGGCGGCCGCTCTTCCCCGCCTTCAGCGGCAAGTGGATCATCGCCGGAGTGGCGGTCCTCCTGGCGGTCCTCCTCGCCGTCTTCCTCCTCGCTCAGGGAGGACACATCCGCGTCGGCGTGCCCCTCGGGGACGGCGCCGGCGGGCCCGGGGCCGCGGCGCTCCCGGACGCCCGCCAACGCACCCCCCTGGGCTGGCGGGAGCACGCCGACCGTCTCGCCGCGGAGGGCTTCCTCCGCGAGGCCGTGCGCGCGCAGTTCCTGGCCGTCCTCGCCCGCCTCGATCGCACCCGCGAGATCGACTACCGACCCGAGCGGACCAACGGCGAGCACTTGCGGACCTTCGCGGGGTCCGAGGTCCGCCTCGACGCCTTCGTCTCCGCCACCGGCCTCTTCGAGGAGGCGTGGTATGGCGATGTCCTCCTCGCGCGCCCGGACTACGACCGCATGAGCCGCGCCTGCGACATCCTCGTCCAGCGCGGGGTCGTCGGCGACCCGAGCGCGCGCGGCGCCGTGGAGGGATCGCCGTGACCGACGCGACCGCTCCCGCCGGCCGGAAGCACCCGCCGGGCCTCGCGTCCGCGGCGCCGCCCAGCCGGGGGTCCCGGCCGGGCCTCGCGTCGGCCAGCGGAGGGTCCCGGCCGGGCCTCGCGTCCGCCTCGTCCGGCCGAGGGTCTCCGCCGGGCCGCTCGTCCAGGCCGCCCCGCCGGCGGCGCTCGCCGTCGTCCTAGTACCGGCCGTCCTCATCCTCGGCTGGGGGGGCGGCTCCGACCGCTCCACGCTCGACCGCGGTCCGGAGGGGAGCGCCGCCCTCGCCAGCGTGCTCGCCGGCCTCGGCCACGAGGTCGAGAGCATGCGCGTGGGTCTCGTCCCCCTGACGCGCCAGCCCGCCGGGAGCGTCCTCATCCAGGCCTCCGCGCCGGGCCTGGTCCCCGCTGCCGTCCTCTCCGAGACGGAGGTCGAGCTGCTCCGACGCTTCGTGGAGGAGGGCTCCACAGCCGTCGTGGTGACCCACTTCCCGACGCTCGTCCTCGAGGAGCTCGGCATCGGCTACGACTGGGAGGCCTTGCCGCGCCTCGATCGGGGCGGGTCCCGATGGCGGGAAGCCGCCCCCGTGCTCCCCGGCCCGGTCACCGTGGGGGAGCCGCTGGCCATCCAGGGACGCGGCGGGCTCGAACCGTCCACCCTCGACGACGTCCTGTACGCCGCCCTCGGCGTACCCGTCGTCACGGAGCGCTCCGTGGGGGAGGGGAGCCTCGTCGTGGTCTCCGATCCCTGGATCCTCAGCAACGCGGGCCTGCGCCACGGCGGGAACCTCGAGTTCTGGGTCCGCCTCGTCGACGACCGGCTCCGTCCCGGCGGCCTCGTCCTCTTCGACGACCTCCACGCCGGCGCCACCGACGGGAAGGGCGTCGTCGCGTACGCGCGCCGCGCCGGGGTGCTGCCCGCCATCCTCCTCGTCCTCGTCGCGCTGGGGCTGTACGGGTGGCGCGCAGGCAGCCGCTTCGGGGCCGTCCTCCCCGGCGTGGACGCCCGCAACCCGCGCGCTTCGGCCGAGCTCGTCCACGCGGTGGCGGGGCTCTACGAGCGGGCCGACCTCCGCGGGCACGCCCTCGCCGTCCTCTCCCGTCGCTTCCGCCGCAACCTGGAGCGGCGCTCGGGGCAGGCCTGGGACCGCGGCGGCCTCGGCCCCTGGGTCGCCTCCGAGCTGGGGCCCGACGCGGCCCGTCAGTTCGCCCGCATCAAGCGCGGCTTCGGCGCGCTCCTCACCGTCCACCTCCCCGATCGCGACGAGACCCTCGAGCTCGCCCGCCTCGTCCACGACTTCGAAGCCCAGTGGCTCCGCCCCGGCCGGCGGACCGACGACACGAAAGGCGCCTGAACGTGACCGACCCCGCTGACTCGAACGCCAACGCCTCCCCCGGCCCCGGTCCCGCTGACCCGAACGCCGACGCCTCCCCCGGCCCCGGTCCCGGCCCCGCGGCCGCAGACGAAGGGGCCGCCACCCCCTCCCCCTCGGCCGCGGCACCGGCCGCTCCGCACACGCCCGCCCGCGCCGCTCCCTCGGCCGGCCCCCCCGATGCAGGCGGCGGGTCCGGCTCCACAGGCGAGCGCGGCGGCATCCGCGAGGCTCACGCGGCGGCGATCCGGGAGAAGACCGACCGGGCCATCGCCGGCGTCGCCCGCGTCGTGTTCGGCCAGGAGCTGCCCGTCCGCCTCATGCTGACGTGCCTCGTCGCCCGCGGCCACGCCCTCCTCGAAGGGGTCCCCGGGACGGCAAAGACGCTCCTCGCCCGCTCCCTCGCGTGCACCGTCGACGCCCGCTTCGCCCGGATCCAGTTCACGCCGGACCTGATGCCCTCGGACATCGTCGGCACCCACGTCTTCGACCCCCGCACGCAGGACTTCGTCGTCCGCGAGGGCCCCGTCTTCACCGACGTCCTCCTCGCCGACGAGATCAACCGGACGCCCCCGAAGACCCAGGCGGCCCTGCTCGAGGTGATGGAGGAGCGCCACGTGACCCTCGGCGGCGAGCAGCACGCCATCTCCCCGATCTTCACCGTCTTCGCGACCCAGAACCCGCTCGAGTTCGAAGGGACGTACCCGCTCCCCGAGGCCCAGCTCGACCGGTTCATGATGAAGATCCGCATCCCGTACCCCGATCCCGAGGCCGAGGAGCGCGTGCTGAGGCGCTACAGCACCGGCGAGTCGGCTCACGACGAGGCCGAGCGCGCGATCGACCCCGTCTTCGACCCCTCCGAGCTGAGCGGGCTCCTGCAGTCGGTCGGCAAGGTCCACCTCGACGATTCGATTCTCCGCTACGTCCGCAACGTCCTCGCCGCCTCCCGTGACTCCGAGCACCTCGTGCTCGGCGCCGGGACGCGCGCCGGGCTCCACCTCCTCCTCGCCGCCCGCGTCTGGGCCGCCCTCGCCGGTCGCGACTTCGTCACCCCCGACGACGTCAAGGAGCTCGCCCGGCCGGTCATCGCCCACCGCCTGATCCTCCAGGCCGACGCCGCCGTGGACGGGCTCGTCGCAGACGACGTCCTCGGCGACATCCTCAACCGCGTCGAGGTCCCCCGCTGAACGGGCCCGTCCCGAACGGCGCCGTCCCCGCCCGTCCCCCGCGGCGGGGGCTGCCCTTCCTCCCCGCCCGCCGCACCCTCGTCGCGGCCCTGGCGCTCGTCCCCCTCGCGGTTGTCGCCGCCTTGGTCCCCGCCGCCGGGCTCGCGATCCTGGGCGCCGCCGCCGTCCTCGTCTTCGCCTTCCTCCTCGACGGCCTCCGCCACCGGGCAGAGCGGTTCGTCTCCGTCGAGCGGGAGCTCCCCCGGTCGCTCAGCGTCGGGGAGCCGGCCGTCATTCGCCTCCGCTTTCGCAACCACGGTGGCGTTCCCCTTGAGCTCAGCGTCGCGGACGGCTGCCCTGCGGCCCTCGGACCGGACCCCGAGATCGTCGAGCTGACGGTCCCCCCGCACGGGGTCGCCTACGCCGAGTACGACGTCTGCCCGACCCTCCGGGGCGTGCTCCCCTTCGGCCCCACGGAGGTCCGCGTTCGTCGCGCCGCCGGGCTCGCCGAGCACCACGTCGCCGCCGACCTGAACGACGACGCCCGCGTCCACCCCAACCTCAAGAACCTCGCCCGCTACGAGCTCCGCTCCCGGCGCGATCTCCTCCACACCGGCGGCGCGCGGCGGACCCGCATCCTCGGCCGCGACGGCGACTTCGAACGGCTGCGCGACTTCGTCGCCGGCGACGACATCCGGCACGTCGACTGGAAGGCCACCGCCCGCCTGCGGCGCCCCATCACCCGCGTCTACCAGGCGGAGCGGGCGCAGAACCTGCTGCTCCTCATCGACGCCACGCGCCTGATGGCGACCCGCGCCGCCGGTCTCGCCAAGCTGGACTTCGCCGTCAACGCCGCGCTCATGCTCGCGTTCGTGGCCCTCACCCGTGGCGACCGGGTCGGAGTGGCCGTCTTCGATCACGGCGTCCGCGCCTACCTCCCGCCCCAGGCGGGGCACGCGCAGTTCGGCCGGGTCCTCGACCTCCTCTTCGATCAGCAGCCCGTCCGCATGTTCCCCCGGTACCGCGAGGCGGCCCGCGCGATCTCCGCCCACAACCGGCGGCGCTCGCTCGTCGTGTGGCTCACCGATCTCCTCGACGGCGAGCAAGGGCAGGAGCTGCTCGGCGCCCTCCGCGCGCTGCGCCGGCGCCACCTCAGCCTCGTCGTGGCGATGGACGATCCGGACGTCCACGCGCTCGCCGCGACCCCGCCGGAGGACGCGAAGTCGCTGTACACCGCCGTCGCCGCGGCCGAGCTCCTCGACGAACGGCGCGCCCTCATCCGCCGCCTCCTCGCGGAGGGCGCCCACGTCGTCGACCGGAGGCCGGAGGAGATCACCGCCGCAGTCGTCGACCGGTACCTCGAGCTGAAGCAGCGGGGTGCCCTCTGAGCGCTGAACTCAGTGACCTGGCGAGTGGGCGGGTTGGGTTGCGGTGTGCGTAACCGAACCGGCGGACATCGTCGATGTGGTCGGGTTGGGTGCCCTCGGGGGGCACCGAAGTGGGGAACACCGCCGATGTGGTCTGGTTGGGTGCCCTCGAGGGGCACCGAACCGGCGGACATCGTCGATGTGGTCGGGTTGGGTGCCCTCGGGGGGCACCGAAGTGGGGAACACCGCCGA
>CAYFOA010000046.1:25137-26941 GCA_964344575.1 uncultured Rickettsiales bacterium | reverse complement strand
GGACATCGTCGATGTGGTCGGGTTGGGTGCCCTCGGGGGGCACCGAAGTGGGGAATACCGCCGATGTGGTCGGGTTGGGTGCCCTCGAGGGGCACCGAAGTGGGGAACACCGCCGATGTGGTCTGGTTGGGTGCCCTCGGGGGGCACCGAAGTGGGGAACACCGCCGATGTGGTCGGGTTGGGTGCCCTCGGGGGGCACCGAAGTGGGGAACACCGCCGATGTGGTCTGGTTGGGTGTCCCGCCCCTGACCTCCCGCCGCCCGGGTGCCCGGCCCCCCGCTCCGCTATCGTTCGCCGACGATGGAGCCTTCCATGACGCATCGCCTCTGGCCCGCCCTCCTCCTCGCCGCCGCCCTCCCGCTGGTCGCCTGCCCGCCCCCCGAGGAGGACGATGACGACGACGTCGTCGCGCCCCCCGACGACGACGACGACTGCGACGTCGACCTCGACTGCGACTTCACCACCGGCCTCGAGATCTGCGGTGACGAGGGCGTCTGCATCGACGGCGACCGCAACAACGAGCGCGCCGAGGCCCAGCTCGTCGAGTACAACACCTCCACCCAGCTGTTCGTCGCCCCCGCCGGCGACGTCGACTGGTTCCGCTTCTCCGGCACCCAGGGCGACCTCATCCTCATCACGACCGAGGCCGAGGACCCCGAGACCCTCGACACCGTCGTCCAGTACTACGACGAGGACGGCAACGAGATCGCCTTCAACGACGACTTCGACCGCGTCTCCAGCGTCCCCCCCGACTCCCGCCTCTACTCCGCCGTCCCTGCCACCGGCACCTTCTACTTCACCGTCCAGGACCGCCGCTCCTGGGCCAACGATCCCACCGACCCCGCCGTCGGGGGCTCCGACAGCCGCTACGTCGTGACCCTCGGCCGCGCCCCCGGGGACACCTTCATCACCGTCGCCGACGAGCCCAACGACGACCCCGCCGACGCCACCCTCTGGGACGTCGTGGACGTCCTCACCAACTACACCGCCGGCGGCATCCTCGAGCCCACCGGCGACGCCGACTACATCCGCGTCCCCGTCGAGGAGGGCCAGGCCCTCCGCGTCTACGGCTTCCCCAACAGCGGCTCCCTCGGCACCGCCCAGGTCACCGTCCTCCTCCCCGACGGCGTCACCGAGATCGCCACCTACGAAGGCCTCGGCTGGGCCACCGACCAGCGCGCCCTCGTCCCCGTCCTCGAGACCGACGACTACTACCTCCGCGTCCGCGAGGCCGACGGCCGGGGCGGCTTCGACTACTGGTACTACCTCCACGCCGCCAAGAACGACGCCGCCGACGGCGCCCCCGCCGAGTCCGAGCCCAACGACCTCGCCGAGGACGCCGACGACATCACCGAGCTCGACGCCCTCTGGGCCCGCATCCACCCCGCCGGCGACGTCGACCAGTACGTCTTCGAGGCCACCGGCGACGAGCGCCTCACCCTCCGCGCCGTCCGCACCGAGCACGGCGAGACCACCGCCCTCGACCTCGCCCTCCTCGACCCCGACGGCAACGAGGTCGCCTCGGACACCTGGAACGGCGGCGAGGACGACAACCTCGTCGAGCTCCTCGAGCTCGTCGAAGGGACCTACACCCTCCGCGTCGCCGAGCAGAACCCCGACGCCGGCGATCAGGCCAACCGCTTCTACGCCCTCGAGATCATCACCCAGTAGGAGGCAGAAGGCGCCTACCCGCTCCGTGCCGCCGAGCCGGACCCCGGCACCGGCCGACGGGGCGAAGCCCGATCTACCGCCTCGAGATCACCACCCGGTAGGGGCCGCGGCCACCCCCCCCCCCCCCCCCCCC
>CAYFOA010000046.1:24782-25015 GCA_964344575.1 uncultured Rickettsiales bacterium | reverse complement strand
CCCCCGTCACTGACCGGGATCGCCGTACGCCGCCGCGCGCTCCTCCGCCCCGATCCACGGCGCCTTGATGTAGACCGCCAACGCCACCCCCGTCAGCGCCGCGAACGCCAGCTTCCCCCAGTCCGGCACGATCGCCATCGGCGTCACGTACCCCTCCACGATCCCCGCGAACACCAGGCACGGGACCGCGATCCCGACCAGCACCAGCGCGTCCCGGCCCCGCTCCTTGAGCG
>CAYFOA010000046.1:0-24772 GCA_964344575.1 uncultured Rickettsiales bacterium | reverse complement strand
CTCTCGGCCCAGCGCCGCGCGCTGCCCGCCAGCTCGACCCGCTCGGCGGCGGGGTGCTCGCGGTTGGCCTGGAGCATCGCGTCGGCCAGGATCAACCCCCCCGCGCCGCCCACGCAGATCGAGAAGATCTCCACCACCCCGTGGGGCAGGATCAGCGCCCAGAACTCCACCGACCGCTCCCACGCCGCGAAGTTCGCCGCGATCGCCCCCAGGATCACCCCGTTGTAGAAGAGCGACGCCAGCGTCCCGATCCCGAACGTCAGCCCCAGCACGAACGACCGCAGCGCCACCCGGATGTTGTTCGTCATCAACATCGACGAGAACGCCGCCGCCTGGCCGTCCCGCATGTCCCCGAACCGCTCGTCCCGGTAGTTCTCCGGCTCCTCCGCGTAGAACGACGCGAACTGCGCCGGCACCAGGTAGTCGAACGCCTCGGCGTCCACCATCGTGAGCACGAACGCGAGCAGCATCCCCAGCCCGAACACCCCGGTCGCCAGCGCCAGGTACGCCCGCTCCCGACGGACCGCCAGGGGCCACCCGTGCGACAGCCACCGCCACACCTTCCGCCCCCGAAGCCGCTTCCCCGCGTAGATCGTCGCGTACGCCCGCCCCACCACCGCTTCGAGGTAGTCGACCACGTCCGCCCGCGTCCCCAGGTCGCGCGCGAGGAGCAGGTCGCTGCTGGCCTTTCGGTACAATCGCGCCAGCTCCCGGACCTCCTCCGCCGGCAGCCGCCGCAGCCCCCCGCCCTCGACGTCGTCGAGCAGCTTCTCGAGGCGGCGCCAGCTGTCGCGGTTGGCGTCCAGGAAACGGCTGAAGTCCATGCTCGACTACCCGATCGACACGCCCGAGAACGTCCGGTTCCACTACACCATCGCCGGACCGGGGACCCGCTTCGCGGCGTGGTTCGTCGACATGGTACTCGTCACCGCCGTCTTCGTCGGGCTCGCGCTGCTCCTCGGCTTCATCGCCGCCATCGTCGGCGACCTCGCCAACGCCGTCTTCTACCTCGCCTTCTTCGGACTCTGGTCCGGCTACTGGATCGTCCTCGAGGCCTTCTGGGGGGGGCGGACCGTCGGCAAGCGCGCGTTCGGGCTCCGCGTCATCGCCGACCGGGGCCTGCGGCTGACCTTCGGGCAGGTCGTCCTCCGCAGCCTCGTCCGCATCGTCGACCTCCTCCCCGGCCCCGGAGGCGTCGCCGCGCTGGTCATGACCTTCGACCGCGAGCACCGCCGCCTCGGAGATCTCGTCGCCGGCACCCTCGTCATCCGCGAGCGCCGCGTCCCCCCGCCGCAGCGCATCCGGGGCCTCGCGGGCGAGCGCAAGGGGCGCGGCATCGGCCTGCAGTTCCCCGCCGACCTCGTCCGCAAGGTCCCCCCCGGCGAGCGCGACCTCCTCCTCGACCTCTGCCTCCGCCGCGACGGCCTCGACGACGGCGTCCGCCACCGCCTCTTCGCCGAGGTCGCCGCCCACTACCGCCCCATGCTCGACCTCGCCGCCGCCGAGGGCGTCTCCGACGAGAAGCTCGTCCTCCTGATGACCGCCGAGATCTACGAACGGCTCGGCGTCACCTGACGCTCGTCCCCATCCCGACCGAGGGCGTTCTGCTCGATCCGGGCGTGGCCGCGGCAGTGTTCTCGATCCGGCCCCGGGCCGATCGCCCGTCGCCCGTCCGGGACGCCGGGCGTGGACACGGAGACACGGAGGGACACGGAGGGTGGGGATCGGGTCCGTCCGGGACCCGCCTTGGGCCGGACCATCGTGTTGTTTCTGCGGCGTTCGTGGTCTGGTTCACACGGAGACGCGGAGACGCGGAGAGATGATCGTGGGGCGGACCAGGATCGGCTCTCCGCGTCTTGGCGTCTCTGTGTTTCCATTCACGGGTCCCCCCGGCCGAGCAGGACCGCCGCCCCCGCAGGATCCTGTCCCGGACTCCCTCCGTGCTCCTCTGCCCGCCGGACGCGGGCTCCTCCGTGTACTCCGTGTGCGAGTCCCGGACGGACGAGCCCCGTCGGGAATCGCGAGCAAGCCGCTTCGGTTCTCGCGGGGATCGAGGTCCGGGAGTCGATCGACCTACTCGCGTCCGTTCGTCCCGCCGCTAGTGGAGGTCCTCGTCGTCCTCTTCGAGGGGGAGGCCCAGGGCGGCGATGTGCGTCTCCTCCAGATCGAGGAACTCCATCACCTCCCACAGCAGCGCCTCCAGCAACTCCCGGTGGAGCTCGTAGTCGTCCTGCGCCGACTTGCCGAGGTTGCGGCGGAAGACGCGGACGCGGTCGGGGTGCCGGCCGAGCCACGCCTCGGGGTCGTCGCCCTGCGGCGCGCCGGGGCCGTCGCCCTCGAAGAAGCACAGGATCAGCGGCGAGATCGGCGTCTCCGCCGACGTCAGCACCGCGTCGTCGGGCAGGTCCTCGATCGCGATCGGCAGCCCCGCCACCCAGTCCCCCAGCGGGTCCGGCAGCTCCTCCACGATCTCGTCGAACGCCGTCCCGATCTCGGTGTCCGTCCACGCCCGCGGCAGCTCCAGGTTCTCGGGATCCCGGTCCACCGCGTCCGCGAACAGCCGATCCGCACCCTCGAAGTCGCCCCGCCGCTCCGCGAGGATGCCGAGGTAGTACCGGGCCTCCCCCAGGTCGTCGTTCGCCGCCACCGCCCGCTCGAAGAACGAACCCGCCTCCGCGAGCCGCCCCTGCTCGAACGTCGCCACCCCCTTGGCGTGCAGCAGCACCGGATCGTCCGGCGCCTTCCCCAGCGCCACGTCCAGCAGGTGCTCCGCCTCCGCCGCCTCCTGCAGCTCCAGCAGGCACTCCGCGGCGAGGTACAGCACCTCGACCTCGGCCCGCGCCTCGCGGTCGCCGATGAGGCCCTCGCAGATCACCAGGGCGGTCTCGACGTCGCCGGCCTCGAAGGCCTCCTCCGCGTCGATCAGGGTGGGGACGTCCTGCTTGGTCACGGCGCGCAGCGTGGAACGGCCCGCGCCCCGGGTCAAGCCGCCTCGGTCAGGTTCGCGCCGGCTCGCCCGCGTCTCCGCCCCACGACCCCGTCGCCGACGCGTCCAGCAACGCCACCGCGCCCTCGAAGTCCGGCGGCGACGGCGCCTCCTCCAGCAGGTTCGCCAGCCGCGCCGCCACGTGCACCGCCGCGAACGACGGCCCGTACAGGTTGTCCGTCGGAGGACGCCCCTCGATCGGACGCGGCCACCCCGACGCCACGTAGCGGGGGAGGGGGCCCGGCGCCCGGTACACGTCCGCCGCCGGGCACGACCGGTGCGCCGCCGCGCTGATCACCGTGGGGAGGTCCGCCGGCCACAGCGTCGCCCCCCGCGGATGCGCCGACGCCACGCAGATCACCCCCGCCGCCCGCGCCTCGTCCACCGCCGCCGCCAGAACCGCCCGCGCCTCCGCGGCCCGGCTCCCCAGGCTCAGGACGATCAGATCCGCCCCCCGCTCCACCGCCCGCCCGATCCCCGCCGCGAGGTGCGCGGACGTCGTCCGCAGCTCCTCGTCGAGCAGCCGCACCGCCAGCAACGACGCCGACGGACACCCCCGGAAGAAGGCGGCCGCGCACGCCGTCCCGTGGCCCGTCCGGTCCGAGAAGTCCCGCCCCTCGACCCACGCCCCGTCCGGCCCCGCGTCCAGCGAGAACCCGCTCAGGTGGCACCCCGCGAGGTGGGGGTGGTCCTTCGCCACCCCGCTGTCCAGCAGCGCGACCCGCAGCGGCATCAGGGGACCCCTCCGGAGGCCGCGTCGGCCCGCCCCGCCGCCGGGAGACCGCCGCCTCGGCGGCTGGGGGGGGACCGCGAAGGGAGCGGCGGCCGCACCTAGCCCGCCCGGGTCTGGAGGTTCCAGAGGCGGCGATAGAGCCCCGGCGCCGCCACCAGCTCGGCGTGGGCGCCCGCCTGCGCGACGCGCCCGTCCTCCAGCACGACCACGTGGTCCGCCTCCGCCGCGAGGTGCAGCCGGTGCGTCACGATCAGCGTCGTCCGCCCCGCCGCGCGCCGCTCCTGGAGCGCGTCGACCACCACCCGGTCGCTCTCCCAGTCCAGCGCCGACGTCACCTCGTCGAGCACCAGCAGCGCGGGGTCGCGGAGCAGCGCGCGGGCCAGCCCGATCCGCTGCCGCTGCCCCTCCGACAGCCGCACCCCGCGGTCCCCCAGCGGCGTCTCGAGGCCCTCGGGGAGGCTCTCCACGAAGTCGCCCAGCCCCACCCGCGCGGCGACCTCCATCAGCCGCTCGTCCGCCGCGTCGGGGTCCAGCCAGCGGAGGTTGTCCCGCAGCGTCGCGCTGAACAGCGCCGGCTGCTGGCCCACCATCGCGACCTCCGCCAGGGCCCCCCCGAGATCGAGCTCGCGGACGTCCACGCCGTCGATCCGGACGGCGCCGGTGTGGGGCACGAGGAAGCGGAAGAGGAGGTCGATCACCGTCGTCTTGCCGACCCCCGACGGCCCCACCACCGCCAGCGTCCGGCCCGGCTCCAGCGTGAACGAGACGCCGTCGAGCACCGCCCGCCCGGGGCCGTACGCGAAGCCCACCCCGTCGAACTCGACGCGCCCCTCCAGCGGCCCGTCCAGCGCCTCGCCGCCGGGGCGGTCCAGCAGCGGACGCGCGTCCAGGATCTCGAACACCCGCGCGATCGGCGCCGCCGCCCGCTGGAGGTTGATGTACGTCCCCGCCAGCCCCCCCATCGGCCCGAGCAGCCGCTGCTGGAACAGCATGAACGCCGTCAGGTCGCCCACCGTCATCGTCCCGTCGACCACGAGGAAGAAGCCGACGGCGAGGACGGCCAGGAGGTTGGTCGTCGACAGCAGCTGCCACGCCCCGCTCCCCCCGACGTCCCACAGCTTGTGCTTCAGGACCGCCCGCACCAGCGCCTCGTTGTGCGCCTCGAACGTCGCCGCCTCGCGATCGTCGAGCCCGTGCGCCTTGACCGTGCGGAGGTGGACGAACGTCTCCAGGAGGTGGTGCGAGATGTCCGCCATGCGCTCCCGGATGCGGAGCGACAGCCGGCGGATGACCGGCCGGAGGAACCACAGCAGCGCCAGCGCCGGCGGCACGAACGCGACCACCACGAGCAGCAGCGTGGGCTGGAGGTAGGTCAGCCCCGCCAGCGCCGCGACCAGCGTGATCACCGACCCGACGACGTTCAGGAGCGTCCCCGTGGCGACGCGCTGGAGCTCGCTGAGGTCGCCCCCCATCCGGCTCAGGACGTCGCCCAGCCGCTTGCGCGCGAACCACGCCGGGCCGAGCGCCTCGAGGTGCCGGAACGCCTCCATCCTCAGGTCCACGAGCACCCGCGCCGTCACCCACGTCTGCGCGTACGACGCCCCCGCCGACAGGAGCAGCCCCGCCGCCGTCGCCCCCAACGCGAGCCCGGTCAGCGGCCACAGCCGGGCCGTGTCCTTCCACGTGATGACGTCGTCGACGAGCTCGCGGATCAGCAGCGGGTAGACCAGCGACAGCGCGATGCCGACGACCATCGCCAGCCCCAGCCCCACCTCGACCTTCCAGTAGGGGAGGAGCCAGCCGAAGACGCGCCGCCACGGGATCGGGGTCCGCTCCGTGACGGCCGTGTCCGGGGGGGCCTCGCCGTCGGGGCGGATGCCGCCGGGCAGGAACCCGGGCCGGGGGGCGTCGCTCATCGGCGGGACCGGGCGGGCCGCCGCGGGCCGCGGGCGCGGGAGGGGAAGGCGATCGCGTCGCGGTCCCGCGCCTCCCGGTAGTAGCAGGAGTACCCCGCCGCGCACCCCCGGAGGTCCCCCCGGACCTCGACGGCGGCCGCCTTGGCCGCCCGCGCGTCCCCGGACTCGAGGTACGCGTCGCGGACGTGGCGGACCGCCTGCACGCTCCGCAGCTTCCGGTACAGGTTCGCCTCCCGTCCCACGATCTTGCCGCTGTGGACGCCCATCTCCAGGAGGTCCGGGATCGCGCACAGCCCGCACGGCCCCAGCGGCATCGCGGCCCGACCCTCGCCGTGCCCCCGGTGGGCGAGGTGGCGGAGGTACTCGCGGTGCTCCTCGACGAGGAAGTCCCACCGCGCCCGCTCCTCGGGGTCCTCGATCCCCCTGCCGCCGGCCCCGTCGCGCTCGATGCGGAGCTCCCACGGCGTCATGCAGTACACCCCGAACCCCGGCATCGTGTGGGTCGTGCTGCAGAAGCCTTCTTCGAAGTAGCAGTTGTCGTTGAGGAGGAAGACTTCGAGTTCTACTTCAGGGGCTCGGCGGCGCAGCTCGGCGATCTCCGCGAGGCGGAGGTGGCGGCTCAGGATGACCCGGTTGCAGCCGAGGTCCTCGGTCAGGAAGCGCGCCGCGTCGGCGTTCAGGGCGACCGTCACCGTCGAGGCGAAGACGGCGCACTCCGGGAGCTCCCGCTTCAGCGCCGCCATGAACCCCGGGTCCGTGACGATGAACGCGTCGGCGGCCCCCCGCGCGACGATCTCCGCCGCCAGCCCGAGCAGGAAGTCGGCCTGGTCGTCGGGGTGGAACTGCTGGTTCAGGGCGACGAACACGGGCCTGTCGCAGGCGTGGGCGGCGTCCGCGAGCGCGGCGAGCTCGTCGACGGACTGCACGTTCGCGGGCCCCGGCCCCCGCCGGTTCGGCCACGCCCCTCGCCCCCAGCGCTCGTACCAGGCCGTCGGGAAGATCCCGCAGAAGAACTCGTCCGCCCCGCCGTCCGCGAGCGGCTCGACCTCCTCGGGGGACGACAGGGGGGTCAGGATCTTCACGGGCGGCGCAGACTACATCGGGATCTCGGGACTCACGACGACCCGGTCCACCGCGTCCGTTTCGTCGCACCACGTCGCCGCCCTCGCGAGCGCGTCTCCCTCCAGTCGGTAGAAGTGCGTGTTCCCCCTCTGCCAGAACCGCGGCGCGGGGTCCGCCGCCGGATCCGGGAGCGCGTTCCGGCGCCGGTTCAGGAGCGACGTCAGCGGCAGGATGGCCCCCTCGGAGACCGCCGGCAGCGCTCCCGCCCCCGCGTCCCGGCGCGACCACGGCGCCCGGAGCTCGACCGTGAAGCGGCGGCAGGGGGCGTCGCAGTGCATCGGGGGAACGAACCTCAGCGACGCCGGCTTGCCCCACGCGTTGACCAGGCAGACCCGCCCCGACGCGACCATCCCCCACGGCAGGTGGACCGACAGCGCCGGTCCCCCCGGCGCGGGCGCCGCCAACCCCTGCAGGGGGACGTCCGTCTCCACGCGGTCCACCCCCAGCGTCGCCAGGAGCGACCGGAACGCCGCCGCCCCGTGGGACGCCTCCCGCCACGACCCCGGGGGCGCGTCCCCGCCGAGGTGCTCGGGGCCGACGTCGGGCACCCGCGGGTCCCGCACGGCCCGGTTCAGCCCCCGCCCCAGGACCACCGTCAGCCCCCGCGCCCGCGCCCGCCGCAGCACCCCCCAGTCATTCACCACGACCTCGGGGGCCACCTCCGGGAACTCAATCAATCGATTGAACAGCTCCTCGTAGCGGTCCACGAACGCGTCCGTGGCGTACGACGTCAGCAGCGTCAGCCCCCACCCCCGCTCCCTCGCGACCTCCGCCGCCGCGGCCACGTCCTCGGGCGACGGGATCAGGTGAGCGCAGAACTCGACGCCGAAGGAGAGCCGCGACCACGCGTCGACGACCACGCCGTCGGGCGCGTCGCCGCGGCGCGCGTCGGGGGCCTCGAGGAGCCGCTCCAGGCGCGCCCGGTCGGGTACGCCGAGGACGTACGAAGGAGCCGTCGTCAGGGCCGGACGGCGACGACGAAGGGGGACATGTCGGGCAGCTCGACGGTCCGCAGCACGTGCCCGTCGGCGTCCACCACGCTGACCCCGCCGCTGCCGCGCTTTTCGCTGAACGTCGGCGTCACCATCACGGTGCTGTCCGCCCCCGGGATCGGCTGGACGTCCACGTAGTTGACCCCGAACCGCTTCCAGCTCACGGGGAGCCCGATGCGGTCGAACTTCACGTACCCCCGGACCGCGCTGACGTAGACGCCGCTGCCGTCTTCGTCCCAGCTCAGCCCCTGCACGCGCCGGGCGTGGCCGAGGTCCTGGCGGAGGACCTGGTCCGACGCCTCGCGCTCGCCCGCGAGGTCGATGTCGGCCAGCCACGACTGCTCGGCGTCCGTCACCGGGACCACCAGCCGCGACCCGTCCGGGGCCATCGCCAGCCCGCTCAGCATCGCGCCGTGGGTCCCGCCCTGGTCGGTCAGCTCGAACGTCTGCTTCACCGCCCCGTCAAGCCCGTGGACGTAGACGTTCCCCTCGTGGGGGACGAGCACGTAGACGACGTCCCCCTTCGGGTCGAGGACCACGTCCAGCGCCTGCCCGGAGACGTGGAAGCGGTGCTCCACCGTCATCCCCAGCGTCGAGTAGATCACCACCTCGGACGGCGGCAGGGGCAGCCCCGCCACCCGCGCGGCCTGCGACGAGTCCGCGTCGGCCCGGTGGATCGCCGCCAGGCGCGCCCCGTCGGCGCTCCCCGACACCGCCGGCGTCGCCCGGTCGTCCACCTTCTGGACGAACTCGAGCTTGTCCGCGTCGGCCACCCGCAGCCCCTTCGACGAGGCGACGTACACCGATCCGCCGTCCGCCGCGAACTCCATGTCGTGGATGAACTCCTTCAGCGGGATCCGCCCCACGACCTCGCCCCGGTCGAGGTCCACGATCTGGATGTGGTTGCTGCTCACCCACGCCGTCTGCCCGCCGAGGGCGAGCCCCGGGAGGACGAACGTCAGGCCCACGAACACCGTCAGCACGAAGCGCATCGCCGGCCCCCTCACCCGTTGTCCGGAATCGTGCAGAGATTCCGCCAGTCGTCGTTGATGTTCCCGCAGCTGTCGAGCCAGGTGCTGTACGCGTTCTGGTCGGGGACCTGGCCCATCCAGTAGCAGGTGACCCAGCACAGGCTCAGGTCGTGCTTCCAGGGGCAGGGGTCGGGGTTGTCGCCGGTGCCGACCTCCCAGCCGGGCGCGAACGACGCGCAGCAGTCCGAGAACGCGTACCCGCGGACGTCCCGCGTGACGGTCTCGGCGAGCTTCTGCGCCTTGACGTTGATCGGCTTGATTCGGCTCATGGACGGACGCCCTTCAATTCCGGCAGACCCAGCCCGGGTCGATGAACCGGCTGATGAAAGCAGGATTTCGCTGGAGGATCTCGGCGTATGCCTCCAAGCCGGTCCGGTACCACGCGCGCAGCCAGTCGCAGTGCGTGAGGTAGGTCCGTTGGGGGTCGCCGTTGAAGAGGAAGTTGACGTGGTGGCAGCCGCCGCTGCAGATGAAGCGGGCCCAGCACCGGCTGCAGTCCGACCGCTCCTGCAGGGCGATCTCGTCGAGCATCCGCTCGCGCTTCGACGCGTCCAGCCCGCCGGTCTGGAGCGAGCCGAGGACGTAGTCGTCCTCCCCGACGAACCGGTGGCACAGCGACATGCTCCCGTTCGGGGCGCCGGCCACCATCTGGATGCCCGCGCCGCAGGGGTACTCCTTGTTGTGGCCGCTGTGGATCGCCTTGAGGATGTTCCCGATGTTGCTGAAGCCGTACTTGCGGCCCGCGGCGGCCTCGTCGACGTACCGCTTCACGAGCACGCGGAAGCCGTCGAGGAGCTCGGCGTAGTCCTTGCCGTCGAGGTCGTAGGCGGGGTTCTTGGCGTCCACCGGTGAGCAGCCGACCTCCGTGAAGCCGGCCTCGAGCAGCGTCTCGACCGTCTCGACGACGTTCTTGTTCAGCTTCGTCACCGTCACCCGGGCGGCGCACAGGCCGCTCTCCAGGAGCGGCCGGATCTTCTCCATCACGACGTCGTACGACCCGCGCCCCGAGTGGTAGGGGCGGAGGCGGTCGTTGGTCTTCCCCTTGGCGTCCAGGGAGATCGTGACGACCGCGCCGATCGAGCGGAGGAAGTCGGAGATCTCGGGGGTCACGAGCGTCCCGTTGGTCGTGATCCCGAAGCGGACCCGCTTCCCCTCGCGCCCCGCCCGCTCCTGCGCGTACGCGGCCGTCTCCCGCACCACGCCGAAGTTGAGCAGCGGCTCCCCCCCGAAGAACGTCAGCCCCAGCTCGCGGACGTCGGGGTCGGCCTGGTCGAAGAGCCAGTCGACGTACTCCCGCGCGCGGGCCCCCCCCATCAGCGTCGCCTCGCCCTTGTAGAGCCCCGCCTCGGCGTAGCAGTAGCCGCAGTTGAGGTTGCAGTTGTGGGCCACGTGGAGGGTGAGGTTGCGGACCCCCGTCCCCCGCGGGGTCGGGTCCTGCGCCGGGCCGCCGCGCAGCTCGGCGGGGACCAGCAGCTTCAGCTTGACGAGGTCCGTAAGGATCTCGTGGACCTCCGCCTCGTCGGCGCCCGTGGCCCCCGAGACGGCCCCCGCCAGCTCGGCGTCGGGGACGGTCTCCAGCCGGTCCACCGCGTCCAGCACGCCGCGGGTGGTCGCGTCGAGCTCGTAGAAGGAGGACGTGGGGACGTGGAAGACGTACTCTGCGCCCGCACGGCGGACGGGGACCAGTTCGTCGGGCACGAGGGTCATCGAGGTCGGACACTCTATCGGACTCGGATCGATTTGGGGATGAAGACGGCGCCGCTGTTGGAGTTCATCGAGGCGCAGTCGGACTTCCGGGGGCGCGTCGCCGGGAGCGAGGCCGAGCGCATGTGCCAGGCCGCGCTCGCGGGCCGCCTCGATCGGATCGGCTTCGACTCGGTCGTCGAGGGCGCCGTCGCCGCCCCGCCGCTGCCCCACATCCTCTTCCTTCACGGCGTCGCGTTCGTCGCCGGTCTCGCCCTGGCGTTGGTCCGACCGCTCGCCGGCGCGGCGCTCTCCTTCGTGACGACGCTCTCCTTCTTCGGCGAGCTCCGGGGGAAGCCGCGGATCCTCCGCTGGCTCCTCCTGAAGCGGATCACGGGGAACATGGTCGCCCGCCTCCGGAACCCGGACGCCCGCGGCAAGGTCCTGATCGTCGCCCACGCCGACGTCGCCAGCGCGTCCGCGCTGTTCCACCCCTGGGTCAAGCGCTGGACGACGCACCGCGAGCACCCCGGCCAGACGCTCCACCCCGGCAGCCTCGTCCTCATCGCCGGCGCCGCGCAGACGATCGCCGCCATCGAGCAGTGGTCGCGACCCGACATCTCGGGGTTCGCGATGACGCTCCTCCTGGGGGCGCTGGTCATCCACGCGGCGCTCATCGCCCTGGCCGTCGACTGGTGGCGATCGCCGCCCGTCGAGGGCGCCATCGACAACGCCTCGGGCCTCGCGGTCGCCTGGGGCGCGGCCAAGCAGATCGCCCGGAAGCCGCTCGCCAACGCCGAGCTGTGGGTCGTCGCGACGGGCGACCGGGAGCCCGAGGCGGGGGGGATGCAGGCGTTCCTGAAGCAGTTCCGGCGGCACCTCGACCCCGACACCACCTTCGTCATCAACGTGGACGAGGTGGGGCGCGGGAAGCTGCACATCGTCACCGCCGAGGGGCGCTGGCGGCGCGTGGCGTACCGGCCGACGCTCCCGGGCCTGGCTGAGCGGGTCGCGGCCCAGCCGGAGTTCGGGGGGATCGCCGAGGCCGAGGTGGTGGGGACGACGGACGCCGGCGTGGCCACGGAGGCGGGGCTCCGGGCGGTGTCGCTGACCTCCCTGGTCGACGGCGAGCGCCCGATGCTGCTCCACACCCACGACGACGTCGCGTCTGCGGTGGAGCCCGAGGCGCTGGACGAGGCGCTCCGCTTCACGGTGGCCCTGGTGCGGGCGGTCGACGACCACCTGGGCGGCGGCGCGGCGGGGTGATCCGTCACTTCGGCTGGACCGTTCGCGCGTGAGGCACTACCTTGCCGCGCCATGAGCGTCTCCCACGTTGACCCTGTCGCCGCGCCGCCCGTACATTCCGCCGCCATGCACCGGAAGCACACCCGCCCGGGGGTCGCGAGCGCCGCCGCCGTCGACCTCCTGAAGTCCATCGAGGACCGGACCGCCAAGATCGGCGTCATCGGGCAGGGCTACGTCGGCCTCCCCCTCGCCATGGCGATCGCCGAAGCCGGCTTCACCGTCCAGGGCTACGACGTCGACGAGCGGAAGGTCGCGGCGCTGGCCGAGGGCCGCTCCTACATCGACGACATCCCCGACGACGAGCTCGGCAAGCACATGAAGGCGGGCCGGTTCAGCGCCACGTCGTCGTTCGACGACCTCGCCACCCGCGACATCATCTCGATCTGCGTGCCCACGCCCCTGGGCAAGACGCGCGATCCCGACGTCTCCTACATCCTCGCCGCGTCCCGCGAGGTGGTGAAGCGCCTCCGCAAGGGCCAGCTCATCATCCTCGAGTCGACCACCTACCCGGGCACCACCGAGGAGCTGGTGCTGCCGCTCTTCGAGGAGTCGGGGCTGCAGGTCGGCAAGGACTTCTTCCTCTGCTTCAGCCCCGAGCGGGTCGACCCCGGCAACCCCCACTTCGACATCCGCAACACGCCGCGCCTGGTCGGCGGGATCACCCAGGTCTGCACGCAGTGCGGCGGGGCGATGTACGGCGCGTTCCTGGAGACGGTCGTCGAGATGTCGTCCACGCAGGCGGCCGAGATGGCGAAGCTGCTGGAGAACACGTTCCGCGCCGTGAACATCGGCCTCGTCAACGAGGTCGCGATGATGTGCCGGCGCCTCGGCCTCGACACCTGGGAGGTCATCGACGCGGCGGCGACGAAGCCGTTCGGGTTCATGAAGTTCTACCCGGGCCCCGGCCTCGGCGGGCACTGCATCCCGGTCGACCCGCACTACCTGTCGTGGGTCCTGAAGCAGCTCAACTACAACGCCCGGTTCATCGAGCTGGCGGCCGAGATCAACACGTCGATGCCGCAGTACGTCGTCGACCTCGCCGTCGAGGCCCTCAACGACGCCAAGCGGGCCGTCAACGGCAGCCGCGTGCTGGTCATCGGGACGGCCTACAAGGCGAACGTCTCCGACGTCCGCGAGTCGCCCGCGTTGGACGTGATCGAGCTGCTCCTGCAGAAGGGTGCGGACGTCGTCTACCATGACCCCCACGTCCCCTCCATCCGGCTCGCGTCGGGGGACGAGATTCGATCCGTCCCGTTGAGCGACGAGCGCCTGGAGATGTCGGACTGCGTCGTCATCACTGCCGACCACAGCGTGATCGACTGGGAGCGGGTGTGCCGCCTCTCCAGCCGCGTCGTGGACTCGCGCAACGCGACGGCGGGCATCGACACCGACACGCCGATCTACACGATCTGATCGCCGTCCCCGGGGGGCGCCGGTGAAGCGAGCCGTCCAGGTCGCGCTGATGCTGCTGCTCGGCGGCGGCGCCTTCTACCTCGTCTTCCGCGGCGTCGTGTGGGACGAGTTCTTCGCCGAGCTGGGCTCCGTCCGCTGGCCGATGTTCGCGTTCGGCATCCTCCTCTTCGGCGGCCTCCACGTCTCGCGGTCGATCCGGTGGGGGCGGCTGGTGCAGGCGTTCGAGCCGAGCGTCGGCTTCCGGTCCTACTTCTCGATCTGCTCGGTCGGCTTCTTCCTCATCAACGTGCTCCCCTTCCGGCTGGGCGAGATCGCGCGCCCGACCCTGCTCCTGGAGCGGGAGGACGTCCCCTTCGGGAGCGGCGCGGCGACGGTGCTGGTGGAGCGGGTGCTGGACGTGGCGGCGCTGGGGGTGCTCTTCGTCGGCGTCCTCGTGTGGGGGCTCGACGACATCGAGACCATCCCGATCACGATCAACGAGCAGCCGTACGACCTCGTGCAGGTCGGACGGGGGTTGATCCTGGGCGCGCTCGTGCCGTTCGGGGGCGGGATCGTGGCGCTGCTCCTCCTCGGCGACCGCGGGGTGGAGCTGGGGCGGCGGATCTTCGGCCTCGCGGGGGCCCGGTTCGGCGACCTCGTGGCCGGCTTCCTGGCCAGCTTCCTGACCGCGCTGCAGAGCCTCGGGAGCCGCCGCGCCATCGCCCAGCAGGCGTTCTGGACGGCCGCCTCGTGGGGCATCAACGTCTGCTCGATGTGGGTCATGGTGCGCGCCTTCCCGTTCGGCGCGACGATGGGGTTCTGGGACGGCGCGACCATCCTCGTCACCATCTGCATCGTCCTCATCCTCCCCCCGCCGCCGGGCTTCGCGGGCGTCTTCGAGGGGGCCGTCGCCATCGCCGTGACGCAGCTCTACGGCGAGTCGATGAGCACCGCGGCCGCGTTCGGCGTGCTCGTCCACATCTCCCAGTTCGCGCTGCTGACGGGGCTGGGGGTCCTCTTCCTGTCGATCGACGACATCTCCGTCCGCAAGCTGCTCGACGGGATGGCGGAGGTCAGGAAGGGGGCCGCCGCCGAAAGCCCGCAGACAGGATGAGCGAGCCCTTCGCGCGCGACTTCCGCTCGTAGTTCGTCTCGACGTCCGCCGCCCAGAAGCGGGCCCCCGGGGGCGCCTCGATCGGGGCTCCGTGCAGGTCCGGGGTGAACTGGAGCCGCTTCCAGGCGTCGGTGTCGAAGAGGGTGCAGGCGAGCGGCCCGTAGTCCGCGAAGTCGGACTTGATCCAGACCTCCCCGCCGGGCTTCAGGACGTGCTCGAGCCGCTCGCGGAAGGCGGGCTGGAGGAGGCGGTGCTTGTGGTGGCGGTCCTTGGGCCAGGGGTCGGGGTGGTTGGCGACGACCGCGTCGAGCTCTCCGTCGGCGAAGAGGTCGCGGAGGTGGGAGGCGTGGTGGTGGAGGACGCGGAAGTTGACGTGCCCCTCCTGCGACGCCTTCCGGGCCGTCAGCCAGACGCGCTTGAAGCGGACCTCGATGCCGATCACGCCGGCCTGCGGGAAGCGGCCGCACAGGGTCCGGAAGAAGAAGCCGTTGCCGGGGCCGATCTCGAGGATCAGGGGGGCGTCCGGAGCGATCCCGATCTCCTCGCGCCAGCGCCCCTTCGTCGCCTCCCCGGCGTCCGACGTCATCGCGAACGGCGCGTACTCGTCCAGCTTGTCGACGTAGGGGTTGAGGTCGGCGCGGCCGCGGGAGCTGCGAAAATGGCCGGCGTCGTCCGCCTCAGCCACCGCCCTGGTCCTTCCACGAGGCGCCGTCTTCGTAGACCTCCTGCTTGAAGATCGGGACGGTCTTCTTGAGCTCGTCGATGCCGAAGCGGCAGGCCTCGAAGCACTCGGCGCGGTGGCCTCCGGCGACGGCGACATGGACGGCGGCCTCCCCGATCTGCAGCGTCCCGACGCGGTGCGCCATGGCGACGGCGGTGCCCGGCCAGCGCTCCTCGATGGCGTCGCACAGGCGGCTCATCTGCTGGAGCGCCATGGCCTCGTAGGCCTCGTACTTCAGCTCGACGACGGGGCGCCCTTCGAACGTGTTCCGGACGGTCCCGGTGAACGTGCAGAGCCCGCCCCGGTCGGGGCCGGAGACGAGGTCGATCAGGGGCTGGAGCTCGATGGGGCGGTCGGACAGGCGGACGCGGACGTCCCCGCTGCCGCCGCCCAGGGGGGGGATGAACGCGACGTCGTCGCCGTCGGCGATCACGTGGTCCGGCTCGACGAACTCCTGGCCGACGGCGAAGCGGAGCGGCCCGGGCCAGCCGGCGGACGGGCGGTCGGCGAAGAGGCGCTCGAAGAGCTCGCGCGCCGTCTCCCCTTCGACGGCCTCGACGTCGGCGCGGTCGGCGCCCCGCAGCTCGCGGAGGGCGGCGAAGAATCGGACGGTGACGGCCACGGCGCCGGAGGATGGGTCCGCCGGTCCTCCTTGTCAATGACGTCCGCGGGCGACGACAATGCCGCCGATGCAGGGTCGGCAGCAGGTGGTGGTGGGTCTCGGGATCGCGGCCGCGATCGTGCTGCTCTTCGTGGTCCGGGACGGCGGCGCGCCGGACGTGGACGACAGCGCCAGCCTGATCGCGCAGGCCGAGCAGCGGCGGGAGGAGACCGCGGACCCGGCGGCGGCGGCCCGCGCGAGCCGCGGCTACGTCAAGCGCGAAGGCCTCCACATCGACGTCCCCTACCTGTCGGGGCGGCGGATCTCGGAGATCCCGCCGGACGTGGTCGCGGACCAGCTCGGCGCCGAGCTCGTCCGCACCGAGCTGCCCGAGGGGGAGGAGAAGCTCGAGCACGAGAAGGCCGACGTCTGGACCTACGACGGCCGCATCTACCGGGTCCGGAAGAAGCTCGCCCACCCCATGAGCATCCCCGAGGCGCTGGGCACGTCCGGCTTCCCGCTGGACCTCGGCCCCCCGATCGACGCGACCAACGAGATCCGCTGGAACCGCGCCTGGAACCAGCGCCGCATCTCCTTGATCCGGACGACGGAGGACAAGCGGCTGTACGCCGAGATCGACGTCTGGCGGTTCATGCCCAAGGAGCTCTACTGAATCGATCGGGCGGCTGTGCTATCTGCCGCTTTGCATGGGAGCGCCTCGCCGAGCTGACCGGGTCTCGAAGGAGATCCAGCGCGAACTGACCCGCCTGATCCAGCGGGAGGTCCGCGATCCGCGGGTGCAGGAGGCGACCATCACGCGGGTCGAGGTGACCGACGACCTCCGCGAGGCGACCGCCTGGTACGTGCCCCTGGGGGACGTCCACGGGGAGGAGAAGATCGCGGAGGTGGGGCAGGGGCTCGACGCCGCGGCGAAGTTCCTCCAGGGGAAGGTCGGCCGCGACCTCCGCCTCCGCCGCACCCCCCGGCTCCGGTTCAAGTACGACAAGGGGTACGGCAACCTCATCGCCGTTCACGAGATGCTCGCGGCGATGGAGTCCGGGGAGGAGGAGGCGTGAGCCGCCGCCGGCGAGGCCGCCGCCAGGGCCGCTCCGACGAGATCCTCCAGGGGGTCCTCCTCGTCGACAAGCCCGCGGGGCGGACGTCGCGCGACGTGTGCGAGTTCGTCAAGGGCCGCCTCCGCCTCGGCAAGGTGGGCCACGGCGGCACCCTCGACCCGTTCGCCACGGGCCTGCTCCCGCTGCTCCTGAACGGCGCCACGCGGCTGATGCCGCAGCTGCAGGGCGAGGACAAGGAGTACGTCGCGACGATCCGGCTGGGCGTCCGGACCGACACGATGGACCCCACCGGGGAGGTCACCGCGACGGCCGACGCCTCCGGTGTCGGGGACGACCGCATCGCCGAGGTGCTGGCCTCGTTCGTCGGCGACATCGAGCAGACGATCCCCCGCTACGCCGCCGCCCGCGTCGACGGCAAGCGGCTGTACGAGTACGCGCGGGACGGCGAGGACGTCGAGCTGCCGACGAAGCAGGTGACGGTCCACGCCATCGAGCACCTCGGCACGACCCGGGACGGCGAGACCGTCGACGTCCGGGCGGTCGTCCGCTGCGGCGCGGGGACCTACGTCCGCGCGCTGGCCGACGACATCGGGGAGGCGCTCGGCGTCGGCGCCCACCTCGCGGAGCTCCGGCGCACCCGCACCGGCGGGTTGTCCGTCGACGCGGCGATCGCCCTGGACGCGATCGGGGAGCAGGCGGACGCGTGGAAGGAGGAGCGGCACGCGATCCAGGAGGCCGAGGGGGTGCGGCTCCGGTTCGAGCCGCTGGCCAACGCCCAGCGCTGGTCGGAGTTCGTGGGCGGGGCGCTCATCCCGGTCGCGACGCTGCTCGGCGGGTTGGCCACGATCGCGCTCACCTCCGACGTGGCGCAGCGCGTCGCGGCGGGCAACTCGGTCCGCAAGGAGGAGCTGGAATCCCTCCCGGGCGCGGACGGCGTCCCCTTCCGGAGCGGCGACCGGCTCGTCCTCATGGCCCCCGACGGCCTCCGCGCCGTCGCGATCGTCAAGGCGCTCTGTGCGCGCGAGGCGCTGACCCGGCGGGAGCCGAGCGCGATCATCCTGGAGATCGAGCGAGTCCTGCGTTGACATCGGCGCCCCGGGCCCTTAGGTTCCGCGCCGATCTGCAGCGTTCGACACCCCACAATGACGTGGGCCGGCGCAGGCGGAGGAGAGAAGCCATGACCCCCGAGCGCAAGCAGGAGCTCATCGACACGTTCCGGACCCACGACGGCGACACCGGTTCGCCGGAGGTCCAGATCGCGATCCTCACGGAGCGCATCAACCACCTGACCGAGCACTTCAAGATCCACCACAAGGATCACGCCGGCCGCCGCGGCCTGCTGATGATGGTGTCCCGCCGGCGCGGCCTGCTGGACTACCTCAAGCGCGTGGACTTCCAGCGCTACAAGGCCGTCATCGGAGCCCTCGGCATCCGCAAGTAGTTTCCTGGAGGCCCGCTTCGGCGGGCCTTCTTCGTTGCGGTCGTCTCCCCCCGGTGGAACGGGGTCGAAGCGAGGCGGCCGCCCCCGCGAGGAACCACGCACTCCTCCCCCGCGGTTCGGGAGGACGCGCCCCGCGGCACATTCACTGAAGGCAGTCCCTGGCTGAGAGATGTTGGGACTGCGGAGCCGCACTGAAATGGGAATGCCTTCCATGGCAAAGACTGTTGTTTCGACCACCGTCAACGGGTTCGAGTTCTCGATCGAGACCGGCCGCATCGCCAAGCAGGCGGGCGGGTCGGTCCTCGTCCGCATGGGCGACTCGATCGTCCTCGTCGCGGCCACCGCGTCCGACAAGGCCTCCGACCGTGACTTCCTCCCCCTGACCTGCGAGTACCGGCCGATGTCGGCCGCCGCCGGTCGCATCCCCGGCGGCTACTTCAAGCGCGAGGGTCGCCCCGGGCCGAAGAGCATCCTCGTCGCGCGGATGATGGACCGGCCCTGCCGTCCGCTCTTCCCCAAGAACTGGCGCTGCGAGACGCAGCTGCTGTCGTACCCGATCAGCCACGACACCGAGAACAACACCGACGTCCTCGCGCTGACCGGCGCCTCGGCGGCGACCTGCATCTCGGACATCCCGTTCGACGGCCCCATCGCGGGCGTCCGCGTCGGCCGGGTCGACGGCGAGTGGATCGCCAACCCCACGAAGTCCCAGCTGGAGACCAGCGACTTCGACATGATCGTGGCGTCCTCGCGGGACGCGATCACGATGGTCGAGGGCGGGATGAAGGAGGCCAGCGAGGCCGAGATCGTCGAGGGGCTCGAGTTCGGGTTCCAGGCCGCCCAGCCGCTCATCCAGCTCCAGCTCGAGCTGATGGAGAAGGTCGGCAAGACGAAGCGTGAGGCCCCGCCGGTTGAGGATCACACCGATCTGTACAACCAGATCACCGAGACCTACGGCGCCGCCACGCTCGAGACGTTCAGCGTCTCCGGCAAGAACGAGCGGCGGCTCGCCCAGCGCGCCATCCGCGAGCAGATCCGCGAGGAGATGGCCGCCCCGGCGGACGCCGACAACGACGAGCGCGAGGCCCGCCGCAAGGTGCTCGGGTCGCTCCACGAGAAGCTGGTCCGGACCCAGATGCGGGACCGCGTGCTCAGCTCGGGCGTCCGCCTCGACGGCCGCGCGACCGACGAGATCCGCGACATCAGCGTCGAGGTCGGCGTCCTCCCCCGGACCCACGGCTCGGCGCTCTTCACCCGCGGCGAGACCCAGGCGCTGGTCACCTGCACGCTCGGCACCCGCACGGACGAGCAGCGGATCGACGAGCTGGACGAGCAGGGCTGGAACCGCTTCATGCTCCACTACAACTTCCCGTCCTACTCGGTCGGGGAGACGCGGCGGATCATGGGCCCCGGCCGGCGTGAGATCGGCCACGGCGCGCTGGCGCGGCGGGCGGTCGTCCCGGTCGTCCCGGCCGGCGAGGACTACCCCTACGTCGTCCGCTGCGTGTCCGACATCACGGAGTCCAACGGGTCGTCCTCGATGGCGAGCGTCTGCGGCGCGAGCCTCGCGATGATGGACGCCTCGGTGCCGACGGCGGCCCCGGTCGCGGGCATCGCGATGGGGCTGATCAAGGAGGGCGACCAGTTCGCCGTCCTGTCCGACATCACCGGCGCCGAGGACCACCTCGGCGACATGGACTTCAAGGTCACGGGCACCGCCGGCGGCGTCACGGCCTTCCAGATGGACACCAAGATCAAGGGCGTCACGGCCGAGGTCATGACCAAGGCGCTGATGCAGGCCAAGGAGGGGCGCGCCCACATCCTCGGCGAGATGAACGCGGTGCTCGCGGAGCCGCGCGCCGAGCTCAGCCCCTACGCGCCGCGGATCGAGCAGATCACGATCAAGCAGGATCGGATCCGCGACATCATCGGCCCCGGGGGCAAGACCATCAAGGGGATGCAGGAGGCGACCGGCGCCACGATCAACGTCGAGGACAGCGGCGTCGTCACCATCGCGGCGATCGACCTGACGGCGACGGAGGCCGCGATCAAGATGATCCGCGAGCTGACGCAGGAGGCCGAGATCGGGAAGCTGTACCTCGGGATCGTCAAGAAGGTCGTCGACTTCGGCGCCTTCGTGGAGATCTTCACGGGGACGGACGGCCTGGTCCACATCTCCGAGCTGGCCGCCGGCCGCGTCAACAAGGTCACCGACGTCCTGGACGAGGGCGACGAGGTGCTCGTGAAGTGCATCGACGTCGACAAGTCCGGGAAGATCCGGCTGTCCCGCCGGGCGGCCCTCGGCGACAGCATGGGCGGAGCGCCCGCGGAGGCCTAGAGGCCACGTGATCGAGCTGCGAATCCGCCGCCTGCATCCCGACCGGGATGGGGACATCGAGCTCCCCCGCGCCATGAGTGACGGCGCGGCGGGGCTGGACGTCCGGGCGGCGGATTCGTGCACGCTCGAGCCGGGTCAGCACAAGGCGATCGGGACGGGCCTGCAGATGGCGGTCCCCCCCGGCGCCGAGATCCAGGTCCGGCCCCGGTCGGGCCTGGCGTTCCGGCACGCGGTGACCGTATTGAATGCCCCGGGCACGATCGACGCCGACTACCGGGGCGAGGTGAAGGTCCTGTTGATCAACCACGGTCCGACCCCGTTCGTCGTCGAGCGGGGGATGCGGATCGCGCAGCTGGTCGTCGCCACGGTCGCCCCCGTGACCGTGAGCGAGGTGAGCGACCTGGACGAGACGACCCGAGGCGAAGGCGGCTTCGGGTCGACGGGGATGGAGCGCTGAGATGCTCGAGACGCTGACCGACGGCTTCCGCGGAGTGCGCCTGCGCATGCAGGGGCAGGCCCAGATCAGCGAGGACGACATCGGCGAGGCGCTGCGGGACATCCGCGTCAGCCTGCTCGAGGGCGACGTCGACTACGGCGTGGTCAACGGCTTCATCGATCGCGTCAAGGAGAAGGCGATCGGGGAGGTCGTCAAGGTCAAGGCGAAGACGAAGAAGCGGGACCAGCTGAAGGTCTCGCCCGCCGACCACTTCGTGAAGATCTGCTACGACGAGCTCGAGGGGCTGATGGGCCCCGTCGACGTCGAGCTGGAGTACGCCAACAAGGGCCCCACGGCCGTCATGATGGTCGGCCTCCAGGGCTCCGGAAAGACGACGACGTCGGCCAAGCTGGCGAAGTACCTGAAGACGAAGAAGGGCAAGCGCCCGATGCTCGTGGCGGCGGACACGTACCGCCCCGCGGCCGTCCAGCAGCTGATGGTGCTGGGGCGCAAGCTCAACATCCCCGTGTTCAGCCTCCGCGGCGTCCCCCCGGTCCAGCTCTGCCAGATGGCGATGCAGCAGGCGGGGAGCGTGGGGCGGGACGTCGTCATCTTCGACACCGCCGGCCGGCTGGCGATCGACGACACGATGATGGCCGAGCTGGACGGCATCCGGGAGGCGTGCGACCCCCGCAACGTGCTCTTCGTGTGCGACGCGATGATCGGCCAGGACGCGGTCCGGACGGCGAAGTCGTTCCACGAGCGGCTGGCGCTGACCGGGTTCGTGCTCACGAAGCTCGACGGCGACGCGCGGGGCGGGGCGGCGCTGTCGATCAAGGAGGTCACCGGCGTCCCGGTGAAGTTCGTCGGCGTGGGCGAGGGGCTCGACCGGCTCGAGGAGTTCCGGCCGGACGGGCTCGCCAGCCGGATCCTGGGGATGGGCGACATCGTCGGCCTGATGAAGGACTTCGAGGACGTCGTCGACGAGGAGCAGGCCGAGAAGGACGCCGAGAAGATCCTCAAGGGGGACTTCAACTTCGACGACTTCGTGGGGCAGCTCGAGATGCTCAAGGGCATGGGGCCGCTGCAGGAGATCTTCGAGAAGATGCCGATGCTCGGCGACATGATGCCCAAGGGGTTCCAGGTCGACGAGCGGGAGCTGGTCCGCATCAAGGCGATGATCGACTCGATGACGAAGTCGGAGCGCCGGCAGCCGGACCTCATCAACGACAGCCGCATGAAGCGGATCGCGCGCGGCTCGGGCCACGGCATCAAGCAGGTCAAGGACCTGATGGAGCGGTTCCGGATGGCGCGGACGATGATGAAGGAGATGGGGCGGGCGACGGGCCTGATGGGGAAGATCCCGGGCATGCGGCAGGCGGCCGGGCTGGCGCGCCTGAAGCGGCAGGGGATCTCGATGAACCCGTCGATGCTGAGCAGCCTCGGCGAGATGGCGGCGGCCGAGGGGATGGGGGCCGGGGCGGGGCTGCCGGGGATGCCCGGGATGCCGGGCCCGCGGAAGAAGAAGCCGGGCTCGACGAAGAAGAAGAAGGCCGCGCGCAAGAAGCAGCGGGCCGCCCGGCGCAAGAACCGCAAGTAGCGCGTAGTCTTCGGCCTCCGGTGCTCGTCCAGGTCGCCGTTCCCAACCACCTCGGAGACGCCGTGATGGCGCTGCCGGCGCTGCGCCGGCTGGCGGCCGCGTGCGCGTGCGGGGGCCACGAGCTGCGGCTGGTGGGGCGACCGATCGCGAACAAGGTGCTCGACGGGCAGGGCGACTGGCCTGACGTCGCGCGATCGTGGCGGCGGCAGCGGGGATCCGCGGCGGTGCTGCTGGCGGCGTCGATCCGGGTGGCCCTGGCGGCGCGCCGGGTGGGGGCGCGGGTCGTCGTGGGGACGCGGGTGGACGCCCGGCGGTGGCTGCTCACGCACCCGGTGGACGGGACGATCGCGGACTGCCACCAGCGGGAGCTGTACGCCCGGACGGCGGACGTCGCGATCGCGGCGCTGGGCGGCACGCCGGCGTACGTGGGGGTCGCGGACGGTTTCGTGGTCGAAGAGCGGGGGCTGGACTGGTGGCGGGCGGTTGGCCGGCCGCGGGTCGTGTTGCATCCCTGGGCCGAGGGGGCGGCGGCGAAGCGCTGGCCGCTCGCGCGGTGGATCGAGCTGGGGTGCGCCCTTCGCAGCTTCGGCGCGGCCGACGCGACGGGCGGCCCGGGGTCGGACGCTTCGGTGGCGGTGACGGGGGGACCGGGGGCGGCCGACGCGGCCCTCGCGCGGTCGGTCGCGGACGCGATCGGGGCGCCCTGCGCGGCGGGGGAGGGGACGCTGAGCCCGCGAGCGTGGGCGGCGGTGGCGCAGCGGGCGACGGTGATCTGCCCCGACACCGGCGTGGGGCACCTCGCGGCGGCGGCGGGAGGCCGGCCGGTGGTGCTCTTCGGGGCGACGGATCCGGACCGGTACGCGCCGCCGGGGGCGCTGGTCGTGGCGGGGGCGTCGATGCGCGCGGTCGGAGTCGAGGACGTCCTCGCGGCGGCGCTCGCGGCGGACGCGGGGGCCGATCCGGAGGTCGCGCCGGGCTCGTCGAGGGGCACGGACACGGCCGGGGGCGGCGGGGTGGCGCGTGCGTGACGGCGCGGCGCGGCGGCGAGGCGAGCGCCCGCGGGACGCGCGGGAGCGGTCGGTCTCCATCGATGTCCTCCGGTTCGGGCGGCTGGGCGACCTGGTGATGGTCGAGCCGGCGCTGCGGTGGCTGGCGGCGACGCCGGGGGTGCGCGTCCGGCTCGTGACGGACGCCCGCTACGCCGGCGCGCTGGGGCGGGCGTGGCCCGACGTGGAGGTGACCTCGGAGGTCGGGACACCGGACCTCGTGCTGGACCTGCACCGGGTGGCGGCGTCGCGGCGGGCGCGGCGGGGGCACCGCTGGATCGGGGTCGCGAAGGAGGACGTCCGGCGCCGGCTCCGCATCGTGGCGCCGGACGCGGCGGCGCGGTGGCGTCCCCGGTGGACGTGGCCGGAGCGGCACCTCGACGCGGCCGCGCGGGCGATGCGGACGCTGGGCGTGGTCCCGGGACCGACGCCGTCGCCGCGGCCGGCGATCGCGCCGCGCGCCCCCGCCGAGGCCGGGCGCCTCGGGCTCGTCCTCGGCGCGGGGCACGCGACGAAGCAGTGGTCCCCCGCTCGCTTCGCCGCGTTGGCCGCCGCCTGGGACGGTCCCGTCAGCGTGTTCGCCGGTCCCGGGGAGGACGCCCTGGTGGGCGCGTACGCGGCGGCGGCCGGGGGGGAGAGCGCCGGACCGGCTCCGGGGGCGCTCCCCGGCGACCTCTCGCTGGACGGCCTGATCGACGGGCTGAGCCGCTGCGAGGTCGTGGTCGCGGGAGACACGGGGCCGCTGCACGTGGCGGGGGCGCTGGGGCGGCGGGTGGTGGGGCTGTTCGGCCCGACGCCGACGGACACGGGGTTCTGGATCTGGGGAGGGCAGGGGACGGCGCTGACGCCGGAGCTGCCGTGCGCGCCGTGTTCGCTGCACGGGGGCGCTGCCTGCCCCAAGCGCCACCACCGGTGCCTCGGCGACCTGGCGCCGGAGGTCGTGTTCGCCGCGGCGGAGGCCTTGGCGCGGACGCACGCCGCCGCGCCGGGACGCCGGGGCGGGGGACCGGCGCGACAGGGCGCCGCGCGGGTGGCGCGGTGACGCGTCGGATCGCGATCGCGACGCCCGACTGGCCGGCGTTCTGCGGCGGCGGGATCGCGACGCTCTCGGCGACCCTGGCGGCGGGGTTGGCCGACGCCGGGGTCGAGGTCGAGGTCTGGACCCGGGGCGGCGGGCGTCGCGCCGGCGCGCTCCGGGCCGCCGCCCCGGCGCCGTCCGGGGTGTCGGTCGTGGGGCTG
>CAYFOA010000045.1:3575-42713 GCA_964344575.1 uncultured Rickettsiales bacterium | reverse complement strand
GTCCGCCGGGACCGCCGCCGCCGAGGCGGCCGCGTCCGGGGACTCCCCCGAGGAGGTCGCCGCCGCCGCGGGCGGGGCCGCCGCGGGCAAGGGCAAGGGCGCCGCGTCCGACGCCACGAACGCCAAGCGTCAGGCCGAGTCCGAGGCGGGCAAGGTCGAGGACAAGGCGACCGAGGCGCGGGAGACCGCCGAGTCGGCGAGGTCCGACGCCGAGGCCGCCAAGAAGGTCGCCGAGGATCCGGGCGGCGCGGCGCAGGCCGAGGCCGGCCGCGCGAAGAAGAAGGGCGCCGACGCCGGCAGCACGGCGAAGAAGAAGGGCGACGGGAAGGCGGCGAAGGCGTCCAAGCCGGCCGCCGACAAGCAGAAGCAGGCGTCCCGGAAGCAGGACAAGGCGCAGGCGAAGGCCGACTCCGGCAAGAAGAAGGCCGGCGCTGCCCAGGACGCCCCCGCCGACGCGAAGGCCGAGGGCGGTCGCAAGACCCGTCAGGGCAAGGACGAGAAGAAGACCTGACCCGTCAGGCGCCGCCGCTGTGGCTGGCGTCCGCGCGCCCCCCGACCACCCGGTCGCGCCCCTTCTCCTTGGCTTCGGCGAGGGCCGACTCCGCCTGGCCGACGAGCTCCTGCGGGTCCCGGCTGGACGTCGGCACCGTCGCCGCCACGCCGATCGAGAGCGTCAGCCGGGCGCCGTCCGACGAGCGCGCGTCCGTCTCCCGCAGCGTCCGGCGGATGCGGCGGGCTACGGCGGTCGCGCCCAGGACGTCGGCCTCGCACAGCACGACCGCGAACCGGTCGTCCCCGATCCGCGCCACGAGATCCAGCGGCCGCAGGACGGCGGACTTCAGCGCGTGCGCCACCGACTCCAGGCCGCGGGGTCCCGGGGGGAGCTGGTCGACGTCGCAGATCAGCAGCGCCAGCGGATCCTGCTCCCGCCCCAGCCAGCGCCACCGCTGCTGCAGCACGTCGTCGAAGACCCGCCGGTTCGCCAGCCCGGTCTGCGGGTCCGTGGTCGACAGCGCCTCCATGCTCGACGCCTGGGCGTCGAGCTGCGCCCGCAGCTCCGCCAGCTGCCGGCCGTGGCGCTCCTCGGCGGCCGCCGCGCGCTGCCGGAAGTGCAGCGCCGTCAGCCCCACCAGGGCGCCGCTCCAGACCACGACGAAGGCGACGATCGGCAGCGCCTCGCTCAGGCGAACTTCTCCGCGTAGAAGGAGTCGATCAGCGCCTCGTGGGTGCGCTGGATGACGCGTCGCTTGACCTTGAGGCTGGGGGTCAGCTCCCCGGACTCGATCGTGAAGTCCTCGGGGAGGATGACGAACTTCTTGACCGTCTCGTACGACGCGAGGCCGCCGTTGACCTCGTCGACGTAGCCCTGGAGCAGCTTGCGGATGCCGTCGTCGTCGGGACGGGCCTCGGCGGGGGGGAGCTTCCGCTCCTCGCGGTCGTACAGCTCCTCCAGCCCCTCCTCGTCCAGCGTCACGAGCGCGGACAGGAACTTCCGCTTGTCGCCGACGACGACCACCTGGCTGACGCCGGGGTAGTTCTTGAGCCGGTTCTCGATGTTCTGGGGGCTGACGTTCTTGCCGCCGGCGGTGACGATGATGTCCTTCTTCCGGTCGGTGATCTTGATGTAGCCGTCGTCGTCGATCTCGCCGACGTCGCCGGTGTGGAGCCAGCCGTCGACCACCGTCTCGGCGGTCGCCTGCTCCTGCTTGAAGTAGCCCATGAAGACGTTGCCGCCGCGGACGAGGATCTCGCCGTCCTCGGCGATCTTCACGTCGACGTTCTCGACGGCGACGCCGACCGTGCCGAACTTCGGCCGGTCGGCCGGGTTGTAGGTGCAGACGCCGGTGCACTCGGTCTGGCCGTAGGCCTCCTGGATGGAGATGCCGAGGCTCGCGAAGAACCGCCCCACGTCCGCCGACAGGGGCGCCGCGCCGGAGATGAAGCGGCGTCCACGGGCCATGCCGAGCTTCTTCCGGACCTTGCTCAGCACCAGCCGGTCGGCGACGTCGTACTGCACCTGCAGGCTCAGCGGCGGCTTCTTCCCCAGCGAGCGCTGGTGCGCCATCGCGCCGCCCACGTCGGTGGCCCAGCCGAAGAGCTTCTTCCGAAGGTCCGGCGCGTCCTGCAGGCCCGACGTGATCTTCGAGTAGTACTTCTCCCAGAGCCGGGGCACGCACACGAGGATGGTCGGCTCGGTCTCGACGAGGTTCGTCGCGACGTGCTCCAGCCCCTCGCCCATGTTGACCGTGTAGCCGACGCGGATCGCCATGATCTCGCCCTGCAGCCGCTCGGCGATGTGCGACAGGGGGAGGAAGCTGAGCGAGCTGTCGCTGTCCCCCGCGCCGAGGGCGGCGGCGAGCGACTCCCCCATCGCCATCACGTTGTCGTGGCTGAGCATCGCCCCCTTGGGCGGCCCCGTGGTGCCGGAGGTGTAGACGATGGTGGCGAGGGTCGTGGGGTCGGCATCGTTCGCCGCCTGCTCGACCGCGTCCCACGCCGCCTGCCCGGCGTCGTCGCCCTTCTTCACGAGGTCGTCCCACGCGACGACCCCGTCCTGGGAGCCGACGTCGTCCCCCTCGAACACGATGACGTGCTCCAGCTCCGGGCACTGCTCCCGGATCTCCAGCAGCTTGTGGAGCTGCCCCGCGTCCTCGGCGTACACGGCCTTCGCCCCGCTGTGCTCGAGGATGTACTGCACCTGCGAGGGGATCGACGACGGGTAGATCGGCACGGTGGGGCAGCCGACGGCGAGGGCGGCGAGGTCGCCGACGAGCCACTCGACCCGGTTCGTCGACAGGATGGCGACCATGTCCCCGGGCTCCAGCCCGAGCGCCTGCAGCCCCGCGCCCGCGACGAGGACGCGCTGCTTGTACGAGGCCCACGAGATGTCGTGCCAGCCGTCCTTCTCCTTGTAGCGGAGGGCGGTCGCGTCGTCCTGGCGGTGGGCGTGGGCGAAGAGGTGGTGGAGCAGCGTCATGAGCGGGCTTGTAGCGCTAGACCTCGATCCGTGTCCAGGAGTCCCCGCGGACCTTCAGCACCGCGAACCCGGCGAGGCCCGCGCGGCTCAGGACCATGCCCACCCAGAGGCCGAAGACGCCGTAGCCGAGGACGATCCCGAGGAGGGCCGCCAGCGGCAGCAGGAGCACGTACTGCTGGAGGACCTGGACCCCGGCGACCCACCGCGTCGCGCCCGCGCCGAGCAGGCTGAAGGTCAGGACGACGGGGAGGGCGTCGAACACGGCCGCCACGGCGAAGAGCCGGAGCGCGGGGACGGCCGCCTGGATGGTGGGGACGTCGGGCGTGAAGAGGTGGAGGACGGGCTCGGCGAAGATCGCCAGCAGGAGCGCCGGCACGAGCAGCCCCGCCGACGCCAGCCGGACGCCCAGCCACATCAGCTCGCGGGCCTCTTCCGGCTCCCCCTTGCCGAGGTGGCGGCCGACCAGGGTGGCCCCCGCGAGGCCCATCCCCATCGCGGGGAGGAACCCCGCCGAGGCGATGTTGACGAGGATGGTGCCGGCGGCGGCGGCCCGCGTCCCGATCGCGTCGTGCAGGTCGAGGAAGAGCAGGAAGCCGAGCATCACCGCGATGCCGCGCCCCGCCTCCGGCAGCGACAGCTTCGTCATGCGGCCGATCAGGTCGAGCTTGAGGTTGCGGAACCGGAAGGGGCGGTACGTCCGACGGACGTCGCGCTGGACGAGGGTCAGGATGGAGTAGAAGGACGTGCCGAAGACCGCGGCCAGCGTCGACGCGAGCGCCGCCCCCTCGACCCCCATCGGGCGGGCGCCGAGGTTGCCGTAGATGAACACCCAGTTGAGGAAGATGTTCGTGGTGTGGATGAGGATGAGCGTCCACATGTAGACGGTGGACCGGCCGATGCCGTTGTAGAAGCCGCGGAAGCAGTAGTTGCAGGCGACCGCGCCGAGCCCCATCAGGCGGATGGCGAGGTAGCCGCCGCCCCCGGCGACGACGGCGACGTCGTCAGACAG
Organism: uncultured Rickettsiales bacterium; assembly: GCA_964344575.1. Taxonomy (GTDB): domain Bacteria; phylum Myxococcota_A; class UBA796; order UBA9615; family UBA9615; genus JAAESI01. The sequence goes on along the minus strand of CAYFOA010000045.1, from coordinate 38,727 downwards.
GAAGCCGAAGATCCAGGGGGCCTCCTGGGCGAGCCCCCAGCCCAGGGGGAGGCCGATGACGACGGCGAGGATCAGCCCCGTGTCGAGCGCCCGGCCGGCCCCGTGCTTGTCCTCCTCGCCGTCCCGCCGCGCGACCGTGGCCTGGACGCCGGTGCCGAGCGCGATGATGAGGTTGGCGAGGACCCAGAAGGTGAACGACCCCAGCCCCGCGGCCGCCTGGGGGGCCGGCCCGAGGCGGCCGACCATGCCGACGTCGACGAGGTTGAGCACCGTCTGGGACGCCATCCCGGCGATGATCGGCCCCGCGAGGAGGAGGATCTCGCGGGAGCGCTCGCGGTCGAACCAGGTCACTCGGGCTTCGCCAGGTCCGCGGCGCAGTCGCCGCACCACTCCATCGGCAGGTAGCCGCCGAAGAGCGTGGGGAAGAAGTAGAGGAAGAACGTCCGGGCGTCGACGCCGTTGTACATGAGGCACCAGGCGTTGGTGCAGTGCCCCTCGAAGGAGTGGCCGGGGTTGGTCGCGAGGCCGACCGCGTGGCCGAGCTCGTGGACGAGGACCGACGCCTCCTGGCGGCGGCCGGTGATCCAGGCGATGGGCTTCAGCCGGTCCTGGAGGACGACGATGAGGGGGGCGTCGTAGCGGCGGGAGTAGCGCGCCATGATCCCCGCCGACCAGGTGTAGCCGCGGTAGTTCGCCCAGGTCGTGCCGTAGACGACGTGGACGACGGCGACGTCGGCGGGATCGGGGTGCCGGTCGCGGAGGGTGAGGCCGAGCCGCCGGATGGAGCGCGAGTCCCCCCGCCACTCGGCGTCGCTCTCCGCCTGCACGACGAGCTCGATGCCGCCGGGCTTGTCGAGGTACTTCGCCGTCTGCCGCAGGAACATGGCGAGGGCGCGGGGCCGGGGCGCCGTCCCCGCCACCCGGTCGACCTCGATGAGCAGCTTCGGCGTGTCCGCGTCGAGCAGGCGCGGGTCACGCTCGGACGGTCCGTCGGGCCCCGCGGGCTTGGGCAGCGAGGCGCACCCGGACAGCAGCGTCAGCGCGATCAGCAGGCGCAGCACCGGGCGAGCGTAGCAGCCCCCCGATCGTCAGCGCTTCTGGGTCAGCTGGGTCCGGAGCTGGACCTGCGCCCCCTGGGTGGGGTCGTCCTGGTGGACGTGGCCCCCGCCCCCGCCGCCGTGGCCTCCGCCGCCCATGAAGTCGACGCCCTGGGTGGCCATGTCGGGGAGCTCGCAGTGGGTCCCGTCGAACATCGGCGGCGCCACGGCCGCGTGCTGGGTGCCCTGGGGCGTCTGGTAGAGGCCCCACGCGGCGACGAAGGTCCGCGGCGAGGGCATCTCCGAGGCGACGTCCTGCCCCCCGAGCTGCGGGGGCATGCCGGTGGGCGGCGTCCCCTGGAACTCCCACACGTTGGCCGACGTCTGGATGCAGGGGATGCTGGCGGCCCAGCAGTGGGGGCCGACCCCCGCCCCGGCGCCGGTGCCGACGCCGATGAGGCTCGCCCGCACCTCGGCCATGGGTCCCGCGGCGTGGATCCTGCCGATGGCGCCGACCCGCGCGCCGCTCTGGAAGAAGTCGACGTGATCGATCGCGATCACGTCGTGCCGGTTCGGGTCGAAGGCGGGCGGGTTGTGCGCTGCCGGCGACGTGGCCTTGACGGCGTCGAACTCGGCGATCGTCAGCCACGCGAAGTACAGCTGCAGGTGCTGCGCGCCGTGCCCCGTCTGGTTCGGGACGTCGAAGAGGCCGGCCCACGTCGTCTCGACCTGGGGCGAGACCATGAAGACCTCGAAGCGGTGGTGCTGTCCGTTGTGGTTCACGGCGTACTGCCGGGAGCACTGGCGGCCTACGCGGTGGACCGGAGTCTTGATGAAGGGATCGAGGAAGCTGTCCTCCGACGCGAACAGCCCCGCGGCGCAGAGATCGCCGGGCGCGCCTCCGGGGTGGGCGCGGCCGAGGGCGAGCAGGGTCAGCGTGTCCGGCCAGTACTGGAGCTTGTCGTCGTCGTCGTCCGGCGGGGGTTGCGGGACGAGGTGCGCGGGGTTGTCGATCTGGGCCATGGGGTCTCCTCCTTGGGGGCGGGAAGTTAGCAGAATTGCGAGAATCACCTCGGGTCCCCGACCGCCGTGAAGCCGGCCCAGAACCAGGGATGGGATTCGGCCGCGAGGGAGCGCTGGGCGTGAGCCAGCGCGCCGGCGACGCTGCGGTCGGGGAGCGCGTCGTAGAAGACCCGCATCAGCTCCGCCGTGCCCTGATCGTCCACATCCCACAGCGAGCCGACCACCGTGGCGGCCCCGGCGGCGAGGAAGCTGCGGGCGAGCGAGTTGACCAGCGCCTCGCCCCCGGTGTGGCCGCCGCGGGCGGACTTGCAGGCGGACAGGGTGACCAGCGAGGCCTGCATCCGGAGCTGGAGGATCGCGTCGCTGTCGAGCGGACGCATGCCGTCGCCGCCCGCCAGCTCGAGGTACGAGGGGGCCGTCCGGCTGAGGAGCTGGCCGTGGGCCGCGAGGTGGACGACGTCGGCGTCCGGGAGGGCCGCGACGACCGCCTCCGGGGTGGCGGCGGAGCCCTCCAGGATGCGGGCGCTGGGCCAGCCGGAGCCCGCGTGGGCGACCTCGTCCCGGGCGGCGGGGAGGTTGTCGAGGGGGTCGGCGACCCCGAGGAACGAGGCGCGCGGCCGCCGCGGTCGCTGCAGGAGCACGTCGAGGACGTTGATCGAAGGCGCCGTCGCCAGCTCGTAGCGCTCGACGAGGTACCGCTCCCCGTCATGGAGCGCGCCGAAGGGGAGCCGGTAGAGGCTCGCGTCGGGCACGACCACGAGGACGGCGGCGTCCCCCAGGAGCGGCGCGGCGGGGGCGAACAGCTCGCTCCAGGCGCGGACCGCGAGGGGGCGGAGGGCGGCGGGGTCGCCGGGGGCGGTGTGCGTGGGGCTGAGCGTCCGCAGGTACTCGCGGACGAGGTCGTCCACCCCGTCGCGCCCGAGCCGGAGGGGGACGCGGCGGGTCCCCCCGCGCGTGGTCACGAACAGGTCCGTTCCCGCCTCGCCGACCCGGTAGCTCAGGACCGCCACCCCCGCCGGGAGGCGCGTCCGGATGACGGCGATGTCGAGCGCGTCGACCCCGATCATCCGCCGGTGCGACGGCGTGAACGTCTGTCGGAACACGGCCTCGACGTCGACGCCCGCGGGCCGGAGCCCCGCCTCCGCGGCGGTGGCCTCGGGGTCCCACGTCCCGTCGCGGAGCCCGCGCAGCGTCGCGCTCCCCCGGACGAGGCGCCCCGGCCGCGCCGACGCGGGGAGCTCGGGCCACTCCGCCGCCGCGGGCAGGGCGTCCTCAGGGATGGCGCCGGTGGGTTCCATCCCCAGCACCGCCGCCAGGAGGAGGCGGGAGCGGCCCCGCTCCAACGCGGTCAACGCCGCTTCGGCCCGCCCCTCCGCCACGAGCACGTCGGCAGCCTCGTCGTAGATGCCGTACGCGGAGCCCGCCAGGCCGAGGGCGAGGGCGTCCAGCCGGAGCTCGCGGACCTGCGCGTCCAGCCCGTCCAGGGCCTCGAGGTAGGCCGCCGCGGCGTCGTCCCGGTCCAGCGCGCGGCGGGCCCGGGCCAGCGCCCACCACGCCCGCCAGCGATCCGCGGGCTCCGAGGCGTCTGCCAGCGCCTTGGCCCACCCGGCCGCGGCGAAGGCGTCCTGGAGGGCTCCGAACCGGAGGTGGCACTCCGACGCGAGGCGGTGCAGCTCCCGCCGGTCGGCGACCTGCCCCGCCTCCCCCGCCAGCGCCGCCGCCGCGTCGAGCTCGGCGCACGCGGCCGGGTCGTCGCCGGCGCGCCACCGGACGACGGCGGTGGCGGCGCGCACCATCCCCTCGTCCCCCGCGGGGCCGTGCAGGTCGTACGCCGCGGCGGCGGCCTCGGCGAACGCGGCGGCCTCGTCCAGCTCCCCGGCGTCGGCGTGGAGCATCGCCGCCGCGGCCAGCCACCGCGTGCCGTCCTGCGCGTGGAACGTCTCCGGGTGGTCGAGGACGGCCGCGATCTCCCGCGCGCCGAGCCCGGGGTAGCCCAGTCGCCCCAGGACCTCCCCCACCCGTGCTCGGGAGGCCGCGTAGTACCGGACCTCCTCGCCCGGGCCCTGCTCGTGCGCGGGGCCGGCGTCCTGCCGGCGCTCGTCGGCCCCGGTCTCGATGATGTAGGCGAGGTCGTCGGCGGCTTCGAAGAACGTCTCCAGGGCCTCGGCGAGGTCGCCGTGGCGGAGGAGCGCCTCGCCCCGGAGGAACCGGATCTTCCCCAGACGGACGTCGTCCCGGAGCAGCGCCGCGCTCGCCTCGGCCGACGCCAGCAGCTCGGCCGCGCCCGCGGGATCGTCCGCCTTGGAGCGGAGGTCGGCGAGGCCGATGAGCGCGTCCGCGACCGTCTTGTCGTAGCCCTTCCCTGCGGCCTCGGCGCGGCCGGTCTCGTACCACGCGGCGGCCTCCTCGGCGTCCCCGATCGTCGCGTAGACGACGCCCAGCCAGACGGCGATCTTGGCGCTCCGGATGACGAACCCGCGATCGGCCGGCGGGTCGAGCATCGCGCGGGCCTCCAGGAGCAGCGAGATCGCCTCGCCGGGCCGGTTGGAGTTCAGGGCGATCTGGGCCTGCTTGTGGAGGCCTCGAGCCTGGTCGAGCGTGAGCTGGTCGTCCTCGGAGCGCTCCCCCGCCGACAACGGGCAGACGACGAAGGCGAGGCTCGCGACGGCGAGCCACGGCAGCCAGCGGGGGGACCTCATGCTCTACTGGATTGAACGACGGTGCGGCTCCTCATTACAAATCTCCTCCTGATTTCACCGTGGTGCGCCGCCGACGGGCCCTGGAACGATCCGACGCCCGCGCCCACGCCCGAGCCGTCCGTCACGGTCGAGGTCGTCGTCCTGACCCCCGACTCGGATCGGACCGTCGCCGGCGCCGAGGTGGCCCTGGGGGAGCGGCGCGCGACCACGGACGCGTTCGGCCGGGCGGTGTTCGAGGACGCGGTCGAGGGGGTGCTGACCGTCAGCACCGGCCACTTCTCCGGCGCCGGGCCGGGTCCCGAGCTGACGCTCAGCCCGTCCGTGCCCATCGTCCTGGACGTCCGCGACGAAGCGGGCCGGACCTGGGATCCCGTGGGCGCGCGGCTCGACGCGATGGGGCTCACGTCGGTCCGCCAGGGACCCGAGACGGCCGCCGTCGCCGCGTCCGCGTTCGCGCAGCCGCAGGGCCTGTCCGAGAACGATCTGATCCTGCTCGGCGGCGACCTCGACTGGGCGGCCGTCGCCGCCGACGAAGCGGCGATCGGCGGCCTCGAGGACTTCGTCCTGGGGGGCGGCGGCCTGGTGGTGTCGGCGTCCGCCCGGCCGGTGCTCGACGCCCTCGCGCCGGGGACCGTGGCGTCCAGCGGAGAGGCCGGCTTCGGCTACGTCGAGGCGTTCACGGACGCGGTCCTGCTCGACCACCTCCAGTGGCACGCGGTCGGGGTGCCCATCCTCGAGGGGATGCCGCTGGCGGACGACGTCGCGGAGCACGCGCACGTGGCGCTGGCGGGGGACGTCGACGGGCTGACGGTGGCGCTGGCGGTCGAGCTGGAGCTCGGCGACGGCGCGCTCCTCTGGCTCGCCTTCGCCGCCCCCGAGCCCCGCGCGGACGAATGGTGGCAGGGGGACCCGGAGCCGTACCGCCTCGGCGACGGCACCTGGGACGGCCGCGGCGCCGCCCTCGACCGCCTCCTGCTGCGGCTCTGAGGCCCGGCGGCGCGGTCGGCTATCTTCGAGGCGCATGCGAGGCGTCGTGCTGGCAGGAGGGACCGGGAGCAGGCTGCTGCCGCTCACCCGGGTCACCAACAAGCACCTGCTCCCGGTGGGGCGGGACCCGATGATCTTCCACGCCGTCCGGAAGCTCGTCGGGGCCGGCATCGAGCACCTCCTCGTCGTCACCGGGGTCGAGCACATGGGGCACGTCGTGGGCGCGCTGGGGTCGGGGGCGCAGTTCGGGTGCGAGCTGACGTACCGGGTGCAGGACGAGGCGGGCGGCATCGCCCAGGCGCTCGGGCTGGCGCGGGACTTCGCGCGGGGGCCGATCGCCGTGATCCTCGCCGACAACCTGTTCGAGGACGACTTCGCCTTCGACCACCGGTCGGGCGCCCACGTCTTCCTCAAGGAGGTCGCCGACCCGCACCGCTTCGGTGTCCCTGCGTTCGACGGCGACCGCATCGTCCGCATCGACGAGAAGCCATCGTCCCCGGCCTCGCCCTTCGCCGTCACCGGGCTCTACCTCTACGACGAGCAGGTCTTCGACATCATCGACGGGCTGACCCCCTCGGCGCGGGGCGAGCTCGAGATCACCGACGTCAACAACGCCTACCTCCAGCGCGGCGCCCTCACCTGGAGCGTGCTCGACGGCTGGTGGACCGACGCCGGCACCCACGCCAGCTACGCCCGCGCCAACCGGCTAGTCCAGCGAGGCGCCGGCGTCGATCCAGGCGAGTAGCGTCGCCCGCTCCTCGTCCGTCATCTGGGTCAGGTTCCCCAGCGGCATGGTCTGGTTCTCCGTCACCGTGCGGACCTTGTCCTTCAGCCGGACGAGGTCCTCGGCGCGGTCGAACTCGACTCCCTGGGGGGCCGCCGCGGCGACCGGGTGGGTCGGCCACTTGCTGTGACACGGCGTGCAGCGCTCGGCCACGATCCCGCGGACGTCGGCGTAGCTCGCCGCCGCCTCGCCGGTCGCCTCCGCCGGCGCGTCCGGCATCGCCACCCAGGCCACGCCCAGGATCCCGATCCCCGCGACCAGCCAGATCGCGATCGGGGCCGGCTTGCCCTGCCCGTGCAGGTTGAACCAGTGCTTCAGGATCGCCCCGCTGATCGCGATCACCACCAGCAGCGCCCAGTTCCACCCGTGCCCGTACAGCGCGGGGAAGTGGTTCGACACCATCACCAGCAGCACCGGCAGCGTCAGGTAGTTGTTGTGCAGCGACCGGAACGCGCCGAGCTTGCCGTCCTCGGGGTCCGCCTCCTTGCCCGCGAGCGTCGCCTCCACCATCGCGCGCTGCCGCGGGATGATCGTGAAGAAGACGTTGCCCGCCATCATCGTCCCGAGCATCGCCCCGACGTGGATGTAGGCCGCCCGCGGGTTCAGCAGCTCGCACAGCAGCCACGACGCCGCCGCCATGATCGCGACGCCGATCACGCCGAAGAGCAGCGGCTTCCTCAGCAGCGGTGTCCGGCAGAGGCCGTCGTAGACGAGCCACCCCGCCACGAGGCTGCCGATCCCGACGCCGATCGCGACCCCCGGCTCGACCCCCTCGCCCGCGAGGTAGGCCGACGCCTGGAGGTAGTAGACGACGACCAGCAGCCCCACGCCGGTCAGCCACGTCGTGTACGCCTCCCACTTGAACCAGTGGAGCGGCTCGGGGAGCGTCTCCATGCGCGGGTCGAGCTTGTGGACGTGGTAGTAGCCGCCGCCGTGGATGGCGAACATCTCGCCGTCCACGCCGTCCTTCGGCTCCTTGGGCGGGCGGAGGCTGTTGTTGAGGTGGACGAAGTAGAAGGACGCGCCGATCCAGGCGGCGCCGACGACGATGTGGGTCCAGCGCAGCAGCAGGTGCAGCCAGTCGAGCAGGTAGGTCGTCACCGGGGCGTATCCTACCGGGATGCGGGCTCTGCGCTCTGACCGCGTCCTCACCCCCGACGGCCTCCGTCCGGCCACCGTCGTCCTCGGCGATCGGATCGAGCTCCGCGATCATCCGGATCCGGAGGATCTGGGCGATCTCGTGCTCATGCCCGCCCTCGTCGATTCGCACGTGCACATCAACGAGCCGGGACGCACGGAGTGGGAGGGGTTCACGACGGCCACGCAGGCGGCTGCGCTCGGCGGCGTGGCCGCCCTGTGCGACATGCCGCTGAACTGCCTCCCCGTGACGACGACCGCGTCCGCGCTGGACGCCAAGGTCCAGGCCTCGGAGGGCCTCCTCGCCGTCTCGGTCGGCTTCTGGGGGGGCGTCGTGCCCGGCAACCTCCGCGAGCTGGCGCCGATGGTCGAGGCGGGCGCGCGCGGCTTCAAGGCGTTCCTGTGCCACTCCGGCATCGACGACTTCCCCGAGTCCGACCGCGCCGTCCTCCGCGAGGCGATGCGCGAGCTGAAGCGCCTCGGGTCGCGCCTCCTCGTCCACGCCGAGCTGGAGCACGAGCTCCCCGACCCCCCCGATCCCGAGGACCCGACCACCTACCTCGCCTGGCTCCACGCCCGCCCCCGGTCCTTCGAGGACGGCGCGATCGCGATGGTCATCGAGCTGATGCGGGAGACCGGCTGCCCCGTCCACGTCGTCCACCTCTCCAGCGGGACGGCGCTGCCGATGATCGCCGCGGCGAAGCGGGACGGCCTCCCCCTGACGGTCGAGACGTGCCCCCACTACCTCTGCCTGACGTCGGAGGAGGTCCCCGACCGGGCGACGGAGTTCAAGTGCGCGCCGCCGGTCCGCGAGGCCGCCAACCGGGAGCTGCTGTGGGGCGGCCTCCGGGACGGCGTCATCGACTGCGTGGTCAGCGACCACAGCCCCTGCGTCCCCGGCCTGAAGCTGCCGGAGCGGGGCGACTTCCTCGAGGCCTGGGGCGGCATCGCGTCGCTCCAGCTGGGGCTCCCCGCGGTGTGGACGGAGGCGTCGCGACGGGGCTTCGGGATCGAGGACGTCGCCCGGTGGATGTCGGCGGGGCCGGCGCGCTTGCTCGGCCTGGGGCCGCGCGCCGGCCTCGTGGCGTGGGATCCCGAGGCGACCTTCGTCGTCGACGGCGCCGCCCTCGCCCACCGTCACCCGATCACGCCGTACGCGGGCCGGACCCTGAAGGGGGTGGTGGACTCGACGTGGCTCGCGGGCGATGCGATCGTGCGCGGCGGCCGCGTCGTGCGGCCCGACGCCGGGAGGGTCCTGTGAGCGACGAACGAGAGGTCTCCGCGTTCGCCGGCCTGATCGACCTCGCGTCCGCCGATCTGGGGGGCGAGGCGCTCGCCTGCAGCGACGACTTCTTCGCCTCGATGGACCACCTCCTGCGCCCCCACGACGCCGTCTTCGATCCCGGCGCGTACAGCGATCGCGGCAAGCTCATGGACGGCTGGGAGTCGCGCCGGCGGCGGATGCCGGGGCACGACTGGTGCATCGTCAAGCTCGGCGTCTCGGGCCGGGTCCGCGGCGTCGACATCGACTGCGCGCACTTCCTCGGCAACCACCCCCCGTTCGCCTCGATCGACGGCATCCACGCGCCCAACGCGTCCGTCGAGGAGCTCCGGAAGGCGGCCTGGACGCCCGTCCTGCGGCAGACGCCCCTGCGCCGCGGCAGCCGCAACCTCGCCGCCCTGGACGTCCCCGGCGACTACACCCACCTCCGGCTGAACATGCACCCCGCCGGCGGCATCGCCCGGTTCCGCGCGTACGGCGAGCCCCACCGCCGGATCCCCGCGTGGGACGAGGACATCGACCTCGCGGCGATGATCCACGGCGGCCGCGCGCTGGCCTGCAGCGACATGTTCTTCTCGCCGATGAGCAACCTCCTCCGCCCGGGGCGCGCGTCCGACATGGGCGGCGGCTGGGAGACGCGCCGGAGCCGCCCCCCGGGGGAGGACTGGATCGTCGTGCAGCTCGGGGAGGCGGGGAACCTGAGCCGGTTCGTCGTCGACACCGCCTACTTCAAGGGGAACTACCCCGACGCCTGCGCCGTGGACGGCCTCCGCTGGCCCGGCGCCCCGCCGTGGTCGCTGGTGACGACCGATCTGTGGACGGAGATCCGGCCGTGGTCGCGGCTGGCGGGGGACGCGCTGGCCGAGCTCGACTGCGCCGACCCCGGGCCGTGGACGCACGTCCGCCTCCGGATCCGCCCCGACGGCGGCGTGAGCCGGCTCCGCGTCCTCGGCCGCCCCGCCCCCGACGCGCCCCCCGACCCGTCCCTCGACGTCCTCAACGATGCGCTCCCCGCCGGCGCCCGCGAGCAGCTGGCCCGGTGCTGCGGGGCGACGCGGTGGGTCGAGGCGATGGTCGCGGGCCGCCCCTACGTCAGCCGCGCCCACCTCCTCGGCCACGCGGACGACGTCTGGTGGTCGTTGGACGACGACGACTGGCTGGAGGCGTTCAGCCACCACGCCCGCATCGGCGCCGACGTCCGGGGCGACGCGACGGCCGCCCGCGAGCAGGCGGGGGCCGCGGACGCGGACGAGCTGACCCGCCGCGCGCTGGCGAAGGGGAACGCGGACTACGAGGACCGGTACGGCTTCATCTTCCTCGTCTGCGCGACGGGCAAGAGCGCCGCGGAGATGCTCGCCATCCTCCGCGGGCGGATGGACCACGACGTCGCCGTGGAGCGCCGGTTCGCGGCGGCGGAGCAGGCGAAGATCACCCGCATCCGGCTGGAGGGACTGCTGACGTGAGCGGCATCACGACCCACATCCTGGACACCGCGGTGGGGCGCCCCGCGGCGGGCGTCGCGGTTCGCCTCGAGCGGTGCGACGGCGACGGCCGCTGGTTCGTCGTCGGGCGCGGCGAGACGAACGACGACGGCCGCGTGGCGGATCTCCTGACGGGCCCCGCGGAGGCCGGCCGCTACCGGATCCGGTTCGACGTCGGCGCCTACCACGACGGCCAGGGCGTCCGCGGCTTCTACCCCCACGTCGAGATCACGTTCCGCGTCGACGACGGCGCGCAGCACTACCACGTGCCGCTGCTCCTCAACCCGTTCGGCTACTCGACCTACCGCGGCTCCTGATCGATCCAGAGCAGCGTCCCTCCGCAGACCAGGGCGGGGGCGAGGACGATCTGGAGCAGGGGGACGAGCATCAGCGCCGTCAGCGCGACGCCGAAGCCCATGGACAGGGCGAACCGCTCCCGCAGCCGGCGGATCTTCTCCATCCGGGGGAGCTTCCGGCGGGCGAGGTAGGGGTCGCTGAACTGGAGCGCGAGGAAGAACGACGACCACGCGTAGAGCAGCACGGCGGCCGCGATCCCGACGACCGGCACGAAGCTCAGGGCGAGGAGCGGCGCCACCACGATCAGGAACAGCCCGAGCCGCTCCGTCGCGCCGCGGATCGCGCCCAGCGTGTCCATCGCCAGCCCCTTCAGCGAGAGCTCCTCCTCGACCAGCGGATCGGGGGACGCGAGCGCCTCGACGACCTCGCTGAGCTTCTCCTGGAACGGCCCCGACAGGATGCCGCCGACGAGCAGCGTGCCGACCACGGCGGCGAGCCCGACGAGCAGCGCGGCGCCGATCCAGATCAGGGGGACCAGCCAGCCGGCGGGGTCGTCCGGGCCGATCCAGCCCATCGCGTCGTCGTGCAGGAACAGCGCGACCGCCGCGAACGCGACGAACAGCAGCCCGTTGACGAGCAGCGGGAGCGCCGCGAACGGCCACACCCGCGGCGTCTTGACGAGGAACCAGAGCCCGCGGGGGACGTAGCTCGCGCCCTTGAGGAAGCCGAGGGGGGCCATCAGTCCGTCGACGCCTCGGTCACGCCCTCCTCGGGGAGGAGCACGACGGTGACGGTCCGGTCGAGGTCGATCCAGCGCTGGGCCGACTCGGCGATCCCTTCGGCGGTGAGCTCGGCGTCCAGGCCCCAGTACAGCGGCAGCGCCTCGGGCGGCTCACCCCGCTGGCGGTTGGCCCGGAGCGCGCCGATCCAGTAGCGGTTCGTCCGGAGCCGCTCCTCCTGGGCGCTCTCGCGCGTCTCCTGGACGCGGGTGACGTAGTCCGCGTCGGGGACCGTGTCGCGGACCTCGACGAGGACCTCGCGCATCGCCTCGGTCAGCTCCTCGACCCGCTCGGGGTCGCACCCGAAGGTGACGCTGAGGCCGTACGTGGGGACCGGCGCCCACGTGCTCGGGCCGCGGACGCCGACGCTGTAGACGCCCCCCTTGTCCTCGCGCAGGACCTCGCGGAGGCGCATCTGGAGGAGGTCGGTGAGCGCCGACAGGGCGTGGCGCCGCTCGGGCGTGCTCTCGAAGTCGCCGCTGATCCGGAAGCGGACCTTTGCCTTGGGCTCGGTGCCGGCGCGGACGACCTCGTCGTGGACGCCCTCGGCGAGGCGGATCCCCTCGTCGGCCCACGCCTTGCCGCCCTCGCCCGCGGGGAGGCTCCCCAGCCACGCCGTCACCGCCGGCTCGACGGCCTCGAGGTCGATCGCGCCGACGAGGGCGACGGTCAGCCCGGACAAGTCGGCGAACTCGGCCCGCCAGAAGGCCTCCGCGGCGGCGCGTTCGACGGCGTCGTAGGACTCCACGGTCCAGGGCCGGCGTCGCTCGTGATCGCCGTACAGGAGCCGGTTGAAGGCGTCGCCGGCGACCGTGTCGGGGCGGGCGAGGCGGTTCTGGGCGGACGACTTTCCGCGCTGCAGGGAGACCGCGAACCCGTCCTCGCTGAACCGCGCCGACGTCAGCCAGGCGTGGGCGAGCTGGAGCGCGAGGTCGAGGTCTTCGGGGGACGTCGAGCCGCTGAAGCCCGAGTAGAGGTTCCCCGCGTAGGGGCGGATGCGGACCTTCCGGCCGGCGAGGAAGCGGGCGAGCTGGTCGGCGTCGTACGGCCCCACGCCGGACTGCGACGCGATCGCGGACGCCTGCCGGGCCGACCGCCAGGCGTCGTCCGCGATCCGGGAGGTCCCCCCCGCCTGCCACGCGCTGATCTGGATCTCGTCGTCCTTGAAGTCGGTCGGCTTGAGCAGGACCGTGACGCCGTTCGACAGCGTCCACTCGGTGACCCCGACGGCCTCGATCTCCCGGCGCTCGAGCACGCTGCCGGGGACGGGCGCCTCGGCGACGAGGGGCTGGTCGAGGTCCTCGTCGGCGGGGGGCGCGATCTCCTTGGCGGCGACGCGCGCCTCGGCGGCTTGGAGCTGCGCGACCGTGATCACGCCGTCGCCTTCGGGCACCAGCGAGAAGACCACCCGCGACGGCGGCTCGATCCAGGCGCTCGCCAGGGCGTTCGCTTCGGCGGCCGTGATCGTCGGTACGTAGGCCTGCGCCATCGCCCACTCGAGGTCGGACCCGGGCACGGTCTCGCCGTCCATGAAGTTGCGGAGCAGCTCGCCGACCGCGGCGGAGGACTTCTCCGTCTCCCGCTCGTTGAAGAAGGTCTCCATCTGGCGGAGGACGGAGGCGCGGGCGCGCTCCAGCTCGCCGTCGCTGAAGCCGTGGCGGCGGGCCCGCTCGAGCTCGGTGAGGACGGCCTCCAGGCCCTGCTCGACGCCGCCCTCGGGGGTGACCGCGTAGAAGCCGCGGATGACGGTGGTGGGGGACCACCGGCCGGCGTTGGGGCCGGCGTACAGCACGCCCGCGGCGGGGTCGCGGGTCAGCGCCCCGAGCCGCTCCCGCAGCGCCTCCTGGACGACGCGGCTGACGAGGACGTCGCGGTAGTCGCGGCGGGTCGGGCCGTAGGTCTTCGTCCGCTTGATGAGGACCTGGACGATCGAGTACGACTGCTCGGGGTCGGCGTAGACGCCGTAGATCGGCTCGTCGTGCATCGGGATGGGGTGCTCGACGCGCTCGCGGGCGTCGGGCGGGGTGGCGAGATCGCTGAACATCGCCTCGATTCGGGCCTGGACGGAGTCGACGTCGAAGTCCCCCGAGGCGATGACGGCCATGAGGTCGGGGCGGTACCAGTCGGCGTAGAAGCGGCGGGCGGCGTCGGGGTCGAAGCCGGTCAGCGAGTCCTCGGTGCCGATGGGGAGGCGGTCGACGTGGCGGGCGCCGGCGTAGAGCCAGGGGACGGTCCGGTCGCGGGTGCGGGCGCTGACGCCGAGGCTGCGGCGCCACTCCTCGAGGACGACGCCGCGCTCCTTCTCGATCTCCTCCGGGTCGAAGGCGAGGCCGCCGGCCCAGTCGCGGAGGACGACGAACGCCTGCCCGAAGGCCTCGTCGTCGTCGGTCGGGACGTGGAGCTTGTAGACGGTCCGATCGAAGGACGTGTACGCGTTGAGGTGGGCGCCGAACTTGCTCCCCAGGGACTCGAGGTAGGCGATGAGCTCGTTGCCCGCGAAGTGCTCGGTGCCGTTGAAGGCCATGTGCTCCACGAAGTGGGCGAGGCCGAGCTGGTCGTCGTCCTCGTGGAGCGAGCCGGCCTTGACGACGAGGCGGAGCTCGGCGCGCGCGGGCGGCTCGGTCTTGGGCTCGATGTACCAGCGGAGGCCGTTGTCCAGCGTGCCGGTGCGGACGTCGGGGTCCATGGGGAGGGCGTCGTCGAGGTCGGGGAACTGCTCGAGGAGGGGGTCGCCGGCGGGGGGCGCGGTCGCGGGGCCGGCGGGGGAGGCGGCGCAGCCGAGGGCGAGGAGCAGGGGGGCGAGGCGGGCGAAGGCGGCGGGTGGCATCGGCGGAGTGTACGCGGGCGGACGGGTTCGTCTTGCAGCCTGCCCGATCGGACAGCGGGCGCTGCCCGGGCGGCGGATGTCGGTCGCGGCGGGGGGCTCGTAGCTTGTGGTCATGAGCAAGCGAACGAACCCCGGTCCCTCCCTCCAGTCCCTCTCGAACAGCCTCGCCGACGCGGTCGAGGCGGCGGCGCCGTTCGTCGTCGGGGTCCGCACCGGGCGGCGCGCGGCGACGGGCGTCGTGGTCGGCGACGGCGAGGTCGTGACGGCGGCCCACGTGCTGCGCCACCGCGGCGGCGGCCCCGTGCGGCTGGTCCTGCCCGACGGGACGACCACGCCCGCGGAGGTCGTCGGTCGGGATCCGTCGACGGACCTGGCGCTGCTCCGGGCGGAGGCGTCGCTCGGCGACGGCGTGGCGGCGCCGGCGTGGGCGTCTGCGGACGACCTTCGCGTCGGCTGGATCGTCCTCGCCCTGGGGCGTCCCGGGGCGTCGGTGCGGGCGACGCACGGCATCGTCGGCGGGGTCGGGGACGCGTGGCGGACGCACGGGGGCGGCGCGATCGACGCGTACGTGGACGTGGACGGGTCGCTCCCCGGCGGCTTCTCGGGCGGCCCCCTGGTGGCGGCGGACGGGTCGGTGGTGGGCATCAACACCAGCCGGCTGGTGCGCGGCGGGACGACGATCCCGGCGGCGACGGTGACGCGCGTCCTCGACGCGATCCGCGAGCGGGGCGACCTGCGGCGGGGCTGGCTGGGGGTCGTCATCCAGCCGGCGGACGTCCCCGAGGAGGCCCGCGCGGCGGCGGGTGGCGCGGAGCAGGCGCTGCTGGTGACGTCGGTCGCCCCGCGCAGCCCGGCCCAGGAGGCCGGCGTCCGCCCCGGCGACCTGCTGCTGGCGATCGACGGCGCGGCGACGGCGTCGTTCGCGGACCTCGCGGCCGCGCTGTCCGGCCGGACGGGCGACCAGGTCCCCCTCGACGTCCTCCGCCAGGGCGCCCGCAAGACGCTCACGGCGACGGTCGGCGAGCGCCCCCGCCGCAAGCGCGCCTGCTAGCGCCTAGCGCTGGATCAGCCCGAGCCGCTCCCGCATCACGCTCCCCCAGATCACCCCGCAGGGGACCTCGGGACCGCACAGGACCGCGAGCGCCGCGCGGCGGGCCGGGATCGCCGCGACGATCGCGGAGCGTCCCGCCACGTGGCCGCCGTGGAGGAACACCCGCGCGCCGTCGAAGTCCTCCTCCTTCCAGCCCAGGAAGTCCTCGTGCCGCCAGGCGAACGCCGCCAGCTCGCGGGCCGTCGACCGGAGGCCCCCCGAGGGGTAGTTGGCCTCGGTCAGCTCCGGCGGCTTCAGCGCGCGGGTGGGGAACGTCGTCCGGACCAGGTTCCAGGGCATGCAGACGTGGTCGTGGATCGCCTTTGCGAACGGCAGCCCCGCCGCCGCGGCGACCCGCCGCCCGAGCTCGTCGTAGCCGTCGTTGCTGTACTCGTAGGCGCCCCGCGACGCGCCGTGGGTCACCAGCGCCAGGGTCTCGTCGTCCAGCTCCATCCGCCCCAGCGCGACCATGCGGCGGATCGCCTTCGCGACGAACAGCTTGGTGACCGAGCCGATGAACCGGGGCTCGTCGACCGACTCGGTCGCGCTCACGGCCTCGACGCCCTCGCCGGTCCGGAGCACCACCGCGCAGGGGACGTCGCCCCGCGCCTCGTCGACGATGCCGCGGAGGCTCACACCCGCAGCGTGACCTCGCGCCGCCAGCCGTCGTCGGGCTCGACGTCCCGCCCCTGCTGGTTGCGCCGGAGCAGCCGCCACACCTGCGGCCCGATCAGGTCCAGCTCCGTCGACGCGTAGCGCTCCCCGCCCCACCGGTGCGACGCCTCGGTCTGCTCCTTCAGGATCCACGCGTCCTGCTCGAAGATCTTCATCGCGATCGGCTGCAGGACCGGCTTCACGAGCCACCCCGGGATCCGCATCTTGAACGCGACGTGGGCGAAGATCCGGGTGTGGAAGTCGTCCACCGGCGTGCAGATGCCGGTCGTGACGATGTGGTTCTCGTCGCCGATGTTGTACTCGACCTCGCTGATCGACGGCATCCAGAACCGGTCGAAGTGCGTGACCACCCCGCCGCTCGGCGACAGCAGCCGCGCCGCGAACCCCTCCGGCCGGGGTTCGCCGATGAACTCCACCTGGGCGCCGTCCGCGCTGCGCGTCACCACCGCCCGGATCTCCACCGGCTCCCGCCCCCCGCGGAACAGCCCCCGGTGCAGGAACGCCGTGTGGGGGACGTCGAGCGCGTTCTCGATCGTCGCGTGCAGCGTCGCCTCGAAGTCGACCACCCGCCGGACGATCGTGTAGCCCTTGCGGTCGGCCACCTTGGGACGGAACGGGTCGCGCGTCGGCTCGGCGTCGGGCTCCCCCCACACCCACACCCAGCCGTCCTGCTCGCGGACGGCGTGGGACGGCACCCGCCGGGTCCGGTCGTCGGGCCCTTCGCCGCACAGCCCGGGGACCTTCGTGCAGGTCCCGCGTCCGTCGAACCGCCACCCGTGGTAGCCGCACTCCAGCTCGCCGGCCTCGACCTGCCCGAGGCTCAGGGGGACGTTCCGGTGGGGGCACCGGTCGAGCAGCGCGCCGGCGCTCCCGTCCCCGTCCCGGAACAGCACGATCGGCACCCCCATCAGCGTCCGCGAGAGCGGCTTGCGGCGGAGCTCGGCCGACGTGCAGAGGACGTACCAGTGGTCCCGCAGGTGCGCGATGGAGCGGTGGCCGCTGGCGCTCTGGAGGTCGGTCATCGCCGCGCATTGTAGTCACGAGGTCCCGGACCCGCAGACGCCCGGTCCCGGCGAGGTCCGCGGTGTTAGATTCCGCCGCGATGCGCCGCCTCAGCTTCGCCCTCGTCCCCGTCCTCGCCCTCCCCCTGCTCGCCGCCTGCCCCGGCGAGGGCAACCTCGGCGGCGACCCGACCCCCGCCCCCGGCGACGAGTGCGACGACGTCTACTACCCCGACGTCGACGGCGACGGACTCGGCGACCCCGGCTTCCCGGTGGAGCTGTGCGAGGAGACCGACGGCTACGTCGCCAACGGGGACGACGCCGAGCCCGACTGCGCGACGAACGACACCGACAGCTGCGGCGTCTGCGGCGGCGGCGACGCGAACCTCGACTGCGCCGGGGTGTGCTTCGGGACGGCGTACGTCGACGGCTGCTCGGACTGCGTCGGGGGGACGACCGGCGAGACGCCCGCGTGGCCCGACGACTGGGACGGCGACGGCCGCCCCGACGTCTGCGACCAGTGCCCCGCCACCCCCCAGGACCGGATGCTCCTCCAGTGGACCGGCGTGGCGCCGTACGCCGGCGGCGGCGGTCCCTACGACGTCACCGTGGAGCTCCTCGCGGACAGCGGCGAGATCCTCCTCCGCTACGGGAACCTCCTCCCCTGGGAGGCGTCCGCGACGGTCGGCCTGCAGCGGGACGCGGAGGTCGGCCAGACGCTGGCCATCAACGACAGCTGGCCGCTCGAGAACGCGAACACGCTCCTGAGCTGGGACGGCGCCGAGGAGTACGACGTGATCGCCGTCGACGCCCCCCTGTGGGGCTGGGACTCGCTCCACCACGCCGGCGACGCTCACCCCCTCGGCGACGACGAGGACGCGACGATCGCGCTGCCGTTCGGCTTCAGCTTCTACGGCGTCGGCTACGACGAGCTCCGGATCTCGTCCAACGGCCTCCTCGCGCTCGGCGAAGGGCAGATGCCCGACTACAACAACAGCCCGCTGCCGAACGGCATGGACGTCGCGCTCTTCGCCGCGCTGTGGGACGACCTCAACCCCGAGGCGGGGGGCGAGGTCCGCTCGCTGTACGTCCCTGCGGACGAGTGCGCGCGGGACTGCGCCGGGGTGTGGGGCGGCCACGCCGCGCTCGACGGCTGCGGGCAGTGCAGCGGCGGCACGACGGGCGTCCGGCCCGGCGACACGATCGACTGCAACGGCGACTGCGGCGGCACCGCCTACGAGGACGACTGCGGGCTGTGCGTGGGCGGCAACACCGGGCTGGAGCCGTCCGACCCCGAGTCCTGCCCCAACCTCCCCGACTTCACCCCGTCGGCGGAGTACATGGGCGACACGATCTCGATCGACTACGTCGACGTCGAGGAGAACGACTGCCTCATCGACGAGGGCTGCGTGAACGGCACGGGCACCCGCAAGGTCCTCCGCTTCGGCACCCAGGTCGGGAACATCGGCTACGCGTTCCACCTCGGCGTCCCCCCCGGCCCGAACTTCCACTGGGACGAGTGCCACGGCCACTACCACTACGAGGAGTACGCGGACTACCTGCTCCTCGACCCGCTGACCGGCGACCCCGCCGCGCTCGGCCACAAGAACGGCTTCTGCCTGCTCGACAGCGGCGTCTTCGACCAGGACATCGTCGACGCCATCGGGACGAACTGCGACACCTACAACTGCAGCAACCAGGGCATCGGCGCGGGCTGCATGGACATCTACGGGGCGAACCTGTCGTGCCAGTGGATCGACATCACCGACACCCCCGACGGCACGTACGACGTCGTCGTCGAGCTGAACCCCGGGCGGACGATCGAGGAGCTCACCTACGACAACAACACGGCGACCGTGACCGTGGAGGTGATCGGCGACAGCGTGACGCTGATCGAGTAGATCTCCGCCCATGCTGACCGTCCTGTCGCCCGCCAAGATGCTGAACGAGGGCCCGCTCGTCCCCGACGTGGGGTACAGCGAGCCGCACTTCGACTACGACATCGGGGTCCTGAGCAAGCGGACGCGGACGCTGTCGCCGCGCCGGCTGAAGCAGCTCATGTCGATCAGCGACAAGCTCGCGGACCTCAACCATCAGCGGTTCCAGGACTTCGCGCAGCCGTTCACGCCGGACAACGCGCGGCAGGCGATCTTCACGTTCGCGGGGCAGACGTACACCGGCTTCGACGTCAGTCGGCTGGGCCGCGACGACCTCGACTGGGCGCAGGGGCACGTCGGCATCCTGTCGGGGCTGTACGGGCTGCTCCGGCCGCTCGACCTGATGCAGCCCTACCGGCTGGAGATGGGGACGAAGCTGAGCACGTCGCGGGGCAAGACGCTGTACGCCTTCTGGGGGAAGCGGATCGCCGACCGGATCGAGGCGCTGACGGCCGATCACGCCGACCGGACGCTGGTGAACTGCGCGAGCAACGAGTACTTCAAGGCGGTCCAGACGAAGCGGCTGACGGGGCCGGTGCTGACGCCGGTGTTCAAGGACGTCAAGGACGGCACCGCGCGGACGCTGATGCTGTTCGCGAAGCAGGCGCGGGGCGCGATGGCGCGCTGGATCGTGGAGCAGCGGGTGGACCGGGCCGAAGGGATCAAGGACTTCGACACGGAGCTCGGCTACCGCTTCGACGCGGCCGCGAGCGACGACTCGACGTACGTCTTCACCCGCCCCCAGCCCTGACGGCGCGCAGGGTCCCCGTCCGGCGGGGGTCGTCGGGGTGGACGAAGGGGACGGAGGCGACCGCGGGGCCGCGGGGCCCGTCCTCGAAGTCGGTGACGACGACGTCCGCGGCGGCGACGTCGTCCACGCGGCGGAGCTCCCCGCCCCGGGCGGTCGCCTCGTAGTCCCACACGTAGCGGCCGGCGCCGAGGGACTGGTTGGCGGGGTCCAGGGCGAAGCGGCGGGCTCCCGTGGCAGCGACGTCGTCGAGGAGGTCGCGGACGGCGGCGGCGTCGGTGCAGCGGCCGTCCGCGGGGCGGGCCCAGCCGACCTGGCCGGTGGGGGGGGAGGGGACCGCGCCGAGCGGGGGAGCGGCCGCGGTGGCGTCGAAGAGGACGAGCTGCGCCGCGGCGAGGGCGGCGACGACGGGGAGGACGGGCACGCGGGCGAGGCGGCGCCGCGCGAGGCCGGCGGCGGTGGCGAGCGCGACGACGGGGAGGACCGGGTGGACGAAGCGGACCTCGGCGATCGGGGAGACGGCGACGAGGAGGGCGATCGCGGAGGCGAGGGCCCACCCCGCCGCGAGGCCGAACACTCGTTCTCGTTTTCGTTCTCGTTCTCGTTGTGGGCGCCGTCCTGGCGCCCATCCTTCGGACGCGCCGCCTTCGGCGTCACGCGACCTCTCGCGCGTCACGCGCTTCGGTTCTCGTTCTCGCAGCGGGAGCAGCGCGACCACGAACGCCGCCGTGAGAACCAGGCCCCACGAGTGCTCCACCAGCCCGATCGGGTACGACAGCGCGTCTGCGGCCCGTCCCCCGATCGCCGCGACGACGTCCCCCGCCTCCCCGTCGTTGACCGTCCTCAGCTGCCCCCACCGCTGCCCCGCCGAGCGCTCGTAGAACCGCGTGTACACGACCACCGGGAGCGCTGCCGCCGCCGCCGATCCCGCGATCCACGCCGCCGCCGCGCGCCGCCTCCCCGAGGCCGCGCACGCCACCGCCGCCCCCGCCAGGGGAACGACGTACAGCACCGCCTCCCACCGCGTGAGCACCGCCGCCGCGAGGGCTGCGACCGCCACCGGCAGCCCCCAGCCCCGCCGCGGCGCGACCCACCCCGCGAAGGCCGCCGCCAGCCACGCCGCCATGGGGAGGTCGTAGTAGAAGAGGCGCGCCGAGCCCCAGGCGGCGGGGGCCAGGAGCATCAGCGTCCCCGCCCACGCCGCCGTCGCCCGGCCGAGGCCCAGCGCCCGCGCCGCGACCACCGTCGCCGCTACCAGGAGCGCCACCCAGCCGAGCTGCAGGCGCAGCGAGGTCAGCACGTTCGGGCCGAGGAGCACGTCCGCC
This sequence comes from uncultured Rickettsiales bacterium, assembly GCA_964344575.1. Taxonomy (GTDB): domain Bacteria; phylum Myxococcota_A; class UBA796; order UBA9615; family UBA9615; genus JAAESI01. The sequence goes on along the minus strand of CAYFOA010000045.1, from coordinate 17,618 downwards.
GGCAGCTGGGTCAGGTAGAGCAGCGGCGGGTACTCCAGCGCGTCGAGCCGGCGGAGCACCTCGCCGAGGCCGTCCCCTCGCGTCCACGTCGCCCACGCCTCGATCCGATGCAGGTGCTCGATGTACTCGGCCCCTCCGCCGTAGCGCGGGACGGGGCAGGCGGCCGTGACCCTCAGGTGCTCGACCGCGACCAGCGCCCCTGTCGCCGCGAGCGCGCCCTCGGCGACGCGGGCATCCTGGGGGCTGTCTGCCACCCGCGAAGCCTAGGAGAGTTCGGATCTCGGAGAAAAGCACGAGCCGGCGGATCGCCCTCGTCCTCGCCGGGCTGGTGGTCGGCCTCGCCATCGCCGAGGGGATCGCCCGGCTCGCCTGGGGGCCGGACCTCGTGGCGGTGGTCGAGGCGGGGTTCGAGGAGGCCGACGCGAGCACCGCGATGGCGGTCCGGACCGGCGACGGGCGCGTGTTCGGGGCCCGCCCCGGGCACCGCGCAGGCCCCGTCGCGATCGACGCCCACGGCATCCGGGGCCCCGACGGACGGACGCTCGCCCCGAAGCCCCCCGGCGTCCGCCGCGTCGCGCTGCTCGGGGACTCGGTCGCGTTCGGCCAGGCGGTGCCGTACGCGGATACGATGGGGGGGGTGCTGGAGGCGGAGCTCGGCGACGGCGCCGAGGTCTGGAACCTCGCCTTCCCCGGCTACAACACGGTCCAGGAGGCGGCGGCGCTCGACGTCTTCGGCCCACGCCTGGAGCCCGACGTCGTCCTCGTCGTGTGGGTCACCAACGACGCCGCGAGCCTGGAGCTCCCCCGCGGCGGGGACGGCGGCCGGGCGCTCTACACCGAGCGGCGCGTGTACCTCCTGCCGGGGCTCCCGGAGGACCTCCAGGTCGGGCTCTGGCGGCGCTCGCGGCTGTTCCGGTACGTCGGCAAGGCGTCGCCGGTGTGGACCGGCCCGGTGCTCCTCGAGCCCACCGAGCACGCCGCCGCGATCGCCGCGATCGCGTCGACGTCCCGCGATCTCGGCGCCTCCCGCATCGTCTTCGCGATGGCCCCGAAGCTTGTCGACTACCCCGGCTGGGAGGCCCCGCCCGGCCCCGGCCGACCGTCGGCGCCCCACCACCGCGACCCGACCTGGCGCTTCGCCCGCCAGGCCGCCGAGGGCGCGGGCTTCGAGATCGTCGACCTCACCCAGGCCCTCGCGAGCGAGCCCCCCTCCTCCTTCGCCGCCGACGAGCTCCACCCCAACGCCGCCGGCCACCGCCGCATCGGCGCCTACCTCGGCTCGGTGCTGCGGTAGCGTGAGGCGGTGCGCCGCCTGCTCCCCGCGCCCCTGCTGCTCGCCGCCGCGCTCGCGTCCGCGGGCTGCTACGAGTGGGGGCGGGGAGGCCTGGGGGACGACGACAGCGCCGCGGGCACGGACGACGACGACTTCGCCGACGACGACGACTCGACCGGCGGCCCGGACGACGACGACGCGGCCGCGGATCCCTGCGCCGGCGACCCCGGCGCCGAGGACGTCGGGATCGACGACGACTGCCGCGTCGACCTGGTGATCGAGAGCGACCCCGACCTCCAGATCCTCTGGCAGATCAGCGAGTTCGACCCCGAGCCCTGCTTCCGCGAGGTCATGATGACCCCGCTCGTGGTGCCGCTGACCGACGACGACGGCGACGGCGTGGCGAGCGACGGCGACGCGCGGGCGATCGTCTTCAACACCTTCTGCGGCAGCGACTACAGCGGCGCCGGCCTCGTGCGCGCGCTCCGGGGCGACGGCAGCGGCGAGCTGTGGGTCCAGACCGACCCCGCTTGGCGCATCCAGCCCGACTCCCAGCTCGCGGCCGCCGACCTCGACGGCGACGGGTGGCCCGAGATCGTCGCCGTCAGCGCCGATCACCGCCTCATGGCGCTCGACCGGTTCGGCGTGGGGCTCTGGATCAGCGACGCCACGGTCCCCTCGGGCGCCGAGCGGGGGGGCGCCTTCCTGACCGACCTGGGCGGCGACGGCGCCGTCGAGATCGTCTACGGCAACCAGATCTACGACGCCGGCGGCGCGCTCCTCGCTACGGGCGCGGCGGGGCGGGGGAGCAACGCCGAGCGGCCCGAGTTCCCCACCTCGTTCACCGCCGACGTCGACCTCGACGGGGTCCAGGAGATCGTCGTCGGCAACGCGCTGTACGACGCCTCCGGCAACACGATCTGGGCCAACGGCCAGCCCGACGGCTTCCCCGCGGTGGGCAACTTCGACGACGACCCGGAGGCCGAGATCGCCGTCGTGTCCAGCAACCAGGTGCGCGTGCAGGACACGAACGGGGCGATCCTGTTCGGCCCCGTCAGCCTCGCCGGGTCCGGCTCCGGGGGTCCCCCCACGGTGGCCGACTTCGACGGCGACGGCCTCGCCGAGTTCGGCGTCGCCAACCTCGCCTTCTACACGATGCTCGACACCGACCTGACCCAGCTGTGGGCCAACCCCACCCAGGACGCGAGCTCCTCGATCACGGGCAGCTCCGCGTTCGACTTCGACGCCGACGGGGCCAGCGAGGTGGTCTACGCCGACGAGCTCGACGTGTGGGTGTGGGAGGGGGGGACCGGGGAGCTCATCTACCAGGGCGACGGCCACGCCTCGGGCACGCACCTCGAGTACCCCCTGGTCGTCCAGCTCGACGACGGCCCCCCCGTCATCGTCATCGGGAGCAACAACCTCTCGTCGGCGGGGTGGGCGGGCATCACTGTCCTCGGCGACAGCGGCCGCGCGTGGGTGCCGACCCGGTCGGTCTGGAACCAGCACGCGTTCATGCCGACGCACGTCGCCGACGACCTGAGCGTCCCCGCGAACCCGACCATGCCGTGGACGGTGGGGCAGGGGTTCCGTCAGAACGAGGTCGCCGAGGTCCCCGGCGTCGCCGCCGCCGACGTCAGCGCCGAGCTGCACGCCGTCTGCGACGACGCCTGCCCCGACGAGCTCGTGCTCCGCCTCCGCGTCCTCAACGAGGGAATCGCCGCGCCGCCGGTGGGGCTGACGGTGCGGCGCAGCTCCGACGGCGCCTCGCTCGCGTCGCAGACCACGGCGGGACTCCCCGGCGGCACCCTCGCGCCGCCGCTGGACCTGGCCCTTGACGCCGCGCTGCTGGACGGCTCGCCGCTGGAGGTGGTGGTGGATCCGCTGAACGTCGTCGAGGAGTGTGACGAGGCCGACAACGTGCTCGTCCTCGAGGGGATCGCCTGCCCCGCGCCGTGAGCGGCCGTCAGGGGCAGTCGGCCGTCTGCCCCACCCCCAGGAACGCGATGTTCCCGTCGTTGCCGGGGTCCTCGTCCACGTAGCTCCCGAACCACTCGATCACCTGCCGCTGCGCCCGCGCGTCCTCCAGCAGGAGGTGGGCCTGGAAGGGGATGTCGCTGTACGTGAACTGGGCCAGCCCGCTCGCCGGATCGCCGCACGTGGGCGCCTCGGCGCGCTCCAGGCCCGGCGCCCCGAGCTGGACCGGCTCGATCAGCGTCAGCCCCATCCGGCGCGCCATCGTCTCCGCCATGATGTTCGGGATGATCCCGTCGCCGGTGCTCTCCTGGAGCAGCACCGCGGGGGCCGGCGCGTCGCTTAACCGGTCCTCGAAGATGTGGTGCGCGAAGCTCATGGGGTCGCCCCGATCGAGCCCCGGCTGACCCACCACCAGCAGCACGTCGTAGCCGAGGTCGGCGGGGAAGTCGTCCGGCGGGCCGGCGTCGACCAGCTGCTCCAGCTCCGCCCGCATCCCGATGACGTCCACGATCTCGCCGTGCCGGAGCACGTTGCTCAGCCCGCCCCCGCCGACGTTCAGCACCGCGCCCGTCAGATCCTCGCTGATCGTCGCCCCGAGCACGCCGACCAGCGACCCCATCGACTGCCCCAGGTACAGCACCGGCCCGTCCGTCACCACCGCGTCGCCGACCCCCGGCAGCGCCGGCAGCGACCGCATCACCTCCGTCGCGACGAGGTGGTCCACCGCGCTCTGCAGCATCGCCGCGCTGAACCCCTCGAAGTTCATCGTCCCCGTCAGCTCGACGATGTCGTCCAGCCCCTCGCCGCGGTCGCCGTGCAGGTCCCAGTCGAACGCCCCCACCACGTACGGCCCCGCGTCCAGGTCCAGCCCCGCCAGCGTCGGCATCATCTGGTCCGCGTACGTCCCCAGCCCATGCCCGAAGAGGATCGGCGTGGCGGGGTTGGACGGCGTCACCGAGTCGGGGACCAGCAGGTAGCCCGTGATCTCCAGCTCGCCGACCGGCTCCGGCACCCCCGCGTCGTCCCGGTGCAGCGGCGCGAATCGGTCGTCCCGCCACAGCGGCACCGTGAACGTCAGGTCCATCGCGTTCACCGAGTAGGCGTCGTACGGCTCGCCGAGGACGGCCGCGGGCGGGTTCGCGGCGAGCCACTCCCGGCCGTACGCCGCCATCGCCTGCAAGTCGGACGTCACCTGCTCGTCGCTCCGGACCCCGAAGTCCCACAGCAGCCCGACGTCGCCCTTGCTCCAGCCCAGCTCCACCGTCACCAGCCGGACGAGGTCGCCGTAGTAGTCGATCAGCTCGGCCGGCGCCGTCGACGCCGGGCCCGTCCCCAGCAGCGCCTCCATCGCGGGCGTCGGGGGCGCCACGATCGCGTCGATCACCACCGCGTACCGGCCCGAAGGACGGAACGCCTCCAGCGGCGTGATCACCACCAGCGCGCCGGACTCCTCGGACTCGACCACGTCGACGTGGAACGGCAGGCGGCGGCCGTAGGTCTCGGAGGTCGCGTCGGCGTCGAGCACCGCGAAGTGCGCGTCCTCGTGCAGGGACGCTACGTAGTCCCCCGGCAGCAACGACGCCTCCGGCGCTCGGGGCACCCACGCGGCCATCGAGCCGATCGCCGAGAACCCGTCCGGCGCCTCGAACGCGAACGAGTCCCGCAGCCCTGCGAACGACGCCGCCTCGCTCAGCGCCACCGCCCGCCCCGTCGCGGTGGCCGGGTCCACGGTCTCGAACACCGAGCTCGGCCACGGCAACAGGCACGTGTCGCTGACGACGTTGCAGTCGAGCGTGACCGGGTCGGGGTTCGTCGTGGGGCGGGGCGTGCAGGCGCCCGCGACGACGAGGAGCAGCGGCAGGAGCAGGCGGCGCATCGCCGGGGAATCTACGCGATCAGGCGCCGGTCACGTAGAGGATCGCGAGGCACATCTCGTCGTACGTGCCGTCCCCGAAGCCGACGTCGAAGCTGCCGTGGCTGTTGTCGAACCGGCACTCGATGTGGAGCGTGTCCCCCGGTTCGACGATCGCGGGGGTCGCGAGCTGGTAGCTGTTCTGCCAGTTGAAGTCCCACCGGGGGAGGTCGACGAGGCACTGCTCGCCCGCGACGCCCGCCTGCTTCCGGTGCTCCAGCCGGCCCGTCGTGCCGAGCGTGTGCATGTGGAAGAAGATCTCCTGGACCGCGAACGCGTCGCCCTCGCCGAGGCCGATGGGGCCGCCGAACAGCGACAGCGTCTCGGCGCTGACGTCCTGCTCGAAGCGGTGCACGGAGTCGCCGACGCCCGCCGGGATCCGCATCGGGACGCTGCCGAGCGCCCACCCGAAGTTCAGGAACGGCACCACCGTCGCGGGCTTCTCGACCTCGTCCGCGAGCACCAGCTCGACCGCGCTCCGATCGGGGGACGGGTCCGCCGTCGCGGTGTTGTAGTGCATCTGCAGGACCATCGTGGAGCCGGGCGCGATCTCGATGCCCGTCCCCGGGGGGAAGGGGCGGCCGTCGGGGCCGGGGGCCCACTGGCCGAGCCAGCGCATGTCGATCCCGAGGCCGACGATGCCGGGGGCGTCCTGGGGGGTGGGGGCGCCGAAGCAGGAGTAGCCGGGGCCGGGGTCGGCCTCGTCGAGGGCGTCGAGCGCGGGCCGGAGCCCCGGATCGGCGACGTACGCGACGACGTGGTGGACGAGGTCGCGCCGGTCGGGGGTGACTCCGAAGCCGACGACGTACTTCGGCTCGTCCAGGGGCCAGTCCACGATCATGCAGCGGTAGTCGTCCAGCTCCCCGTTGGGCGTGTAGGGCTCCGGCAGGGGGACGGACAGGTCGAACGTCATCGGCTCCGGAGCGGGCGCGTCGGTCGTGGACGAGGGGACGCCGGGGAGCAGGTCGCCGTCGAGCCAGGTGAGGAGGACGTCCTTCTCCGCGGGCGTCAGCGAGGTGTCGTGGAGGTAGTCGTTGCACGCCGGGTCGGCGCCCCACGGCGGCATCGTGTTCGCCTCGATCGACGGGGCGAGCAGCGGCGCGACGGTCTGCACCTCGTCGTACGTCGTCAGCGGGAAGGGGCCGATGTCGCCGGCCTGGTGGCAGGTGGCGCACTTCGCGTCGAGGATCGGCTTGGCGTCGGTGTAGTAGTCGTAGGCGGGGGCGTCGCAGGCGCTCAGGGCGAAGGCGGCGAGGGCGAGGGCGAGGGCGGGGACGAGCAGGGTGCGGGGCACGGTCACTCCGAGGGGCGGTGGAGGCCTCCGAGGCGGAGGCGGGTGAGCGTCTCGACGACCTCGCTCCGGGGCGCGCGGCGGGGGTCCTCGGACCACCACGTGAGCACCGCGGCGAGCATCCCGACGATCGCGCGGGCCGCGATCGGGGGGACGAGGTCGTCCCGGTAGAACCCCTCGCGGATCCCCTCGCGCATCGACTCGGCCTGCAGCTCCACCCCCAGCTCGAAGATCCGGCTCCCCACCTCGGTCGCCTGGACCTCCTTGTGGAAGAGGACGCGCGCGAGCGTCCGCTCCTCCTCGATGAACGCGACGATGCCCTCCTCGTGGGCGCGGACCGTCTCCTCCAGGGACGCGTGGGGCGACTCCAGGATCGCGGCGAGGCGCTCCGTGAGGACGTCGACGCCGTGCAGCAGGATGGCCTCGAGGAGGCCGTCCTTGTCCCGGAAGTGGAAGTAGAGGGTGCCCACGGCGACGCCCGCGGCGGCGGCGATGTCGGTCGCCCGGGCCGCGTGGACGCCCTGCTCCGCGATCAGCTCGGCGCCGGCCTCCAGGAGGCGGCGGCGGGTCTCGATGCGCGAGCGTTCGCGGGCGTTTCGGGGGACCTCGGTCTGCATGACGTAGCGGCTGCGGCAGCCGGCGGAGGAGCAGAGCGAGCGAGCAGAGCAACCCTGCCGGCAGCCGCAGCGAGACTGAATGTAGTTCAGTTCACTGAACCAGTCTACAACGAAATTGCGAACGTACGACTGCGGCGCTGCGAGGGCACCGCGGGAGGTCGGGGGCGGCTAGCGCCGGCGGCGGATCGCGAGGGGGAGGAGCGCCAGCAGCGCGGCGGCGCCGGGAGCGGCGGAGGCGGCGATCGACGTCGCACAGCCGGCGGCGACGCCCTGGCCGCCGGGGGCGGGCTCGAAGGCGATGCCGGCGGGCAGCTCGTCGGGGTTGATCTCGTAGACGGTGGAGCCGCCGATCTCGGTCCGCATCACGGCCTCGTCGTCGACCATCTCCTCCCACAGCGCGGCGAGCTCTTCGCGCGTGTCCTCGATGACGAGGTAGTCGTCGAAGTCGACCTCCTCGGACTCGGGGTGGATGATGATGAACGCCATGTTGAAGTCGCGCTGGGACTCGGTGTGGTCCGGCGAGCGCGGGCCGTGGACGGAGATGACGTCTTCGATCTCGACGTCGATCCGGTTCCCCGACACCACGACGGGGTAGTCGTCGCCGTTGTCGATGTACTGCTGGATGACGTAGTAGGGCGTCGTCGCGGGGCCGATCCCGCCGGTCTCCTGGCCCCACCCGTAGGGGTTGCTGACGACGGTGGGGTTGTCGATGAGCAGCCAGGGGTCGACGTCGTCCGGGTCCATGAACCCCATGAGGTACATGTCGAGCTCGCTGTAGCCGACCTCCTCGTCGAACGACGTCCGCCACCGGTTGCTCGCCAGCGACTCCCAGTTGTTCCCCTCCATGGTCGAGTTGTCGGTGTCCATGAAGAAGGACCAGTGGGAGTCGTCGCGGCCGAGCATGTCGCGCCCGCCGCCGGCGCGCCGCACGAAGCTGCCCCACCGGTGGCCGACCTCCTGCCCGAAGAAGAGCGCGTCGTGGAGGCTCCCCGTGTAGTCGAAGATCGAGTTCATGAAGAGGAACCCCTCGAGCTCGCTGAAGCCGAGGTCGGACGTCTGATCCTGGAAGCCGAGGCCGATGCCCGAGGTGTCGTTCTGGAGGCCCGAGTACAGCGCGCCGAAGTTGAGGTGCTCGGTGACGAAGATCGACACGAAGTCGTAGTCGTTGCCGTGCTCCCCGAGGAACGCGTTGAGCGAGCCGTAGACGGCGTCGAAGCCGAGGCTGCCGTAGGTCCAGGGGCCGCCAACGAAGGCGACGTTGCCCACGTCGTAGACGTCGTACAGCCCCGCGCCGCCGCGGCCCTCGAGGTACTCGGCGGGGTTGACGGCGCCGCCGTCGGGGTCGAAGCCGGCGAGGGCGAGGTCGGCGTGGCCGGTGAAGCAGGTCCGGGTCGGGTGCAGGGCGCCGAGCTCCTCGAGGGTGAGGGTCGTCTGCGCGGAGGCCGCCGCGGGGACGGCGAGGACGAGGGCGAGGACGAGCGCGCGCATCACAGCTCCCCCATCCGGAGGTCGGTGAAGCTGCCGCTGAACCAGTCGCCGGGGCCGAGGCCGGCGGGCTCCTCGACGGTGATGATGCCGCCGGCGGTGCGTCCGAAGAGCGGGTCGGCGACGAAGCCGTCGTCGCCGGGGACGGCCCAGAAGAGCGAGCCGAAGCCGCCGCCGCCGGACATGACGACCTCGTCGCCGGGCTCGAGGAGCCGCTCGTCGTCGCCCTCGCTGATGCCGATGGGGAGGTTGAGCTCGAGGACCTGGGCGGTGTCCCAGTCGATCTGCTGGAGCAGCCGGAGCTGGACGACCCAGCCGCGGTGCTGGGACTCGACCATCTGGGCGAAGCAGCCCTGGGTGCGGAGGCCGGCGATGTAGCCGGTGTGCTCGAGGTCGCCTTCGAAGTGGGCCTCGCCGAGGTCGTGCGTGGACACGTCGTCGTCGGGGATCCAGCAGGTGAACTGGCCGCTGAGGCTCCCGATCGGCTCGACGTCGTTGACGTCGTCGGAGGGCTCCTCGGGGCAGCCGGTCAGGGCCAGGACCGGCAGGAGGAGCAGGATTCTCGTCTTCATGGCTCGGCAGGGTAGCGAGGTGGGCGGGGGTGCTTGTGAAAAAAGCGCAAACGTCTCGTTCAGCCTAGTTCGCCTTCTTCCGTCGCTGCCGGTCCTCCACCGCCCTCCGCGCGAGGTCCAGCAGCTGCTCCTGGCGGTGGATCCTGCTCTCCAGCTCCGCCACCTCCGCCGGGTCGTCCTCCACCTTCAGCTGCGCCTGAAGCTGCGTCAGCTCGGCGGTCAGCTTCGCGTGCTTCGCCTGCATCCGCTCCAGCGACACCGCGAGGTCCGCCTTGTCGAACACGATCTGCTCCAGCGCCAGCCCCGGGGGGACGTCGTGGACGTCGTCGCCGGCCGGCACCGCGCGGTGGTCCGCCGGCATCTGCCGGCCCGCCTCGTGGACCGGGGACGTGATCTCGATGCCGTCGCCGTGGAGCCCGTCGATCATCGCCTTGCGGAGGCGGCTGTGGCTGCTCACCATCCGCTTCACGTCCTCCTGCACCCCCGCCACCCGGTACACGATCGAGTGGTCGCCGAGCGACTTCACCTGGACGAACGGGTCCTTCAGCCCGACCTCCTCCGCCGCCTCCAGCAGCCGCGCCTCCGCCCGCGTCCGACTGACGTCGTAGCCCAGCGACACCTCCGCCCCCACGATCGTCCCCGACGGCCGGACCACCCGCACCGGCTGCGTCACCAGGTACAGGTTCGGCAGCGTCACGAGGTCCCGCAGCTCCGTCTGGATCTCCGTCGTGAACAGCCCCCGGTCGCTGATCCGGCCGAAGTGGTCGCCCACCTCGATGAAGTCCCCCGGGTTCATGTTCCGGATCCCCTTCAGCATCAGCCCCGCCATCGCGTTGCCCACGAACGTCGTCGACGCGAGGCCGATCACCGCCGACAGGAGCAGCCCGAACAGCGTGAGGAGCTGACTGCGCGTGTCGGGGCCGACCGGGATCGTCAGGATCACGCCCACGATCCCCGCCAGCCACAGCCCCAGCAGCAGCAGCTGCTCCCGGAGGTGGTCGTGCGACACCGCCGTCCGCCGCCGCGCCCGCACCGCCGCGTGGGCCCCCCACAGCAGCGCCGCGATGGCGGCGAGCGTGATCAGCGCGGGGAGGTTCTCGACGAGGGCGTCCTGGAGCGTGGCCGCGAGCACCGGGACGATCTTACGGACTCGCGGCCAGCAGCGCGTCCAGGAGGCCGTCGTGGGTCGCCGGGAGCCGGCCCGCGTTCCTCAGCGCCACGAGGCGATCCACCGACGCCGCGTCCCCCAGCAGCGCCGCCCGCGTCGACTCCCGCAGCACGCACGCCTCGTCCCCCGCCGCGGCGCACGCCCACGCGAGGAGCGCCCGGTGGTCCGCCGAGGCCGCGTCGTCCAACGCCGCCACCCGCGCGCGGGCCGGCTCCAGCGCGTCCTCGGGGCGGTCGAGCGCGTGCAGCGCCTGGAGCCTCAGGTCGATCGCGTCGCCGTCGTCGGGGGGCGTGTTCGCCAGGGTCCGGAGCGCGTCCGCGGGCCGCCCCAGGCCGAGGTGGATCGTCGCCGCGAACCGGGGGAGGTCGGGGTGGGACGGATCGAAGCGGGTCGCCTCCCCGAGGTGCTCGGCGGCGCGCTGCGGATCGCCCGCGCAGGCCAGCGCGAGCGCGACGCCGAGGCGGTCGAGGTACCCGTGGGCGGGGTCCAGGGCGCGCAGCCGGTCGAGCTCGGCGAACGCCCGCGTCGCGTCCCCTCCGCCGGCGAGGCAGCGCCCCACCGACGACTGCGACGTGCACGGCGCCAGCGCCGCGACCCCCGGCCCCGCCGACCCCGCGGGCACGAAGAGCGCGCGCGTCTCCCCGAACCAGGCGGCGTCCCAGGCGGCGTCCGCGGTCAGCGCGTCGCACAGCCCCTGGTCGCGCCGGATGAGGACCGCGTCGAAGGCGTGCGTCGCGTGGAGGTCGCCGAACGCCGCCCCCGTCGGATCCGCGTACGCCGCCCGCGCCTCGGCGAACCGCGCCCCCGAGAAGTGCGTCGGCGTGCGGCCGTCGATGAAGACCTGGACGTCCGGCCCCGCCGCCCAGCCGATCCAACCGCCGCCGTCGTAGTCGTTCAGGAGGCGCCCCTCGACCCCGAGCGCCGCCATCGCCCCCGTCGCGTCCACCGGGACCGACCGCTCGTCCCACCGCAGCGACGGCCCCGGCTCCCCCAGCGACAGCAGCAGCGGCACCGTCACCGCCGCGGCGGCCGCCGTCCGGCGCCCCAGGCGTCCCTCCGTCCAGCCCGCCGACGCCCGCAGCGCCTCCGCCGCCAGGGGGATCGCCATCAGCGCCCACGCCGCCCGGAACCGGTGCGCCGTCAGCGTCATCGCGAGCCCCAGCAGGAGCAGCAGCAGCGGGCCCGGGACGATCCGCCGGTGCGCGACCATCCCCCCCAGCCCGAGGACCGCGAGGAGCTCGACGTACAGCACCGAGCCGCCCGGCAACGGCCACCACCCGGACAGCGGCATGGGGCGCATGTCGGTGATGTGGCGGGCCGCGTCCGAGCCGCTGTGGCCGAGGACCTGGTCGATCACGCCGAGCCCGAAGGGGCCGAGCAGGGGGACCGCCCCGAGCAGGACGAGCAGGCCCAGCTGGGGGCCCGACCAGGGGGCGTCGGCGCGACCGCGGGGGAGGCAGAGCGCCCACGCCACGCAGGGGCCGATGACCATCGAGCTGTGGGACTGCGACCAGACCACCAGGGTGCAGACGAGGACCGCGAGCCACGCCCGGCGGCCGCGGCCGGCGCTCCCTCGGGCGCGCGCGGCGGCGAGCATCGTCAGGGGCAGGAGCACGAGGAAGGCGCTCTGGGGGCGGGGGTCGAAGCGCCACGACGAGCCGCCCACCGCCAGCGTCGCCAGCAGCACCGCCGCCCACGGCCGGTCCGGCCCGAGGAGCGCCGCCGCCACCCGCCACGCGAGGAACGCCGAGGCCCCCGCGAGGAGCGCCGTGGCGACGATCGTCGCGGCCACCCCGCCGGCCTCCCAGACGGCCAGCGCGCCCAGGTCGTAGAGCCACTCGGGATCGGTGTACGCGTGCCCGACGTCCCACGAATGGGGGTCCTCGAAGGTCCGGCTCCCAGTGGCCCGCACGAGCCGCCCCATCGACAGGTGCCACCACAGGTCCAGCGACTCCAGGGGGCGGAGGCGGAGGAGCACGGCGAACCCGACCAGGAGGCCGGCCGCGAACGTCGCGCCCCGGGACTCGTCGCTCACGCGCGCGTCAGCTCCAGCAGGGTGATCTCCTGCGGCGCGCCGAGCCGCATGGGGGGCCCCCACCAGGTCGTGCCGGGGTTGACGTAGACGTGCATCCGGCCGACCCGGTAGAGCCCCCGCACCCACTTCTTGATCAACTTGATGAGCAGCGTGAAGGGGAGGTACTGGCCGCCGTGGGTGTGGCCCGACAGCTGCACGTGGAAGCCGAGCTCCGAGGCCAGCGGGGCGGACTCGGGCTGGTGGGCGAGGAGGACCTTGAGGTGGGCGTCGTCCGGCGCCCCGGCGACGGCCTTGTGGAGGTCGCAGGTGTGGGTCGGCTCGATGGTCCGGGCGGTCCGGTCGGTGACCCCCGCGAGGAGGACGCGGGCGCCGTCGTGGTCGAGGACGGCGTGCTCGTCGAGGAGGACGTTCATCCCCAGCGGGCCCTGGACGTGGGCGATCCAGGCGTGGACACCGGAGTAGTACTCGTGGTTGCCGGTGACGAACCAGGTGCCGTGGCGCGAGCTCAGCCCCTTCAGCGGGGCGACGTGCGAGGCGAGCTCGGCGACGGGGCCGTCGATGAGGTCGCCGGTGAGCGCGACGAGGTCGGCGTCGAGCTCGTTGACGCGGGCCACGATCGCCTCCATGTGGTGCGCCCGGATGGTGGGGCCGACGTGGAGGTCGGAGATCTGCGCGATCGTGAAGCCGTCCAGCGCGTCGGGGAGATCGTCGATGGGGAGCTTGACGCGGACGACCTCGGCCAGGCGCCGCGTCCCCGCGTACGCCGCCGCCCCGACCCCGGCCGACAGCGCGAGGACCCCGAGGTTCAGCCCGCCGAGGAGGAACCGGCGCCGCGCCTCGTCCTCGGGCAGGGCGCCGAGCTGGTTGACGACCAGCCAGCCGAGGTCCCGGGCCAGCGAGAAGATGACGATCAGCGACCACACCCCCATCCAGAGGTAGCCCACCCACTGCACCGCGTCGGCCCACGGCTGGCCGGAGCGGGGGAGCAGCAGGAACGTCGACGGGAGCAGCACGGCGCCGACGGCGATGGCCGCCCAGGCGAGCCGCGTGTGGATCGCGGTCAGGTCGAAGGGGGCGAGGAGGCGGACCCCGAGGAGGAAGTTGACGCCGGCCGAGACCAGCGTGAGGACGACGACGAAGCCGATGAGCTGCGCGTTGGTCATCGCGTCACCATGCGGGCTCGCGCGCCCCGCTTCAAGTGCGGGGGCGGACGACGCGCTCGCCGAGGACGCGGAAGGTCACTCGGGGGAGGACGAAGGCGAGCGCGGGGCAGCCGTCGACCAGGGGGCCGAGGACGTCGCTGGAGAACTCCTCGATCGTGGCGGGGAGGACGTCGTCGAGGCTGGTGCGGACGGAGATGGCGGTCTCGACGCGGCCGTCGGCGTCGTTGAGGACGCGGACGCCGCGGTCCACACCGACGATGTGCCAGACGAGGTCCTCCCACTCGCGGTGGATCCGCTGCCACGCCTTCGGGGGCTTCGGGAGGCGGGCCTCGGCGAGGCGGAGGCGGAGGTCGGGGGCGCCGCCGAAGCCGGGCTCGATCGACGTCCACCAGCCGTCGCCGTCGCGGCGGTGCTCCAGCCGGGCGGGGAGCTGGGCGGGGAGGCCGTCGCTGAGGAGGCGGGCGCCGAGCGCCAGGGCCGGGCTCCCCACGGCCGTCCTCAGGAACCAGATCGCGTCGCGCGGCAGCCCCTTCCGCTCGGGCGCGAGGTA
>CAYFOA010000045.1:0-3565 GCA_964344575.1 uncultured Rickettsiales bacterium | reverse complement strand
GGGGGGGGGGGGGGGGGGGGGGGGGGGCGGGGGCGGGGCGGCCCGGGGCGCTCGGGGCCGAAGCCGCCGTGGCGGTACGCGAGGACCGTGAGGATGGCGCTGCCGTCCCGCTCGACGTCGAGCTCGAGGTCGTCGGGCAGCAGCGGGCGGACGCGCTCGGCGGGGACCAGCCAGCTGACGTAGACGCAGTCCGTGACGTCGGACCGGAGGCGGGGGCGGAGGCGGAGGAGCGGCCGGACGAGGTCGCGCAGGCCGGGCTCCGACAGCAGCGCGGCGGGCAGCTCCAGGGGGCCGGCCTTGGGCCACGCGAAGCCGGCGTTGCCCGGATCGGGGGCGGGGTGGCGGCCGTGGTGGTCGCGGCCCAGCTCGATCGCGAGGCCGAGCAGCAGCGGGACGTAGAGGACGAACCCGATCCCCCCGGCGAGGGCCATCGAGCCCGCCGCCTCGGCGCTGCCGTCCTCGGCGAGGGAGCCGAGCGCGCGGTGGTTCATCGCCCCGAAGGCGAGGAAGCCGCCGAACGAGGCGAGGCCCAGCGCGAACAGCTCGAGGTGGCGTCGCCAGCCGCCGCGCAGCTCCAGGACGGCCATCAGCCAGCACCAGGACATGCCGACGTAGAGGAGGTTCGCGCGGGTCGAGCAGAGGTCGGCGGCGGAGCGCTCGGCGTCGGCGAAGAGGCGGACGTCGCCGGTCAGCCCGGGGAGCTCCGTGGTGTAGATCATCTCGCCGGTCAGATCGAACGACGCAGCGGCGATCCCGGCGACGGCGCCGCCCAGCGCCCACCACCGCGGGGTCGCCGCGCCGCGGGCGAACAGGTACGCCGTCAGGGCGAGCGCGAAGGCGGCGTTGGCGACGGCCGCGGCCTGCCACGGGAGCCACGCGAGGCGCCACATCGTCGGGTGCTCGGCGACGGCCGCGGCGCGCGCGGCGACCGGCTGGCTGAGGTCGATCGCGGGGACCAGCCAGGGGCTGCTCAGCAGCGCGAGGACGTGCAGGAGGACGACGAGGCCGAGCAGGCCCATCGTCCGGCGGTATTGAGCGTCGGCCCCCATTCCAATCCTCCCGGGGTTGGGAGTATGGCGTGTTCCCGCTCGCTCGGCACAGGACTTGCGACGTGCGGGGGCATGGAGACCCGACCCACCTCATCCTTCGCCGCCGCGGCGACCGCGCTGTCCGCCGTCGCCGCGGCGGCCCTGCTGTCCCTCCCCGCCCCCGCGTCGGCGTGCTCGATGCGGTTCGACGTCCCGCCCGTCCAGGACCCCTCGGCGCTCCCCGACGACGGCGCCGTGGACGTCCCCACCAACGCGCGGATCTGGCTCGTCTTCGAGGGCCGCTCCTCGGGCGGGTACGAGGTGCGGCTCCGGGGCGGCGACGTCATCCAGGAGGTCGACGCCGAGCGGCCCGGCGCCGTGCTCGACCGGGGCGACCGCGTGCTCGCGGAGCGGCACGAGCTGTGGTCCTACCCGGCCCCCGCCGGCCTGCTCCCGGAGACGACGTACACGGCCGCGGTGTGGTCGACCGGCGAGGTCGTCGACGGCGGCGCGTGGGACGCGGACGCCCCCGCGGTGCTGGTCGACGAGGTCACGTTCACGACGGGGGACGCCGACGACGTCGACGCGCCGGCGGTGCCGGAGTCGGCGGGGCACCGGCTGTCCACGGCGGCGGAGGTGTACGCCATGTGCGCCTCGATGTCGGACGACGTCGCCGAGTTCAAGCTGGACGCGTCGTCCGACTTCGCCCTCCTCGCGGAGGAGACGTTCCTCGGCGAGCCGCTCACGAGCGATGACGACGACGTCGGGACGCCGCGCCTCGGCGACGCCCGGCCGGGCGACGAGGTGGCCCACCGGGGGCGCTTCACGGCGGGCCGGCGGCACGCGGTCCGGCTCGGGGCGATGGACCTCGCGGGGAACTTCTCGGGCTGGTCGGAGCCGGTCGAGGTGACGATGCCCCTGGCGGGCTGCTCGGCGGCGGACGGGGACCTCCCGGGGTCGCGGGTCGCGCTGCTGCTGCTGGCGCTGGGCGCGCTGCCGGGGCTCGCCCGCAGGCGCCGCGAGTGGGGGACGCTGGTCCTCGCGGGGGCGGTGGTGGTGCCGCTGCTGGCGGTCGCGCCGGGGACGGCGGCGGCGGCGGACGAGGCGGCGGACGAGGCGGCGGCCGACGAGGAGGCCGCGCCCCCCGTGGTCACCGAGGACGGAGAGCTGTCCGGGGACTTCGAGGTGACCGGCGCGGCGGCCGCGTCGGCGACGTGGCAGGGGCAGTACAGCGCCCGTTACGACCACCACCTCCGCGGCTGGGCGGTGGGCGCGTCGCTGGCCGGGGTCGCCCACCTGGGGGCGGCGCTGGCGGTCCCGTGGCGGGCTCCGGGGGCGTACGTGGTCGCCTCGTGGATGGCGGGGGTGTCGGTCCCGGCGGTGTCGGGGCTGCTGTCGACGGCGACGATCCGCCGCGCGATCGCGACGTCCACGTCGGCGTACCGGACGCGGCGCGGGCTGATCGGCGGCGCGGTGGTGACGATCGCGATCGGCGCGACGCTGATCGTGCCCGCGGCGGGGGCGGCGATCTTCGGGATGATCGGCGGGATCATGCCGCTCGTCGGGATGATCGCGGCGGTCCCCGTATCGCTCCTCACGATCGGGACGACGATGGCGGTCGCCGCCGGGACGCTGAAGCGGGAGGCGATGTGGGAGCGGGGCGTCCGCCCCAAGGGCCGCTTCGGCCGCGCCCCCGTCGAGGTCGTCCCCGGCGCCTCGGGGCTGACGATCTTCTTCTAGAGGCCCCGGAGCCGGCGGCTCAGTAACGGAACCAGAGCGCGCCGGGCTCGCCGCAGACGACGTTGCCGAGGTTGCCGTCGCTGGCGTCGCTGAACGACATGCCGCCGCCGTTGCAGTAGTCGACGTAGCTCATCTCGACGACGTGGTCGTCGCCGCTGCCGCCGTTGTCGCCCATCCACAGCCCGCCGTAGCGCATGAACTGGGAGTCCAGGGTCGTGAACCGGGGCGTGTAGCCCGGTGAGCTGTCGGACACGACCATGCCGGCGTCCAGGTCCACGTCGCAGTAGTGCGGGTAGTTGCAGCTGCTGCTCGAGGTGAGGGTCCGGTCCAGCGACATCATGTCGAGGAGGTGGTCGGAGCCGGTGGGGTCGAGGCCCGAGATGGTGAGCCAGACGGTCTCGTCGAGCAGGGCCAGGAGCAGCTCCGGGGCCTCGCCGGCGAAGAGCTGCGCCGCCGGGACGTGGCCGGAGCAGTCGACGGTGGGGTCGAGGCAGACCACCGCGTCGAAGAGGGTGCCGTTGTCGGACAGGCGGGAGGAGACGAGCTGCCAGCCCCCGCCGGCGACGTCGTTGTTGCAGTAGACGTCGTACGCGGCGTCGCCGCCGGGCCCGTCGGGGTCGATGGTGTGGACGCCGGTGGCGCCGCCGTCGTTGGCGATGTCGACGCAGTCCTCGCCCGCGCAGGCGGCGTCGTCGCCGAGGACGCCGTTGTCGGCGACGGTGTCGCAGTCGTTGTCGGCGCCGTCGCAGACCTCGGGGTTGCCGTCGTAGTTGTCGGCGTCGGCGTCGTCGCAGTCG
>CAYFOA010000044.1:0-43316 GCA_964344575.1 uncultured Rickettsiales bacterium | reverse complement strand
GATCTGCGACGGCCTCGACAACGATTGCGACGGCTCCGCCTCCGCCGAGGAGCTCGACGACGACGGGGACGGCGCCTCCGAGTGCGACGGTGACTGCGACGACGACGACTCCGCGCTGAACCTCGACGACGCCGACGCCGACGGCGTCTCCACCTGCGGCGGCGACTGCGACGACGCCGACCCCGTCCGCGCCCCCGGCAACCCCGAGCTCTGCGACGGCGCCGACAACGACTGCGACGGCGCCCTGTCCGCCGACGAGCTCGACGGCGACGGCGACGGCACCTCCGTCTGCGACGGCGACTGCGACGACGCCGACGCCACCCTCGACGACGTCGACGACGACGGCGACACCGTCTCCGACTGCGACGGCGACTGCGACGACACCGACCCCGCCATCGCCCCCGGCCGCCCCGAGGTCTGCGACGGCGACGGCACGTCGGAGTGCGACGGCGACTGCGACGACGCCGACGCGACCACCGACGACATCGACGACGACGGCGACGGCGTCTCCGACTGCGAGGGCGACTGCGACGACGACGACTCCTCCCGCTTCCCCGGCAACCCCGAGCTCTGCAACGGCCTCGACGACGACTGCGACGCCCTCACCCTCGCCGCCGGGTTCGAGTTCGACGCCGACGCCGACTCCGTCCTGTCCTGCGAGGACTGCGACGACTTCGACCCCGCCTCCTGCGACGGCGCCGACAACGACTGCGACTCCACCATCCCGTCCGACGAGGCCGACGACGACGGCGACGGCGTCACCGTCTGCGGCGGCGACTGCGACGACGGCGACGCCGACAACTTCCCCGGCAACCCCGAGGTGTGCGACGGCGCCGACAACGACTGCGACTCCGCCCCCGGCGGCGACGAGATCGACGACGACGGCGACGGGACCACCGAGTGCGACGGCGACTGCGACGACGACGACCCCGCCGCCAACGTCGACGACGCCGACGGCGACGGCGCGTCCACCTGCGACGGCGACTGCGACGACGACGACGACACGCGCTACCCCGGCGCCCCGCTCGCCTGCGACGGCTCCGACCTCGACTGCGACGGCCTCGTCGACAACGACGCCGACGGCGACGGGTACGCCGACTCCGCCTGCGGGGGCGAGGACTGCGACGATGACGACCCCGCCATCCTCCCCGAGCCCGGCGGGGACTGCGCCCTGGGACTCGACTGCGAGGACCTCCTCGCCGCCGGCTACACCGACGACGACGTCTACACCATCGACCCCGACGGGTACGACACGGGCGCCGACCCGATCGACGTCTTCTGCGACCAGACCACCGACGGCGGCGGCTGGACCCGGGTCGTCGACCTCGACTTCACCGCCGACGACTGCCCCGGCGACTGGTCCTACGACGCCGGCCAGGTCGTCTGCCGCCGCAACACCTCCGGCGCCGTCTCCGCCTCGTTCGACACCCTCGGCGTCACCTTCGAGGAGGTCATGGGCTCGGCCGCCGCCTACCAGTGGCACTCCATGGACGCCTTCGGCCAGTCCCGGCAGACGAGCACCATCGACGACACCTACGTCGACGGCCTGTCCCTGACCCTCGGCCCGTCCGGCGGCCGCACCCACGTCTGGACCTGGGCCGTCGGCCTGACCCCCGGCTTCTACCCGTCCTACGACTGCCCCGCCGACGGCGGCGAGGCCGCCCAGGCCTTCGTGGGGACCGACTTCTTCTGCGAGACCGGCAACCCCAACTCGTCCTGGACCTCGGTCTGGTACCCCGGCCCGCTGTTCGACGGCGACGTGTTCCAGGTCGACCTCGGCTCGTCCTTCACCGAGGCCCTCGAGGGGCGCCTCATGAGCAACCAGAGCAGCTCCAACGAGGACATCGGGGTCGAGGCGATCGAGCTCTACGTCCGCTGAGCGCGGCGACCGGCTACGACTACGACGCCCCCAGGATCGCCGCCCCCACCCCGAGGAACGCCATCCCCGCGCAGACGATCGCGGCGACCAGGCCGACCGCCGCGGCGATCTTCCACCACGACACCGGCGCGCTCCCCGTGATCGCCCCCGTCTGCCCGTTGAGGACGACGCGGTACGGCTTGTCGCCGACGCGGTAGGCGCCGATCCAGATCGGGAGCAGCAGGGGGCGGCCGTCGAGGTCGTGGAACAGGCAGCTCGCCGACAGCCGCACCGCCCCGACGGCGTCCCGGAGCGCGTCCGCGTGGTGGTCCCGCATCGCCGCCATCCCCGCCTGCTTCGCCGCCGTCCGGGTGAGCTGCCCGAGCTCGAAGGGGAGCTGCGCGTCGTCCGGGTCGAACGGCTGCTCCGACCCCGCGTCGAAGGGGCTGATCGCGGCCAGCTCGTCCCGCCGCAGGCTCCGCGACGCGGGCACCAGCAACCCGTCGACGTCCAGCGAATCCGACCCCGCCGTGGGCCGCTTCCCGGACCGCGTCGCCGCCCCCACGAGCGCCGCCCAGTGCGTCTCCACGCGCCCCGACCACGCCCACGCGGGCAGCAGCAGCCCGTTCAGCGCCAGGCGGGCCGTCCGGATCTCGCCCGGCGCCCAGAACTTCCCCTTCGCCCACTCCCGGAAGCTCGCCCGCGCCGCCCCGGCGTCCACCGTGAACGGCGCCCACGTCCCGGGGATCTCGATCTCCTCGGGGGAGTCGTCCCGCATCAGCTGATCCGCCCCGCAGAACAGGCACCGTGGCTCGGTCCGGCCCGCCTCCATGGCCACGCTCCCCCCGCAGGACGCGCACGTGACCGCGATCAGGGCCGTCGCCGCCATCGCTACAGGTTCCCCAGGATCGCGAGCACCACCGCCCCGAACAGGCCGGCCGCGCCGACCACCACCAGCGCCGCCGCCACCGCCAGCGCGACCTTCAGCCAGTCCGTCGGCAGCTTCCCCACCACCTCCGCCGTCTGCGCGTTGACCAGCAACCGGAGCGGCTCGTCTTTGTGGCGCCACGTCCCGATCCAGACGGGGAGGAGCACCAGCTCCAGCTCGGTGACGTCCATCGACGTGGTGTTGTCCACGCCCGCGTGCGTGTCGCCGGGGAGGAACGACCGGATGGCGCCGTTCTCCTCGTCCGCCAGCTCCTGCGACGCGACCCCGTGGGCGTGGGCGCGCGGCACCGTGGGCGACTCCGCGATCCAGCCCGCGAGCAGCTCGGGCGCGAAGGGCCGCGCCTTGCCGAGGTCGAACGGCTCCAGCTCGTTCGCCTCCTCCTCGGACAGCCCCCGCGACGCCGACACGAGGTGGTCGACGTACGTCGCCACGTGCGTGCCCGCGGTGTCGAACCACTCGGTCTCCCGCACCGTCCGCGTCTTCGTCACCGTCTTGCCGTTCTCGACGGTCGTGTACGTCTCCGTCCGGTACCAGTGGATCCCCTGCCGCGCCGTCCACTCGCTCCGCGCCGTCGCGTCGTAACACCAGAACGGGATCAGCACGCCGTGCAGCGACTCCGGCCGCCCCGCCTGCTTCAGCGACGACGGCAGGAACCACTTGTCCTGCATGTGGTTGGCGAGCCGGTTGGCGGCGACCGCCTGGGCGACCTCGAAGGGGGCCACCCGGTCGATCCGCTCGGCCCGCCCCTCCCCGTCGACCAGCGGCGTCGCGCAGAACGCGCACGCGTCCGCGATCCGCTCCGGCGGGAGCTCGACCTGCGCGCCGCACTGCGGGCACTGCTTCACTGCTTCGGGCGCCAGCGGCCGTACTGCTCGATGTCCTCGCCGGACTTGCCCCCGACGATCTCCATCAGGTGGTCCGCGATCTCCTGGTCCGTCCGGCCGGCCACGAGGTCCCCTACGCGGATCGACTCGGCGAAGTGCATCCGGATCATCCGCTGGGGGTCGTTCCGGTGGCCCTGGATGAAGTACACGATGACCTCCTTCCAGTAGCCGCTGCCCATCCCGATGATGAAGAACGGCAGCACCCGGGTGTCCGGGTGGCAGAGCCGGAGCATCTTGCCGATGCCTCGCTTCGGGGGGAGGAACTCGTAGGGGTCGGGGCCTTTCCCGCGCGTCCCCTCGGGGTGGTAGCCGAGGACCGCGCCGGGCCGGTTCAGCGCCCACGCCGCCTGGTGCAGCGACGTCGAGTTGAGCGGCTTGCGGTCGTCGCGGAACACCGGCGGCCACATCGCGCAGCCGCTGACCGACAGGTTGACGATCAGGCCGATCGGGTTGCTGTAGAAGAACTTGCTCCGGACCGGGAAGTAGAGGCGGTCCATGAAGCGGCTGCGGCGGTAGAGCATCGCCGACGCGACGTACATGTCGAAGAAGCTGCGGTGGTTGCTGACGAGGACGACGCCGTGGTCGCCCGTCCCCACCGCGTCGATGTGGTCCTGGCCGTGGATCTGCCAGCGGCGGCCCGCGACGATCCCGATCCAGAGCGCCGTCCACGTCCGCACGAAGAACTGCACGAAGCCCTTGAGGAGGGTCGTCGTGTTGACGGTGTTGCAGAACCACATCGAGAACCGCTCGAACCCGCGCGCCGTCCCCGGGGGGAACTCGGGGAAGCCGCCGTCGAGGTGGAGCGTCGCGTTGTCGACGTCGTGGGTGTCGGCGAGCCCGGCCATGGTCGCGGAATCTACCCGATCATCCGATGCGCGTTCGCAGCTTCCGGAGGGCGCGGCGGACGGACTCGTCGGTCTCGATGGCGTCCGCCTCGTCCAGCGTGACCCAGCGCGCGTCCTTCGCGTCGCTCCCTGCGGCGAGGACGTCGGTCGTGGCCTGGAGGCAGAAGCGGACGTCGAGGTGCTGGTGGGGGGGCTCGCCCTTGCGGGGGTTGGCGGGGATGTCGTGGATGTCGACGTCGAGGAGGCCGTCGAAGAGGTCGGAGACGTGGACGTCGGCGCCGCCCAGGCCGGTCTCCTCCGCCACCTCGCGGGCCGCCGCAGCGGCGATGTCCGCGTCTTCCGGGTCGACGTGGCCCCCCGGCTGGAGCCACAGGCCGAACTTGCCGTGGAGGATCAGGAGGATGCGCGTTCGATCCGGGGAAACGACGAACGCGGACGCCGTGAAGTGCCCCGGATCGAAGTGATCCCGCGCGAACGCCCCCTCGCCCGACGCCGCCAGCACGGTCAGCATCCGGTCGACGAACGCCGCCTCGCGCGCGTCCGCGGGGGGGTGATCCTGGAGCAGCGATCGCAGGTGTTCGGCACGCACGGCGCGCGTTCTAGCTCGGAATGGGATTGAATCGCGCGATGCGCGTCCGGACCCTGCCGCTCCTCTGCCTGCTCACCGCCTGCTCGGGAGGCGCCGGCGCGCCGGCCCCGGGGGAAACGTCGCCCGCGGAGGCGCAGGTGGTGTTCGTCCACGACAACCTGGAGTGGAAGGGGTCGCCGCCGGGGACGGGGCGGGTGCTGCCGCTGCTTCAGGGGAACAACGCGTTCGTGGCGACGATCCAGCTCGACCCGGGCGCGACGATCCCGACGCACCGGGACCCCACCGAGGAGTACATCGTGGTCACCGCGGGGGGCGGGATGCTGACGCTGGACGGCGCCGAGCACCGCCTCGCCGAGGGGTCGGCCGTCTTCATGCCCGCGAACGCGGAGGTGTCGTTCGTCGCGGGGGACGCGGGGGTGACGGGGCTCCAGGTGTTCGCGGGGCCCGAGTCCGCGGCGAAGTACGACGCCTGGAAGCCCGTGAAGTCCGAGCCGGCGCGGCTGGGCGACGTGGCCCGGAGCTCGCTCGCCCTCGTCGACGCCATCCGGACCGCCGAGGCGGCCTACCACGCCGAACACGGCGCCTGGCTCGCCCTCCCCCCCTGCCCCTCCGGCGACCCCGGCCGGGACGCCCGCGCGTGGGACTGCGGCGACGACCCGGCCTGGAAGGCGCTCGGCGTCGCCCCGGAGTCGGGCGGCGCGCACTGCACCTACGAGGCGAAGGTCCGGGACGACGGCTTCGCCCTCAAGGCGTTCTGCGACGCCGACGGCGACCGCGACCGCCGCATCCTCGACGCCACCGATGAGCGCGGCGCCACGCAGCTGACCGCCGACGGCGTCCACTGACGTATCGTCCCGCCGTGAGCTTCGACCGGCGGACCCTCCTCAAGTACGGCCTCGGCGGCGCCGCGCTGCTGACCGCCGGCGGGATCGGCCTGGCGCTCCGGCCGACCGCGATGGTCGCCCCCGCGCGGCCCCTGCGGGCGCTGACGGAGCAGGAGTTCTCGATCCTCGTCGCCTTCGCCGAGGCGGTGCTCGCGGGCGACGACGCCGGGGAGCCGTGGCCGGACGCGCGCGAGCTGGAGGTCTCCGAGGAGGTCGACGCGGCGCTCGCGCTCTACCACCCGGGCGTCCTCGGCGAGGTGAAGTCGCTCCTCGCGCTGCTGGAGTCGGCCGTCGCGGGGTTGCTGCTGGACCGGCGGATCGCGACGTTCAGCGGGTGCGACCTCCGGAAGCGGGTGGAGGTCCTGGAGTCCTGGCGCACCGCCCGCGTCCGCGTCTTCCGGACCGGCTTCCAGGCGCTCCACGGCTTCGTCGTCGCCGCCTACTACAACCGCCCCGAGACCCACGCCCGGATCGGCTACCCCGGGGTGCCGGACTGGGTCACGCAGATCCGGACGGCGCCGTGAAGGAGGTCCTCGGCTACCGGGAGCTCACCGCCGACGTCCACCGGACGTGCGACGTCTGCATCGTCGGGTCCGGCGCCGGCGGGGCGGTCCTCGCGGCGCGCCTGACCGCAGCGGGGCTCGACGTCGTCCTCCTCGAGGAGGGCGGCCACTACACGAAGCGGGACTTCGACGGCGACGAGGCGGCGGCGTTCGCGCGGCTCTACCAGGGGCGGGGGGCGTGGGCGACGTCCGACCTGTCGATGTCGATCCTCCAGGGCCGGTCCGTCGGCGGCGGCACCACCGTCAACTGGACGACCTGCTACCGGACCCCGGACCGCATCCTCGACCACTGGCGGTCGGTGCACGGCGTCGAGGGGTGGGACGCGGGCACCCTCGGCCCCCACTGGGACGACGTCGAGCGGCGGCTGGGGATCGCCGAGTGGCCCGAGCAGGCGATCAACGCGAACAACCAGGCGCTGCTGGACGGCTGCCGCAAGCTGGGGTGGGAGGTCCACAGCCTCAAGCGGAACGTGGTCGGCTGCGGCAACAGCGGCTACTGCGGCCTCGGCTGCCCCCTGAATGCCAAGCAGGCGATGGGCATCACGTACCTGGGGGACGCCCGCGAAGCCGGCCTGGAGCTGATGTCCGACGTCCGGGTGGTGGACGTGGTCGAGGAGGGAGGCCGGATCGTGGCGGTCCGGGGCGAGGTCCTCGACCGGGAGACGGACCGCCCGTCCGGCGTCCGCGTCGTCGTCGAGCCGGAGGTCTGCGTCCTGAGCGCGGGCGCAATCGGCACGCCCTGCGTCCTGCTCCGGTCCGGCCTCGGCGCCGAGGGGCCGGTGGGCCGCCGGACGTGGATGCACCCCGTCGTCGCCGTCCCCGCCTACTACCCCCACGAGATCAACGGCTTCTACGGGGCCCCGCAGTCGATCGCGTCGCACCAGTTCATCGACCGCGGCCCCGGGAAGGTCGGCTGGTTCCTGGAGGTCCCGCCGCTTCATCCGCTGCTCGTCTCCACCGGCACGAACGTCTTCGGCGCGCACCTCCAGGAGCTGATGGGGCGGCTGCCGCACCTCGGCACCATCCTCGCGATCACGGTCGACGGGCTGCTCCCCCAGGAGACGGGCGCGACGGTGACGCTGCGCGACGACGGGCAGGCGAAGATCGACTACGACTGGCAGGACGTCCACCGCGAGGCGTTCGAGGAGGCGGTCGTCGCCGCGACGCGGTGCGCGCTGGCGGCCGGCGCCGAGGAGGTGCCGTGGGGGTACGTCGACGCGGTCCGGGTCCGCTCCGAGGCCGACCTCGGCAAGCTCCGCGAGGTGCCGTACGGACCCCTGGAGCACCGCATCTTCTCGGCCCACCAGATGGGCGGCTGCGCGATGGGGGCCGATCCGGCGACCTCGGTCGTCGACAGCGAGCTGCGGCACCACCGGATCCCGAACCTCTTCGTGGTCGACGGGTCGGTGCTGCCGACGGCGCTCGGCGTCAACCCGTCGCAGACCATCTACGGCATCGCGCACCGGGCGGCGGAGTTCGTCGGGGCGGCGGTCTGACGTGAGCGGCGCCCCCGTCGTCCGCGGGCGACGCCACCGCGCCCGCGTCGCCCCTCCGCCCCGTCGCCGGGGTGCAGGATCGGGTATTCCTGGCCGCGGGGGAGCCGACGCCCTAGATCGGGGGGGCAGCGCGAGAGAGGACCCTCGATGAACCCCCGCCTCCTCCCCCTCGCCGCCTCCCTGGCGGCGACGCTCTCATTGCTGCTCACCGGATGCCCCTCGGACGACGACGACGCGGCGGGCGACTGCTGGCAGGCGGACACCCTCCTCGACGTGGCCTCGGCGCCCGGGCCCGGCGGCGGCTACCCGGACCCCGAGCTGTCCGGCGCCTGCGAGGGGGACTCCTTCGTCGTCGAGAGCAACCAGGTCCCCCACTACACGTTCGTCGCGCTGACCCCCAACGAGCTGGTCGCGGTGGAGACCACCTGGGAGATCACGACGTCCCCCGAGGTCGCGGACGACCCCACCGACATCCCGCTGCTCGGGCTGGTCGGGTTCACCGTCGGGGGGACGCCCTTCTACGGCCCCAACGAGGCCGAGTTCCCCGACCCCTACGGCGACCCCGTCTACAACGGCATCACCGACGGCTGCTCGGGCCACACCGCGGCCGCGTACCACAACCACGCGCTGCGGCAGGTCTGCCTCACCCCGGACGGGCTGGTGGCGGAGCCGTGGACGCTACCGGACCCGGATCCGAGCGAGCCGTCCCCGGTGCTCGGCTGGGCGATGGACGGGTTCCCCGTGTACGGCCCCTACGGCTGCGCTGACGCGGAGTGCAGCGAGGTCGTCGAGTACGTCTCGGGGTACGTCCAGATCGCCGACCCGACGACCTACGCGTGGGACGCGCACGAGTACGAGGAGTCCGCCGAGCCGGAGGTGCTGGACGAGTGCAACGGCCACGTCGGGCCCGACGGCGACTACCACTACCACGCGACGGCGACGTTCCCGTACATCCTCGGCTGCTACCGCGGCACGCCCCAGGGCGAGGGCGGCGGGTGACCGGTCCGCGCTCGCGGCTCTCTCCCGTGCTCGCCGCCGCCGCCCTGGCCGTGACGGCGGGGGGGTGCGCCGTCCCGGCCGCCGAGGCGCTGCCGGAGGCGTCGGCGGACGGGGTCGCGTCCGACGTCTCGCTCCCCTTGGGGGCCGCGCGGTGGCAGGCCACGTGGGACCTCGCGGGGGCGACCCCCGGCCGGGTCGGCTTCACGACGACGACGGACCTCGGCTACGAGGTGACGGTCACGTCCGGCTGGCTGGTCAACTACGCGACGACGCTCGTGCCCTGCGACGACGCGGCGGTGGCGGCGGCGGGCGACCGGCTGCTCGGCCTGCTCGGCGTCGGCGTCGCCCACGCGCACCACGCCGAGTTCGACGACCCCTCGATGCTGGAGATGGTGCTCGTCGAGGAGCTGGGCGGGGAGGCCGGGGGCGCGCCGCCGCTGCTCCTCGGGTCCTCCTGGTTCCCGACGGCGGAGTACTGCGGCGCCCACTGGCTCATCGCGCGCGGCGACGAGGACACCTTCGATCCCGACGGCGGGTCGGCGTGGGGACGGGCGTTGCACGTCGAAGGCCGCTGGGAGCGGGGCGACGAGGCCGGCTCGATCGCGATCGGCACCTCGCTCGGCAACGCCATGACGCGCGCCTTCGACGACGTGGATCTGGCGGCCGCCGCCGGAGGGGACGGGGCCATCGTCACGATCGAGCGAAAGCTGGGGACGATGTTCGACGGGGTCGACTTCGCCGCGGGCCAGGTCAACGCGATCGACTGGGCGGTGGTGACGAACCTCGTCGAGCAGGCGAGCGTCTCGGTGGAGCGGGTGGACGTCGTGGGCGCCGGGACGAAGAACGTCCCGGCTGGGTGGTAGTCGCGCGCGCACGACTGTTCTGATCCACGGGACGGGATCCGGGTCCGGGCCGACCTCAGGGCCGGGCAGCGGCGACGTGGCATGCTTCGTTCGTGCGACTTGCCCTCCTGCTGAGCCTGTTCCTCCCCTCCCTCACCCTCCTCGCGGCCTGCCCGACGGACGACGACGACGCGACGCCGGCGGACGACGACGACACCACCCCCGCCGACGACGACGACAGCGGCGACGACGACGACAGCGCCGACCCGCCCGCGCCGGAGTGGGCGCCCCTGGACGCCTCGCCGGTCCGCTTCGTCGGCGCGACGGAGCTGGGAGCGCGGATGGACGCGGGGGACTTCGACGGCGACGGGATCCCCGGCGTCGTGTTCGGCGTCCCCCAGGACCCGTCGGGGACGGCCCGCGGCGCGGTCTACCTGTTCTTCGGGAGCACGATCGCGAAGGCCTCGGGCGAGGTGGACGTCGCCACCGCCGACCTGATCCTGGAGGGGCTGGCGGACGGGGACGAGCTCGGCGAGTCGCTCGCGGTGGGCGACTGGGACGGGGACGGGTCGGCCGACCTGGCGATCGGCGCCGACTCGGTGGCCAACACCTGGGTCTTCCGCGGCACCACCCTGGCGGCGGGGGCGCCCGGCGACGAGGTCGGCGGGGCCGGGGACGACGACGACTCGGCGACCGGCGACGACGACGACTCCGGCGACGACGACGACTCCGCCCCCGGCGACGACGACGACTCCGCCGCGGGAGACGACGACGACTCCACGACCGGCGACGACGACGACTCGACCACCGGCGACGACGACGACACCACCGGCGACGACGACGACACCACCGGCGACGACGACGACGACTCGACCACCGGCGACGACGACGACTCCGGCCCGGCGGGGCCGCTCACGCTGCTCGACGCGGACGTGATCGTCACCGCCCAGGTCGCCGAGTGCGTCCGCTGGGTGGGCGACATCGACGGCGACGGGCTCGGCGAGCTGGCGATCTCGAACACCATCAACAGCAGCGCCGGCAACGTCGCCGGGCGGACGTTCGTGATGGCCGGCGCGATGCTGACGGGCGGCGGCGAGGTGAGCGTCGACGCGGCGTGGGTGAACTTCCCCGGCCAGGCCGCGGGCCAGGCGTCCGGCTGCGAGACGGGCTCGGCCGGCGACGTCGACGGCGACGGCTTCTCCGACCTCCTCGTGGGCACGCAGGGCAACGGCGAGAACGGCCCCAACGCGGGCAAGGTCTCGCTCTTCCTGTCGGCCTCGCTGCAGGCCACGGCGGGGGGCGTCATCAGCTTCGGCAACGCCGACCTCCGCTTCCTCGGGGCCGGCGCGGACGACCGCCTGGGGACCGACGTCGCGACGATGGCGGACCTCGACGGGGACGGCCTCTCGGAGATCCTCCTGTCGGCCCGGCGCAACGACAGCGCGCTGAACGACACCGGCTCCGTCCACGTCCTCCGGAGCAGCAACCTCGTCTACGGGTCGCCCTTCGTGGTCGGCGGGACGACGACCTACCAGGGCGTCGGCGAGGCGGACGCGGCGGGCTGGTCGATCGCGTCGCTGGGCGACGTCGACGGCGACGGCACCCCCGACTTCGCCGCGGGCGCCCCCCGCAACGACGCCGGCGGCGAGGACGCGGGCGCGGTCTACGTGGTCCTCGGCTCCACCATCCCGCCCGCCGGCGCGGTCCCCCTGACGTCGACCGAGGCGACCCTCACGGGGCTCGTCGCGGACGGCCGCCTCGGCACGAAGGTCGTCGCCCTCGGCGACCTCAACGGCGACGGCCGCGCCGACCTCCTCGCCGGCGCCCCCGGCAGCGGCGTCCTCGGGACCGCCTACGTCGTGCTCAGCCCCTACGGAGAGCCCTGAGCGGCCGCTCCGTCCAGCACCCGCCAGGACACCGCCAGCAACAGGTAGATCGCGGCCGCGAACCCCAGGTTCCAGGTGATCCCGAGCCACATCGAGACGGTCACCGCGACCACGCTGCCGAGCACCGAGAAGGCGCCGTTGACGCCCCACATCCAGGGCGCCGCGTCGTCCGCGATGCGGGCGATGAGACGCAGCCCGCAGGGGAAGCACCAGCCCAGCGGCACCGACAGCGGCGCCACCAGCGCGATCGTGATCAGGCACCGGACGAGCAGCCCCTGCCCGATGGTCGCGCCCAGGACGACGGGCAGGAGCCCGGCGTAGGCGATCGCGAACGCGGCGATCACGAGCGGCACGATCCGGCCCGTCCGGCCGAGCCCCTCGTCGCCGACGCGGTCGCTGAAGTGGCTCCCGATCCCGGCCGCCAGGATCATCGTGAAGAGGATGATGGGGAGCGAGTACGAGGGGTGCCCGAGGTAGACGCTGAAGCGCTGGAGCAGCCCGATCTGGAGCAGCATGAAGCCGCCGCCGATCGCCGCGAAGTAGCCCAGCGCGGCGAGGAACGGCCCCCGCGGCATGCTGGGCAGCCCGCGCCGGGCCAGCGGCCCCAGCCCCACCCCGAACGCCAGCACGATGGCCACCGCGCCGAGGATGAGGAGCGTCGTCGTCGCCTGCACGTTCCCCGAGATCACCCCCTCCGACGACCCCGCCGCGCGGACCGCGCCCGCCGGCTTGAGCATGTTGAAGAAGTCGGGCCGCTCGTCGGTGGGGGCGCTCAGGTCGTAGTGCGGGTGCTCCGCCGCGGCCCCCAGCTCGTCCCACGACGTGGACGCCCAGATCGCGGCCAGCCGCTCGTCCGGCGGCGCCTGCCCGGGCCGCGCCAGGGCCGCGTACCCCTCCGTCGCCTGGAGCCGGTCGAGGGTCGCGAGGTCCTCGGCCGACAGCGCGGTCTTGCTCGCCACCAGGGTCGCGATCGTGCCGACGTGCAGCAGCGCGAGGTGGTCCGCCGGCCGCTCCACCCCCGCGTCGAGCAGCGAGCCCACCGCGAGGCTGAGGAGGCGCGCCGTCTCCGTCGGGATCGCGGGGTTGAACCACCGCGACACCGCGAGGAGGCCGTCGTCCTTCAGCGCGTCGAGGAAGATGCCCCACCCGTCGACCGTGTAGAGGCCGTTCTCGGACAGCGTGAACGCCCCCGCGCCCGTCGCCGCCCAGGTGTCGATCAGCGACATCTGGAGGACGTCGAACCGCTCGTCGGTCCGGGTCAGCCAGGAGCGGGCCTCGTCGTGGACGATCGTCACCCGCGGGTCGTCCGCGATCTTCGTGAAGGGCCGCAGCACGCCCGTGTGGAGGTCCGCGATCGACTTGTTCAGCTCGACGCCGGTGATCTTCGTCGACCGCCCCCAGATCGCGGACAGGACGTCGCGGCCCCCGCCGACCCCGATGATCCCCGCGTGGCCGCCCGGCCGGAGCACGTACGGCAGCACGGTCAGGTCGTGGCCGACCCACTCGAGACTGGCCGGGTCCCCGTCCCAACGCGACGCCGACGTCCCCGCGCCCGCGTCGATGTGGATGAACGCGTTGTCGATCTCGATCGGCAGCGCCTGCCGCCCCGCCCCCCACACCGGCGGCGCCTGCCGGATCGGCGTCCACACCGTCACGTAGCTGTGCGAGTTCCAGGACTGGTGGAGCATGTGCTCCCGGTCCGGGATGTGGCCCGTCGTGGACGCGGGGATCAGCTGCCCGTCGGGGAACGCGCCGTGGAGCACGCCCCCCAGGGCCAGGGCCACCGTCAGCGCCCGCGCCCCCTTCCACTCGGGTCCGTCCCGGGGGGAGCCCGCGAACTTCGCGAACATCAGCGCCGCGCTGCCGGCGATCGCTCCGACCAGGAACACCGCCGACGTCAGGTCCAGCGTCGTCAGCAGCACGGGGACGAGGAGGCAGCCCAGCGACGCCCCGATCAGGTCGACCGAGTACGCCTGCCCGATCGCGCCGGGGATGCGGGTCAGCGCGATCGAGACGACCACCCCCGCCAGGTAGAACGGCGTCGCCAGCGCCACGATGGGGACGATCGACTTCGCCACCCCGAGCAGCGAGGCGTGCGCGTCCAGGGGGACCTTGAGGTTGACGAGGTGGAGCAGGGGGATGGCCGCCGCGAACGCGATCGTCCACCGCACCAGCCCCTGCTTCGCGCCGTCCCCGCGGAGGCGGTCCCCGGCGAGGTAGACGTGCACCGCGCCCGCCGACATGCCGAACATCGCGAGCGAAACGGCGAAGAACGACAGGTGGTAGAAGTTGACGACCGAGAGCAGGCGGGTGTCGAGCACCTCGAGCGAGAGCGCGGCGAGCGTCACCGCGAAGAGCCCTGCGAGGTAGGAGCGGCGACCGTCCACGACGGGCGGTTGTAGCAAACCGGAGGCGCGTGATGGGCGAGACGGCCGCGTTGGTGGCGGCGGCGTGCTGGGCGACCGCGAGCGTCCTGTGGGCCCGCCTCGGCGCCGCCTACGACGTCGTCGCCCTCAACCTGCTCAAGTGCCTCCTCGCCGCCGTCGGCCTCGCCCTCACCCTGCTGATCCTCGAGGGGACCGCCTGGCCGACGGGGCTGTCGGCGACGGATCTCGGCTGGCTGGCCCTCTCGGGGGTGGCCGGCCTGACGATCGGCGACAGCGCCTACTTCGGCGCCCTCACCCGGATCGGGGCGCGCCGCACGCTGCTCATCTGGGCGCTCGCCCCGGGCCTGTCGGCGGCGATGGCGTGGCCGATGCTGGACGAGCCCATCGACGGCCCCATGCTGCTCGGCATGACGGTGACGACCGCGGGTGTGGTGTGGGTGATGAACGAGCGGGTCCGGACGCGCGACGACGAGGCCCTCGCCCAGCCGGGCAGCCGACGCTTCTGGGTGGGGCTCGCGCTGGCGGCCGGCTCGCTGCTCTGCCAGGCGAGCAGCAACGTCTTCCAGAAGGTCGGCGGCCTGGAGACCGACGCGCTCAGCGTGTCGGTGGTGCGGCTGAGCGTGGGCGCGGCCGGGCTCGGGCTGTGGATGGGCGGGGCGGGCGCGCTGGCGAAGGCCGTCGCCCCCCTGAAGGACGCCCGGACGACCGCCACGATCGTGTTCGCGACCGCGATCGGCACCTACCTCGGCATCTGGCTGTCGGCGTACGGCCTGCTCCACGCGGACGTCGGCGTCGCGGCGACCCTGAACGCGACGAGCCCGATCTTCGTGCTCCCGCTGGCCGTGGTCGTGGCGAAGGAGCGGGTCTCAGGGCGGGCCGTCGGCGGGGCCCTGGTCGCCGTCGCCGGGGTCGCCGTCTTCTTCCTCACCTGAGGCGAGCTCCTGGAGGAACCGGATCTCGGCGACGTCGAGCTGGCCCAGCCCGGCGTGGTCCGCGCCCACGCAGCCCTCCCCCGTCAGCGTCCGGTAGAAGACGGCGGCCGCGAGGTAGGAGCCGGCGGGGGACGGGTGCGAGCCGTCCGCGTGCCACAGGTGGAGGTCCCGGTTCGTGGACCAGGACTTCGCCCACGCTTCGCCGACGGGGACGACGACGGCGTCCGTCGCCGAGGCCAGCGCCCCGTACCCATCCCGCACCACGTCCAGCATCTCGGGGTGGTCGCGCCGCGCCCACGTCTGGAAGAGGACCGTCTGCGCCCCCGCCTCGTCGATCGCGCTGTCGAACCGCCGCCCGTACTCGAGGAGGTCCTCGCGCGCCTGGACGGTGCTCAGGCTGTGTCCCTGGAGGACGACGTGGGTCCACGATCCGCCCCGGATCTCGGCCAGCGCGCGGCGGTCGTCCCAGTGCTGCTGCAGCGTCCACCCGGGCTCGGCGATCATCCGCGTGGTGATCTCCGGCCCCCCCTCGGTGGCGCCCGCGATCTGCTCGAGGATCTTCGGGAGGTCGTGGCTGAACGTGTAGCTGTTGCCGACGAAGAGCACCCGCAGGCCCGGTTCGGCGGTCGGCTCCGGCGTGGGCGCGGGGGTGGCGACGACCGGCTCGGGGGCGGGCGGCGCGCTGCAGGCGGCGGGCGCGAGGAGGCCCGCGAGGAGCAGCAGCACGAGCGGGCCGCGGGACCTCATCCGAGCACCTCCCGGACGGCGTCGAGGACGGACGGCACCTCGGCGACGGAGTTGTGCCAGTGGGGACTGAACCGGAGCAGACCGTCCGGCGTCGCGACCTGGACGCCGCGCTCCCCGAGATCGTGCGCGAACTTCGCCAGATCGCGGTCGCCCGGCAGCACTACGGACAGGATCGCCGACCGCTGCTCGGGGAGGGACGAACGGACGGAGCGGCACCCCAGCTCGGTCAGGCCGGCCTCCAGCGCGTCCCCGATCGCGATCACGTGCGCGGCGATCGCCTCGGGGCCGAGCGCGTTCAGGGGAGCGATCCCCGCGGCCAGCCCCGCGCACCCCGCCGCGTTCCACACGCCCCCCTCGAAGAGCGCGGGCCCCGGCTGGAAGCCCCGGTCGTACCGGAGCAGGTCGGGGCCGTGGGTGAGGAAGTCCATCGGCTGCTCGTGGCTCAGCCACCCCGCGAGGTGGGGCCGCAGGACCGCGCCGCGCTCGGGCCGGATCCAGAGGACGCCCGCCCCCATCGGCCCCATCAGCCACTTGTGGCCGCCCGCGGCGAGGTAGTCGATCGCGTCCGCCTCGACGTCCACGGGGGTGACGCCGCAGGCCTGGATGCCGTCCACGAACAGCTCCGCCCCGTGGCGGCGGCAGGCCTCCCCGATCGCGCCCACGGGCAAGCGGAGCCCGGTCGCGAACTGGACCGCGCTGACGGCGACGAGGGCCACGCCGCCCCGCCGCAGCTCCGCCTCCAGGGCGGCCAGCCCGCGCCCGTCGTCCCCGAAGAAGAGGCCCGCGTCGACGAACGCGACCTCCAGCCCGAACAGCTCCGCCGCGCGCTGCCAGGGGGTGACGTTGGCGGGGAACTCGCCCCCGAAGACGACGACGCGGTCGCCGTCGCGCCAGGGCCGGCAGAGGGCGATCGCGGTCACCCCGGACGACGTGTTGGGGACGACGGCGACGTCCTCGGGGCGCCCTCCGACAAGCGTGCCGAACGCCCCTCGGACCGCGTCCCGGGCGTCGAGCCAGTCGTGGATCGCGGCCAGCCCGCGCGCCGCCCCCTGCGCGACCGCCGCGTCCATCGCCGCCCGGACGGCGGCGCTCGACGGCCCCACCGCCGCGTGGTTCAGGTAGTGCGGGACCTCCAGGTCCGGGAAGTCCGACCGATCGCCCAACGCCGCCAAGACCGGCGCAGTCTAGTGGCATCCTGCCTTCGTGTTTGAAGGCGTCGTGGTGGTGCTGCTCGGGATCATGGCGGTGACCGCCGCGTCGCTGCTGTCCGACCAGACGAAGAAGATCGTCGCCTCGCGACGGACCCGCTGGCGGCTGGCCGCCCGGCACCTCGACCTCCACTACGACGAGGGGGACTCCGAGGCGGGCAACGGCCGGCTCCGGGGGACCGTCCAGGGGCGCCGCGTCCAGGTCGACCACGAGCAGGGCAGCCAGGACGGGGCCCAGTACACGCGGGTCACCATCGCGCTGGACGACGCCTTCCCGGAGGACGTCCGCCTCGGCACCGAGGGGCTCGGCTCCGGCGTGGCCAACCTCCTCGGCCGGGGGGACTTCGACCTCGGCGACGCCCGGTTCGACCGCCGCTTCCTGCTCCACGGCGACCCCGTCCACCTCGCCGCCGTCTTCGGGAGCCGGGCCCGGCGCGCGCTCTTCGAGGAGGGGACCGACCCCGTCATCGCGAACGGGAAGCTGACCCTCCGGCGCGCCGAGCGGCTCGACAAGACCCGCGAGGTGGTCGCCCTGGTCAAGCGCGCCGTCGCCGTCGCGGCGATGCTCGACAAGTTCGACGACCTCCCCGCCCGCCTCCTCTCCAACGCCCGCTCCGACGACGACCGCGAGGTCCGCCTCACCTGCGGCCGCCTCGTCGCCGAGCGGTACCCCGACCACCCCCAGGCCCGCGACCTCGGCGCGCGGTTCGTCCGCCTCCCCGGCCGGGCCCCCCGCATGCTCGGCATGCACCTCCTCGGCCCCGACGACGCCCGCGCCCGGGACATCGCCGCGTCGGTCGCGTTCGAGGAGGCCGACGCCACGGCCGCGGAGATCGCCGAGGCGCTGGAGTGGCTGGAGGAGGCGCCCCCGCGGGGGGAGCACCGGGGCGGGATCCGGGGACGGGTCCAGCACGCCGACGTCGCCGTCCAGCTCGCCGCTCTCGCCTGCCTCGGCGCGTCGGGCACGCGCGACGACATCGAGCTGCTGTGGTCGATGCAGGACCGCAAGGCGCCGGTGGGCCCCGCCGCCGCCGAGGCCGCCGAGCGGATCCGCGCCCGCCTCGGGCTGGGCGGCGACGCGGGCCGGCTCTCCGTCAGCGCCGCCCCCCCGGACGAGGCCGAGGGACGCCTGTCGCAGGCCGCTCCGGAGGGCGCGCTGGCGTTCGAGGGCGAGCCGCCCACGTCGAAGTCGTCGTCCTGACGTCCGGAACCGGACGAGGCCGGTGCCCGGGGTCGTCCTGATCCCCGAACGCCGGCCCCGTCACGGTGGTTCCCCGCCGGGCTGCGCGATGCGCCACCCAGCGCATCAGTGTGTATTAGTGTGCCTACAGCACACGGCTCGCGCAACCGAAATGATCAGGCGGCCTCGTCCAACGACGCCAGCCATGCCTCCCGGGGGGTCCGCCCCTCGGCCCGCCCCCGCGCGACCGCCTCGGCGGTCCCGTCGCGGATCGACCGCTCGATCGCGCCCCACAGCTCGCCCTCGCTGAGCTTCCCCCCGGCGGCGAGCTGACGCGCGACCATCGCGGCGCTGCTGCTGTTGGCGAGGATGTCGGGGAGGACGAGGACGCCCCGCCCGTGGAGGACCGGCCGCGCGTCGCTCGTGAGCCCGAAGTTCGCCCCCTCGACCACGAGCCGCGACCGGATGCGCGACGCCGGCTCGGCCCCGACGCAGTTGCTCCCTGCGCCCAGGACGAGGACGTCGCCGTCGCGCTCGAGCAGCGCGTCGCGCTCCTCGAGGGTGCAGGGAAAGTCGATCCGGTCGCGGTCGATGACGCCGCCGTCGACGATCTCCAGCAGGCGCGCCACGGGCAGCCCGCCCCCGTGGTGGAGCGCCCCTTGGGCGTCGCTCACGCCGACCACCCGCGCGCCCCGCTCGGTCAGCCGGACCGCCGACCCCGCCCCCACCGCGCCGAACCCCTGGATGAGGACGTCGCACCCGCCGAGGTCGTCACCGAGCACCGCGGTGGTGGCGAACGTCACCCCCAGCCCCGTCATGTGCGGGCGGTACCCCGTCAGGTCCCGCAGCCGGTCCGGCGCGCCCGGGACGAGGTGCAGCTGGGGGACGCCGACGCGGGCGTAGATCGCGTCGATCATCGCGTTCGTCGCGCCCATGTCCTTGCCGATGATCGCCCGCGTGGTCAGCTCCCCCGCGATGGCGTCGGCGAACGCGTCCAGGGCCTCGGGGAGGCGCGGGTCCGCCGGGTCGATCCGGAGCCCTGCCTTGCAGCCGCCCACCGGCAGCCCGTGCGCGCGCAGCTTCCAGGTCATGCAGCGGGCGAGCTGCGCGACCTCGCCGCGGGTCACCGTGGGCGTGAACCGGGTCCCCCCGAAGCAGAGCCCCCCCGCCACCGTGTCGACGACCAGCCACCCCTCCACGGAGGTGCCCGGGAGCTGCATGGAGACGACGTCCGCCACGGCGCGCGCAGTGTAGACGCGGGTTCCATACAATGTCCCTGATGGCCACCATCGCGGAGATCGAAGACGGCCTCTGGCTGCGTCGCGGGGAGAGCGGCAAGCGGAGGACGGTCGCCATCGTCGGCGGCATGCACGGCAACGAGACGGCCGGCGCGGCCGTCGTGGAGGAGCTGCTCGCCACGGACCACCCCGTGTGGCAGGTCTGCCGGGACGAGGTGTGGCTGTGCAAGGGGAGCCCGCCCGCGCTCGCCGCCAACACCCGCGGGACGGCCCCGGGGCGCGATCTGAACCGGCTCTTCGGCCTGGAGATCCCCGAGGGGGACGACTTCGAGTCCAGCCGCGCGCGGGCGCTGCGGAAGTGGCTCAAGCCCGTCGAGGTGCTGCTCGACCTGCACCAGACCGTCAAGCCGACGCCGCCGCTGGCCGTCGTCAAGGACACCCCGCGCCACCTCGCGCTCGTCCGCCGGCTCGGCGTGCCGCTGGCCGTCGTGGGCGCCGAGGCGGTCTACGGCGAGACGATGCTGCGGAACCTCATCGACCGCAGCGGCGGGGACGGCGTCACCGTCGAGACCGGCCAGATCGGGACCCCCCGCGCGCTGGAGACGGCCCGCACCGTCGCCATCCGCTTCCTCACCGGGGAGGCCCCGGCCGCGACCCCGCTGAACGTCGTCGAGATCGTCCAGGCCATCGAGTGCCCCGGCCCCGGGCTGAGGTTCTCTCGCCCGCTGGCGAACTTCACCGAGGTCCGCGCGGGCGAGGTCATCGGCACGTACGACGGCGGCGGCGAGCTCCGCATCCCCCGCGGCGGCGTCGCCTTCCTGCCGCGCGAGGACGTCGCCCCCGGCGCCCCCTGCCTCCTCATCGCGAAGGAGCGGGGCAGCGCGTGACGGACCGGACCCCCGAGGCGTGGTTCCACGATCGGGCGACCCACTACGTCGAGGCCCAGCTCCTCCACCACCTCGGGACGGCCGGGGTCATCGGCCTGCTCGCCACCGACGGGCCGCTGACGACCGACGCCATCGCGGAACGCCTGGGGCTGGTGCGGGACGTCCTCGAGACGCTCCTGACCTACGTCGAGGGGGTGGACGAGCTGCTGGTCCGCGACGCCGGCGGCGCGTGGCGGCTGACGGACTTCGGGAGCGCCGTGGTCGAGCGCTACGGCCGGGTCACCGAGGACGGCCTCCGGATCAACCTCTTCGACGTCCGCGTCGGCTGCTACGGCCCGGTGTGGGCGGGCGCGGGGGCGCTCCTCGACGGGTCCGCGACGTACGGCGACGAGGTCGTCCGCCGGGGCGACGTCAGCGCCCGGGCGCTCTACACGATCTGCCAGCGGATGGCCCCCGCGGTGCGCGCCGCGGCCGACGCGTCCGGGGCCCGCGTCGCCGTCGAGGTCGGCGTCACCACGGGGCTGCTGGAGGGGCTGCCGTCGTCGCTGGCCCGGGTCGGGCTCGACCGCTCCGCCGCCGCGATCGCCGAGGCGGCCGCCCGCCCCGCCGCCTCGGGGGTGACCTGGCTGGAGGCCGACCTGTTCGACGCGGACGCCTGGCTCCCGTCGCTCCCCGAGGGTCCGGGGCTCCTCTACAGCGTCCACTTCCACGAGATCCTGGCGGCCGGCGAGGACCGCGTCACCGCGCTCCTGAAGACGCTGCGCGAGCGCCTCCCCGGCTGGTCGATCCTCGCCCTGGAGCAGCCGCTGCCGAGGCCCGGCCTCCCCCGGGTCGAGCGGCTCTACGCCTGGTCCAACGTCCTCATCCACCACCTCGTCGGCAACGGCCGGATCCTCGACGACGCGGGCTGGCGGGCCCTGTTCGAGGGGGCCGGCTGGTCCATCGCGTCGGCGGATCCCATCGGGTACCTTGGCTACGTCGCCTACCGAGGAGTCTGAACGGTGGACAGCGCCGACGTCATCGTCATCGGAGGGGGCCCCGCGGGCACCACCGCGGCGACCTACCTGGCGATGCGCGGGCACGACGTCCTCCTCCTCGAGAAGGAGACCGGGCCACGCCACCGGATCGGCGAGTCGCTGCTCCCGTCGATGATGCCGATCCTCGACGACTTCGGCCTCGTCGAGCGCGTCGAGGCGCTCGGCTTCCCGCGCAAGACCGGCGGCACGTTCGTGTGGGGGAAGTCCCGCGAGCCGTGGGACGTGCTGTTCGGGAACAACCCCTTCCTCCCCTTCCCGCACGCCTACCACGTCGACCGCGCCGTCTTCGACGAGGTGCTGCTCGACCACGCGAAGACGACCGGGGTCCGCGTCCGGCGCGGGGAGGCGGCGGCGGGGCCGCTCGTCGGGGACGACGGCCGCGTGGCCGGCGTCAAGATCGCCGGCAGCGGCGAGGAGGTCCGGGCCCGCTTCGTGGTCGACGCCTCGGGCCCGTCCGCCGTCCTCGGCAAGAAGCTCACGACGCGCCTCTACGACGAGAAGATGCGCCAGGTCGCGTTCTACCGGTACTACCGCGACGTCGAGGGGCCGAAGGGCGTCCGCGAGGGCCACGTCCTCATCGAGACGAACCCCTGGGGGTGGATCTGGTACATCCCGCTGACCGGCGCGCTGGGGGACGCGAGCCTCGGGCTGGTCACCGGGCAGGAGTTCAAGGACGAGTACCGGGAGCTCGGCCCGGCCGCCTTCTTCGACCGCGCGCTGGCGCAGGCGCCGTTCATCCAGGAGCTCCTCGGACCCGACGCGCGGGCCGTCTCGGAGACCTCCGCGATCACCGACTGGGCCTACACCTGCGAGCAGACGGCGGGCCCCGGCTGGTACCTCGCCGGCGACGCCGCCGCGTTCCTCGACCCGCTGCTGTCGACGGGCGTGACGATGGCGATGCTGGCCGGCTACAGCGCGTCGGTCTGCATCCACACGACGCTGACGGACCCGGCTCGCGACCAGGCCGCGATCGACTTCTACGCCGGCAACTACCGCCGCATGTACGAGGTCACGCGGGACTTCCTCCACTACTTCTACGCGGGCAACCAGATCGCGAGCCGCGACGAGATCTTCTGGCGCGCGCGGCAGACGCTCCAGTTCAGCGAGTCGGTCGGCGCGGCGCAGGCGTTCTGCTTCCTCGTCAACACCATCCCGGCGAACCCCCACCCCGCGCTGCGGAAGCAGATCCACATGTACCAGCAGTTCATGGCGGAGCTGGAGCACCCGCTCGACGCCATGGCGGGGGACGAGGGCTTCCGGGAGCAGTTCGACGAGGACGTCCCCCTCCGGACGTTCGCCGAGCTCGACGACGGCACCGTCCCCGTCCCCAACGGCGAGCTGGAGTCGAGCTTCACCATCGACGCCGACAGCCACACCCTCCGCGCCGTCCGCGGCATCACCTACGACCAGCAGCGCCCCGTGTTCAGCTCGACGAGCTCGTGGCTCCTGGGGCGGAACCTCCACGCGCTGGACGACGACGCCTGCGCCCTGATCGAGGCGATGGACGGCGCCCGCACCTGGGGCGAGGTCGTGGAGGCCGCCGGGGGCGATCGGGAACGCTGCACGTCGCTGCTGCGGGGGCTCTGCGACGAGAACCTGGTGCTGCTGAAGGCTTCGTGAAGTACCTGCTGCTCTGGCCGCTGGCGAACATCCGCCACAACCGGTGGACATCGGCGGCGGCGGTGCTCGGCATCGCGCTGGCGGCGTTCGGCGTGACGACCCTGCTGGGGTTCGTCGGCGGC
The DNA here is from genome assembly GCA_964344575.1 of uncultured Rickettsiales bacterium. GTDB lineage: Bacteria > Myxococcota_A > UBA796 > UBA9615 > UBA9615 > JAAESI01. Next base: position 20,163 of record CAYFOA010000044.1, on the reverse strand, counting down.
TACGAGAAGGCCGTCGCGCGCGACGTCGACCGGATGGGGTTCGACCTCCTCGTCACCGCGAAGGGCTGCCCCTACGAGGCGGCGACGCTCATGCTCCGGGGCGGCGTCGGCCTCCGCTACATGCCCGACGGCGTGGTCGAGCGGCTCCGCGGCGACGACCGCATCGCCGGCGTCTACCCCACGCTGATCCACCCCGTCCGCGACCCCTCGACCGAGTCGGGGATGGTGCTGCTCAAGGGCGTCACCGACGACCTCCGCGACGCGCGCGGGCTGGAGCTGCGGGAGGGGACCTGGTTCGACGCGGCCGCCGGCGCCGGCGTCGTGCTCGGCTACGAGGCGGCGGAGTTCGAGCAGCGCCACGCCGGCGACGCGTACCTCCTCCCCGGCGAGGAGGCTCCCCTGCCCGTCCTCGGGGTGCTCGAGCGGACGGGCAGCCAGGCCGACGGCACGGTGCTGCTGCGGCTGTCCGACCTCCAGGCCCGCTACGGCCTCGACGGCAAGCTCACGGGGACGGGCGTCAAGGTCGCGGCGGCGCACGTCGGGGAGCTGGACGCCATCCGCGAGGCCTGGAACGCCGAGCCCGAGCTGCAGGTCGTCAGCCTCAGCGGGGTCGTCGAGGCGCTCCGCATCGCGATGGCCAACATGCGCGACGTCGTGCGTCTGCTGGCGTGGGTGCTGGCGCTCATGGCGGGCGCCGTCCTCCTCAACACGACGCTCCTCCGGACCCTCGCCGAGCACCGGAAGATGTTCACGCTCCACGCCATCGGGATCAGCAACCGCTTCATCTACGGCGCCGCGATCCTGGAGAACCTGCTGCTCGTCGCGGGCGGCGCCGCCCTCGGCATCGGCGGGGCGATGGCGGCCGGGGCGTGGTCGTCCTCGGTGCTCACCGGCTACCTCCCCTACGCGCCGTCGGGGAACCTCGTCGCGGTGACCCCCGCGATGGCCCTCGCCGTCGCCGGGGCGGCCCTCGCCGTCGGCCTCGTCGCCACCCTCCCCCCGCTCCTCCGCCTCCGCTGGTTCAGCGGCGTGGGCGCGTTCCGGGGGGACGGATGACCGACCCGCCGCTCCTGCAAGCCGACGACCTGGCGAAGGCCTGGGACGGGATCGAGGTGCTCCGGGGGCTGTCGCTCACGGTGACGGCCGGCGCCCACGTCGCCGTCGAGGGGGTCTCGGGGTCGGGCAAGTCGACGCTCCTGAACGTCCTCGCCCGCCTCGTCCGCCCGGACCGCGGGACGGTCGCCTACCGGGGGGTCAGCTACGGGACGCTGGGCCGCCCCGAGAGGTTCCGGCTGAACCACGTCGGCCTCGTCTTCCAGGAGGTGCAGCTCCTCGACTCGATGAGCGTGGCGGCCAACATCGAGCTGGTGCAGGCGGCGTCGGGGAAGCCGCCGATCGCGCTGCGGGACCTCCTCGGACCGCTCGGCCTGTTCCACCGCGCGTCGGACCGGGCGGCGGTCCTGTCGCGCGGCGAGCGGCAGAAGGTGGCGCTGGCGCGGGCGTTCGCCAACGACCCCGACCTCGTGCTCGCCGACGAGCCCACCGCGTCCCTCGACCCGTCGAACCGGGACCGCACCCTCGACCAGCTCTTCGCCCTCTGCGCCCGCTGCAACGCGACCGCCGTGGTCGTCTCCCACGACCGCGACGTCAGCGCCCGGCCCGAGTTCGCGCAGAGGTGCGCGCTGGTGGACGGGGCACTACAGTCGAGGGCGTGAGGCGCCTCCTCCCCCTGCTGCTGCTCGTCGTCCTCGCGGCCTGCAAGCCGGACCCCGACGTCTACGGAGCGGCGGCGGACGTCTCCGCGCTCGAGGCGCAGGCGACGACCCTGGCGGCCGCCCCCGCGGCCGGCCCCGCGACCGTCCGCGGCGTCATCGGCGAGGTCTGCCGGATGGGCTGCTGGTTCTACCTCCTCGACGAGGAGGACCTGACGTACGTCGACCTCGATCTGGGCGCCGGCTTCGTCATCCCGCCCGACTCCAGCGGCCGCCGGGTCGTCGTCGCGGGCCGCCTCGAAGGCGCCGGGGCCGAGCGCAAGCTCGACGCCGATACGGTGATCCTCTACTGATTCCGGGGCTTTCCCCTACGACACAACCGAGACCGCCCGGATGGTCAGGGTTGCTGGACATGCCCATGATCCCGAGCATGAGCCAGCCCCTCGTCCTCCTCATCGACCCCCGGCGCGACTTCCGCGAGGCGTTCAAGACGGCCGCCCGCGGGTCCCTGCGGGTGCTCGCCTACCCGGACGTCCCGGGGGCGCTGGGGGCGCTGGACCGGCACCACCCGACGGCCGTGCTCGCGGCGATGAAGCAGAACCACATCGGCACCGACGGCGCCCAGCTCTGCGGCGCCGCCCGGACGACGCTGCGGGACGGGCTGTTCATCGCGTACGGACCGAGCCGCAGCGGCCAGGCGCTCTCGGCGGGCGACGCCCGCGCCGCCCGGGCCGCGAACCAGCTCGACGACGTCATCACCGAGGACGTCACCGCCGACGACCTCGTCGACGTGGTCCGGAAGAACCTCGGCGTCGAGGCCGAGGAGTCGAGCGCCACGCCCACCGGCTTCGTGAAGAAGCTCCGCCTCGCGTTCAACCGCCGCGCGGAGGCGTGAAGACGACTGCGTCCGGGGGCAGCTCCGAGGCGCGCACCACCGTCACCCCCGGAACGAACTCCAGCTGCTCGCCCGCCCGCGCCCCGTAGATGCATGCGCCCGTGGCCGCGCTCCACCACGAGTCGGTGCGTTGATCCTTGAGCACGCGCGTTCCGAACAGCAACAACCGCCCCGTCGCGAGCATCCGTTCGCCGTCGCGCAGCCGGACCGCCGCCGGCCCGCCCTCCCGGGCGACCGCGATCACGGCGACGTCCCCGACCTCGAGCACGGGAATGCGCGCCAGCACGTCCAGGGGGACCGCCCGCCCGTCCGGCAGGAGCACGACGTCGGCGTCCGGCGCCAGGGCGGCCGCCTCGGCAGGCTGCGACGACAGCTCCCAGAGCGTCCCGCCACGCAGCCGCGCGCCCCCCGTCCCCGCGACCCACTCCGCCAGCGCGGCGAGCGTCGGGGGTCGCGCCGGTTCGCCCGGCCGCAGCAGCGTCTCCGACAGCAGGTGCAGCTTCGCCAGCGCCCGCAGCACCGCGCGGAAGTCCTCCGGCTCGGCCCCCCCGCTCGGGTCCCGCACGGGGACGTCGTCGCAGGCCCCGTCCCGGTAGCACCCGACCATCCCCGGGTAGTCGGCCAGCGGGACGGCGGCGAGCGCCTCCAGGAACGCGGCCGACTGGAACGCCTCGTGCTCAGGCGACCGGATCTTCTGGAGGTAGACCTGCTTCAGCGCCAGCTCCGCGTCCGTCACGGCGATGACCTGGAGGTTGGCGTACTTGCCGCGCTGGTTGACCCCGAACACGTACCCCAGCCGGCCGTCCGGTCCGTCGACGGTGTACAGCGCGTAGGGGACGTCGATCGTCTCGTAGACGGCGTCCAGCTCCTCGCCGATCCCCGCGCGCAGCGCGTACCAGCCGGTCGGGTCCTGCCGCTGGTAGGTGACGTAGTTGACGGTGAACGTCGTCACCTCGGGGAAGAAGCCGGCGATGTCCTCCTCGGGGTTCGCGAGCGAGCACCCCACCGCGGCCCAGGCCGAAGAAGGCGTGGCGAGGATCAGCACCAGGAGCCATGCTCGCACCCGTGCAGCCTAGCCCGCATGATAGTAACTCTTGTCAGAGTCACGCGCGCTGCTACGGTGCCGCCATGCGATGGCTGCTGCCCCTGCTGCTCGTGCTCCTGCCCCTGGCCCTGACCGCGTGTGACCAGGAGTGCATCTCGAACTGCCCCGAGCCCGACGACGACGACGCGACGGCGGACGACGACGACGCGACCGGCGACGACGACGACGCGTCCGGTGACGACGACGACAGCACCCCCACCGACGAGCCCGACCCCGAGATCCAGACCGTCCGCGACTGCACGCCGCTCCTCCGGACGAGCGCGGACGCGGGCCTCGTCCAGGTCGCGGGCGAGTGGAACGGCTGGACGCCCGAGGACCTGACCCTCGCCGACGACGGCTGGTGGGAGGTCGAGCTGCCCGCGCTGGCCCCCGGCGAGTACGGCTTCAAGTACCTCTACGACGGGAACTGGGAGGGCGACCCGCCGCCGTGGGCGTACGCCAAGTGGGTCGACGGCAACGAGAACCGGAACCTCCGCGTCGGCGACTGCGGCGTCCCCCTGCTCCAGACGGTGGAGGCCTCAGCGAACGCCGGCGGGGATCTCGAGGTCGTCGTCCAGGTCGCCTCCGCCGAGGACGGCTCCCCCGTCGACCCGTCCTCCGTCTCGGTCACGATCGGCGGCGCCGCGGCCGACGCGGTCGTCGACGCGGACGCGGGCACGATCACGATCACGGCGTCGGACCTCCCCGACGGCAAGCACAGCGTCCTCGTGAGCGCCTCGGACGAGGCCGGCCGCCCCGCCGAGAACAACCCCCTGTGGGTCCCGCTGTGGGTCGAGGACGAGGCGTGGACGTGGGAGGACGCGCTGATCTACTTCGCGTTCGTCGACCGCTTCCGCAACGGCGACTTCGGCGAGGCGGGCGCCCCCGGCCCGGTGCCCGACGTCGAGGAGCGGGCCAACTACCAGGGCGGCGACTTCCTCGGCGTGCTGCACGCGATGGACGACGGCTGGTTCGACGACCTCGGCGTGGACGCGCTCTGGCTCACCCCCGTCTACGAGAACCCCGACGCCCCCTACCTCGCCGTCGACATGGTCCACAACTTCAGCGGCTTCCACGGCTACTGGCCGGTCGAGGCGCTCGGCATCGAGGACCGCAGCGGCGACGTCTGGTCCGGCGCGGAGGAGCGGCTGCACGAGCTGATCGACGAGGCCCACGCCCGCGGCATCCGCGTGATCTTCGACCTCGTCCTCAACCACGTGCACCAGGACCACGACTACGTCGCCGAGCGGCCGGACTGGTTCGGCGGGGGCTGCGTCTGCGGGACGGACGGGTGCGGCTGGGACGAGCGGGCGCTGGACTGCTGGTTCACCGACTACCTGCCCGACCTGAACTACCGGAACCACGAGATCACCGAGCGCGTGCTGGACGACACGCTGGCGCTGATCCGGACGTACGACGTCGACGCGGTCCGGGTGGACGCGGCGAAGCACATGGACCACGTCGTCATGCGGAGCCTGTCGCGGCGCATCCGGGAGGAGGTCGAGGCGGGCGGCGGCGCGGACTTCTACCTCGTCGGGGAGACGTTCACCGGCGGCGACGGCCACGGCACGATCATGGAGTACGTCTCGGACTGGGAGCTCGACGGGCAGTTCGACTTCCCCCTGTACTGGGCGATCCGGAGCTCCTTCGCCCACGAGGCCAGCTTCTACGACCTCGACGGGGCCGTGAGCGCATCACGCAGCGCCTACGGGGGCTACGTGATGTCGCCGTTCGCGGGCAACCACGACATCGCCCGGCTGGCGACGGAGATCGCCGGCAACGACGGCGGCGCGTGGGGCTGGACGGAGGACTGGATGGCGGGCGGGGGCGAGGACGTCACGCAGTGGGACCTGATCGCGCGGCAGTCGATGGCGCTGGCGTTCACGCTGACGCAGCCCGGCGCGCCGCTGCTGTACTACGGCGACGAGATCGGCCTCGCCGGCAGCGGCGACCCGGACAACCGCCGGATGATGTCGTTCGATCCCTACCTGTCGGCGAACCAGAGCGAGCTGCTGGGGCGGGTCCGCGGCATCGGCCAGGCGCGGCAGGCCTCGGCGGCGCTCCGGCGCGGCGACCGGACGACGGTCTGGGTCGACGACGACCTGTACGTCTACACGCTGACCGAGGGCGACGAGGTCGCCGTGGTCGCGCTCCACAAGGGCTGGGGCGACCGCACCGAGACCATCGACCTCGGGACGGACGCGCTCGACGGCGTGACCCTGACCGACGCCGCGTTCGGCCGCACGGCCACCGCGAGCGGCTCGCAGCTCACGCTCACCCTGGGCGGTTGGGACTACGCGCTGATGGTGCGCTGACTAGCGGGGCTGGAAGCCCGAGGTCTTCCCCGGTCCGTCGAAGATCTCGATCGTCCCCGCCTCGACCATGCGCTGCACGGCGCCGTGGTGGGCCGCCTGATCGCGGATCGACCCGTCCTGCTTCGGCCCGAGGCGGAGGACCTTGCCGCCGGGCAGCGGGACCTTGATGGGCTTGCGGGTGAGGTTCCGGATCGTCTTCATGGGCGCCTCATAGCAGATCCCCTCAGCGCTCGACCCGGAGCCAGCGGCCGTCGTCGCCCCGGACCAGCTCGATCGTCGGCCAGAACTCCGGATCCAGCTCCAGCGTGCGGCTGACGGTGCGGCCGTTCGCCTCCTGCAGGGTGACGCGAACCGAGCCGTCGCGCTTCTCCGCGGCGACCGCGAGGAGGTCGTCCAAGGACGTCACGGGGACGCCGTCCACCTCGACGATCGACTTCGTCGCGAACGCCCGCCCCCGCTCCGCCGGCGAGCCCTTGTACCACTGGCTGATGTACGCCCCGCCGGGGTCGATCCCGGTCTGGAGGCCGACCTCGCGGTGGGGCGCCTGGACCAGCAGCCCCGCCCACTGCACCACCCGCGTCGTGCCCGACGTGTCCAGCGGCACCGGCGCCACCTCGACGGTGAGGACCGCGCCCGCGCGCAGCATCGTCAGCTCGACCACCGCCTCGCGCGCCGCCAGCTCGAGGTCGCGCGCCCGGAGCGCCGGCTCGCCGTCGACGTAGAGGATCAGGTCGGCGTCCTGCAGGACCTCCGCCGCGGGGGAGCCCGGCTGCGTCCGGACGACGGTCAGGACGCCCGGCTGCTGCGTCGTGTCGGCGAGCGCCGCGAGGGTGGCGTCGTCGAGGCCCCGCCGGCGCGCCTCGGCCAGCGTCGTGGTCCCCAGCTCGACCCCCAGGTCGCGGATCCCCAGCGGCCCCGGCAGGACCTCGGACACCAGCTCGGCCCACACCTCGGCGGGCAGCCCCGCCAGGAACGGAGTCATCTTCTTGCCGTTGCGGTACGTGTACGCCGCCGCGAGGGCCCGCACCCGCCCCCGGCGGTCGGCGAGCACCCCGCCGGCGACCTGGGGCAGCTCGGAGAGGTAGGCGAAGTCGACGTTCGTCGCCTTGAACTGGGCGACCTTGGGGTCCCGCAGCGCGGGCACGAGCAGGTTCGCCACCGCCATCTCCTTGTCCACGACGAGCCCCTTGGCCGTCAGCCCGACGAGGTGGACGTCCTCGTTGACGGACAGCGGCCGCGGGTCGAGGACGGCCGACGCGAGCGTGCCCGGGGGGACCGCGGCGGGGTCGTAGCGGACGAAGGCGAGGTTGTGGACGGGGTGCAGGGCGACGACCTCGGCGGGCACCCGGAGGGCCGCGCCGACGACGACCGTCACGTCCCCCAGCGCCTGCCGCACCGCCTCCCGGTCGGTCACCACGAGCCCCCCCGCGGCGTCGACGACGAGCCCGGTCCCCTTCCCCCCGTCGGTCCGCTGGCCGTCGGTGATGAACGGTGCGTCGAACTCGATCTGGACGAGCGAGCGCGCCACCTTGGCGCCCACCTTCGTCGCCGCCTGCAGCCCCATCCGGAGGCCCGGATCGATGGACGTCGCCGGGGTCTCGTCCGCGGGCGGGGGGAGGTCGCGGCACGTCCACTCCGCGCCCACGACGCCCCGGTCGCAGCGCCGCGCCGGGAACCACGTCCAGTCCATCTCCATCGTGAACACGGAGCGCTTCCGGGGCTTCGTGGGGTGGACCGCGGTCAGCTCGACGAGGTGGCCCTCGGCGTACCGGCCCAGCGCTGCCTCGGCCGCGTCCAGCGTCGGCGTCGGCTCCCCCCCGATCGCGACGATGACCCAGCCCTTGCCGAGCGCCGCCCGGTCCAGCGCGTACCCCTGACGGGCGACGAACAGGCCGCCCACCGGCATCCCCCGCGTGCGCGCCTGCTGGTAGCTGTACTCGGTGAGGACGGCGTTGCTGAGCTCGAGGTAGCCCGACGGCGTGGCGGCGTGGAGGTCGGCCACGGGGACGGAGACGTCCAGCGCCTGCCCGTCCCGCTCGATCCCGAAGACGACCTCGGTCCCGACGGCTGCGTCCAACCGCTCCTCCAGGGCGACGAACCCGGCCAGGGGCTCGCCCGCCACGCGGAGGATGACGTCGCCGGGCTTCAGCCGCCCGTCCGCGGGGCCGCCCGTCTGCGTGCCCCGGATCCACAGCAGCCCCGTCGCGTCGGGGAACGTCGCCCGCGCCTCCGCCTCCGCCGCTTCGCTCAGCCCCTGCCGCCGGAGCTCGTCGTAGGGCGTGTACTTGAACTCCGCCATCACCCCCCCGCGGGGGACCGGCTCGCCCGCCTGGAGCAGCTCCAGCGCGCGCTTGACCCGCCACAGCGGCAGCGAGAACCCGGACGCCGCCTTGCGGCTCCCGCCCGCGTTCAGGGAGACCACCTTGCCGGTCGCGGCGAGCCACGGCGAGCCCGACGAGCCGCCCGACGTCGACGACGCCGCCTGGTAGTAGAAGGTGTTGAAGTCGTTGTAGCGGTCGTGTCCGTAGAAGGGCGCCGTGCGGTCCAGCCGGGCCAGCGTCCCGTCGAGGATGGAGAGCTTCTCCCCGGCGTCGTTGCCGACCACCCGGATCTCCACGCCGACGCGCGCCTCCTCGGGGGCGAGGGTGAGCTCGACGAGCTCGGCGTGCTCGACCTCGGCGGGGTCGAAGCCGAAGAAGGCGAAGTCGTGGACGGGGTCGCGGTACAGCGCCTCCAGGGCGACCTCCTCGTGGTTGAGGAAGACGGCCTTGGCGTCGATGGGGCCGGTCCCGACGACGTGGCGGTTCGTCAGGATGATCCCGCGCTCGGCGTCGACCACGAAGCCGGTCGCCTGGGACGCGCCCGCGTCGGCCTCCTCGAACGAGCGGGGGCGGAGGTACTTGAGCTGGACGACGGCCTCGACGGCGGTCTCCAGGGTGGCCTCCCAGTCGTCGGCAGAGGCGGGGGTGGCGGCGGCGAGGACGACGGCGAACAGGGCGCTGACGGACATCCCGCAATCGTAGTCCGGCGCCTGCGGGGATCCGTTCCCCGGCCGTTACATCACGCCCGGGCGGCGGCGAGGACCATGAACGCGGCGCCCTTGAGCTGCTCCCGGATCGCGGCGACGTCCTCCGTCCCGGTCCGGAGCCAGGCGACGTCCGCCGCGAGCGCCGAGGGGCGCCACGCCGCCTCGAACGTCCCCACCTGCAGCTCCGTCCCGAGCGCGACGACGAGCTTCCGGTCCTTCTGCGTGAGCCCCTGGAGCATGGCCACGAGGAGTCCCGTCCCCGTCGCCCCGGCCCGGACGGCGTCGTACACGGCGCCGGCGCTCTTCCCCCCGTCGACGACGAACACCGACGCGGCAGGGTGGTCCCAGCGGGTGGGGTCGAACTCGATCTCGTCGGCCCACGTGTCCACCGGCGCGTCGGCCGCGGGCTGCACCTGCGAGGGCATCGCGGGCCGCGGCTCCAGCCCCTGCACGACGACGGCGTCGGCCTCGGCGATCTCTCGCTTGAAGGTGGACAGGAGCCCCACGGTGCCGACGATGGCGACGACCCAGCCGCCCAGCTCCAGGACCAGCGCCCCCGTCTCGCGGCCCGCGGACTCGAACGCGGCGCTGACGCGATCGGTCGCCGTCGCCTCCAGCCCGGCGGCCTGCCCGGCCAGCACGATCAGCCCGACGCCTACACCGACGATGATCCCCCACAGGACCCGCCACGCCGATCGCGATCCGTGCCCTTCCACGGGGGCGACCATAGCGGGCAAACTGCGATCCGTGGGCGTCGACAAGAAGCACAACAGCCTCATCGTGGACTACGAGATCGAGGGCCTCCCCGGCGACTGGCGCGGCCGCGTCGAGGACGCCGTGCGGCACGTCGGGAAGCTCTTCGACCTCTACGTGACGACCGTGAAGGCGGGCGTGAGCAACAACCCGCCGCGGATCCTCGTGTCGGTCTCGCGCGAGGGGGCGCACGAGGCGTGGAACGAGGAGGCGGAGGCGACGCTCCGGGCGCGGCTGGTCCAGGTGCTGGAGGCGGCGGACGAGGAGGAGGCGAAGAAGCGGGCCGAGATCGCCGACCTCCAGGCCGGCCTCGCGATCGCGTCCCGGGCGCGCACGGCGCGGCAGATCAAGGTGGTCGACAAGCAGCGCGACCTCGTCTCCCAGAAGGCGCTCGACCGCCGCCGCCAGGACATCCTCGCCGAGGTCCGGAAGCAGCTCGAGTTCCAGCAGATGCCGGACAGCGCGTTCGACCTCGTCCGGCTCGGCCTGGATCGCATGAAGCGACCCGATCGGTGGGCCATGTGGGTCCAGATCCTGTTGAGCGTGGACCTCGTCTCCGAAGCGATCGGCTCGGAGCTGGAACTCAGGCTGCGCTCCCTCATATAGGATGCGCCGCCATGAAGCTGCTGACCCCCTTCGTCCTCGCCCTCCTCGCCGCCTCGCCGGCGCTCGCCGGGGAGCTGTCCCCCACCGAGCTGGGGAGCTGCACGATCCCGATGCCCGCCGGGAGCAAGGTCGCGTCGCAGGTCGAGGACACCCTCGAGAACGGGAACGTCACGCTGGAGAGCGGCTCCACCCAGACGAACGTCGTCTGGTTCCCCGGGGCCAACGCCGAGCTGACCGAGGACACGCTGAAGCTGTACACGGGCGCGCTCGCCGACTCCGGCGCGTGGTTCGGGATGGACGAGGTCCGCTGGACGACCGTCGAGGGCGAAGCCGCGGCCGTCGTCCCCATCAAGATCGGCGGTGAGGAGCAGCCCCAGGCGGGCGCCCTGCTGCTGTGGGCGAGCACCGCCACGGGCCGCTACTTCATGGTCATCGCCACGCCCAAGCGGAGCGGCGTCGACATCGGACCCACGGTCGACGGCATCGCCGCCGGGATCGACTGCAGCGGCGCCGGCCAGGTCAAGGTCCCCCTCGCCGTCATCGACCCCGTCCCCCACCACTGGGTCGAGGACACGGCGGGCCTCCCGCGCATCCTCTACGCCCGCAAGGACCGCAAGCAGCACCTGCTGCTGTGGAGCGACCGGACGCCGACGAGCAAGTACTCCTGCGAGGAGCTGGCGGCGCCGAACCTCGAGCGCTTCGCGCAGGCCCGCGAGCTGGCCATCGAGGGCGACCTCCGGGTCGAGGTGGACGACGCCGACGGGGCCGCGGGCGGGGACGTGCTGTGCCGCGTCGTCGGGGACGCGCCCGCCTGGTCCGAGGCCGACGGGGACCTCATCTCGTTCGCCCAGTGGCCCTGCCCCAACGCCCCCGAGCGGATCGTCAGCGCCCTGGAGGTCGTCGCCGGGGACCTCGGCGAGAAGCGGCTCGATCCGATGACCGGCGTCACCTGCCTGGAGGACCTCCCCGAGCGGACCGCCGCGGCCGAGCCGGAGCCCGAGGAGGACGACGAGCCGAAGACGCAGTTCGTCCCCAAGGAGCCCGAGCCGAAGAAGAAGAAGAAGAAGAAGAAGTAGCGGCGGCGCGGCCCTCCGACCCGGTCAGCGACGGCGGTCCTCCAGCTTCGCGGCGACCGCGTCCGCGTCGAGGCCGCGAGCCTGGAGCAGCACGACGAGGTGGTACAGGAGGTCCGCCACCTCCGCGGCGAGGTGGTCGTCGTCCTCGGACAGCGCCGCCACGATGGTCTCCGACGCCTCCTCCCCCACCTTCTGGGCGATCTTGCCGACGCCGTCGGCGAACAGCTTCGTCGTGTAGCTCCCCTCCGGGCGCTCGGCGTGGCGGGCGGCGATGACGGCGCGGAGCTCCGCGAGGATCGCGCCGAGGCGATCGGGGGGGCGCAGGGCGGGGCCGCCGTCCACGTCCTCGAAGAAGCAGGAGCGGGCTCCGGTGTGGCAAGCCGGCCCGGCGGGCTCGACCTGGACCACGAGCGCGTCGGCGTCGCAGTCGAGGCCGATCCCGACGACCCGCTGCGTGTTCCCCGACGTCTCCCCCTTGTGCCAGAGCTCCTGCCGGGACCGGCTCCAGAACCACGTCTCGCCCGTCGACAGCGTCTTCGTCAACGACTCACGGTTCATCCAGGCCACGGTCAGGACCTCGCCGCTGCGGGCGTCCTGGACGACGGCCGCGACCAGGCCCCGGTCGTCCCACGCGATCTTGTCGGACGTCATCGGCTCGGCACTCCTCGCTCACGCAGCGCGGCGCGGACCTCCGGGATCGAGATCCGGCCGAAGTGGAAGATGGACGCGGCGAGCGCGGCGCTGGCGCCCCCCGCGGTCAGCGCGTCCACGATGTGGTCGACGGTCCCGGCGCCGCCGCTGGCGATGACGGGAACGCGGACGGCCTGGCTCACGGCCCGCAGCAGCGCGAGGTCGTAGCCGTCGCCGGTGCCGTCGCGGTCCATGGACGTGAGCAGGATCTCGCCCGCCCCCCGGGACGTCGCCTCGATCGCCCACCCCACGGCGTCGCGCCCGGTCGGCCGCCTCCCGCCGTGGCTGGTGACCTCCCAGCGACCCGGCTCGCCGGGCGACGGATCGTCCACGCGGCGCGCGTCGATGGCGAGCACGACCGCCTGCGACCCGAAGCGGCGGGCGCCGTCCTCGAGCAGCGTCGGGTCGGCGAGGGCGGCGGTGTTGACGGACACCTTGTCGGCCCCCGAGCCGAGGATGGCGGCCATGTCGTCGACGGTCCGGATGCCGCCGCCGACGGTGAACGGGATGAACACCGTGTCCGCCACCTCCCGGACCATCTCGGCGACGATCGCGCGCCGGTCCGAGCTGGCGGTGATGTCGAGGAAGACCAGCTCGTCGGCGCCCTCCCGGTCGTACCGCCGGGCCTGCTCGACGGGGTCGCCCGCGTCGACGAGATCGACGAACTGGATGCCCTTCACGACGCGACCGCCGTCGACGTCGAGGCAGGGGATGATGCGACGGGCGAGCATCAGGACGCGCCCTCGTTCGCCGCCGCGATGGCCTCGGCGACGGTGAAGCGCCCCTCGAAGAGGGCCCGCCCGACGATGAGCGAGTGGACCCCGTGAGCGGCCGACTCACGCACGTGCTCGAGCGTCCCCACCCCGCCGCTGGCGGTGACCTGCAGGCCCGTCGCGGCGGCCAGCTCGGCGGCCCCCGCGGCGTCCGGCCCCTGGAGCATCCCGTCGCGGCTCACGTCCGTGTAGACAGCGCGCTCGACCCCGGCGTCGGCGGCGCGACGGGCCAGCGCCAGAGCCGTGAGTCCGGACGACTCACGCCACCCTCGGACGGCCACCCGCCCGTCGGCGACGTCGAGCCCGAGGACGATCCGGGCGCCGAACTCACGGGTGAGAACGGGGAGCGTGTCTGGCTGCTCCGCCGCCAGCGTCCCGACGATCGCGTAGGCGGCGCCCGCGTCGAGCGCGGCGCGGACGTCGTCGGCCGACCGGAGGCCCCCGCCGAGCTCCACGTCCACCTCCGCCGCCTCGACGATGCGGGCCACCTGGGCGCGGTTGGCGCGCTCCCCGTCGCGGGCCCCGTCGAGGTCCACGACGTGCACCAACGTGGCGCCGTGAGCCGCGTACGTCGCCGCGATCTCGGCCGGGTCGGCGTCGTACGACAGCTCGCGGTCGTAGCGCCCCTGGACGAGGCGAACGCACCTCCCGCCGCGGAGATCGATGGCCGGCAGGATCAGCACGCCGCCGCCCTGAGCCCGCCGACCGGCGACGGCAGCGCCGCGAACCGGGACAGCAGATCGAGCCCCGCGCGCTGGCTCTTCTCGGGGTGGAACTGCACCCCCCAGACCGACCGTGAGCGCACGACGCAGGGGAAGTCGTGGCCGTAGTCCGACCGCGCCACGACGTGCTCGTCCGCCGCCTCCGCGTAGAAGCTGTGGACGAAGTAGAAGTATGGCTCGGCGGCCTCGTCGACGAGGGGGTCGGGGCGGCAGCCGCGGACCACGTTCCAGCCGACGTGAGGGACGACGAGCTTGTCCGCGTCGAACGGGACCACCCGGCCGGGGATCCACCCCAGCCCGCGGTGGCGGCCGAACTCCAGCCCCTCCTCGAAGAGCACCTGCATGCCGACGCAGACGCCCAGCAGCGGCGTCTCCTCGGCGACCCGGTCGGCGAGCAGCGGCAGGACGCCGATGCGCCCCAGCGCCGTCATGAAGTCCCCGAACGCGCCGACCCCGGGGACGACGAGGTGCGAGGCCTCGCGGAGGAGGCCGTGATCGGACGTGAGCGCGACGTCCGCGCCGACCGCCTCGAACGCCTTGCAGACCGAGCGGAGGTTCCCGATCCCGCAGTCGACGACCGCGACCGTCATCGCTCCAGCGAGCCCTTCGTCGAGGGGACCGCGTCGGTGCGACCGTCGCGCCTCACGGCCTCCTTCAGCGCCCGCCCGCACGCCTTCCAGACCCCCTCCAGGAGGTGGTGCTGGTTGTCCCCGTACAGCGCCTCGACGTGCAGCGTGATCCGCGCGTGCTCGGCGAAGCTCCGCCAGAAGTGGGACGCCAGCTCGACCGGGAGGTCCCCGATCGTCTCCCGCAGCGCGGGCACCTTCCAGACGAGGTAGGGCCGCCCCGAGAGGTCGACGACCGCGCGGACCAGCGCCTCGTCCATGGGGACGTACGCCGTCCCGAACCGCTCCACCCCGGCGGCGTCGGCCAGGGCGTCGACGAACGCCTGCCCGAGCACGATCGCGGAGTCCTCCACGCTGTGGTGCTCGTCGATGTGCAGGTCCCCCGCGCAGGTCAGGGTGAGGTCGAACCGGCCGTGCTTGCTGAAGGCCGTGAGCATGTGATCGAGGAACCCGATGCCGGTGCACACGGTCGCCTCCCCGGCGCCGTCGAGGTCGAGGGTGACGGTGATGTCGGTCTCGGACGTCTTGCGACTCACGGTGGTCTGGCGGCTCACGCGAGCACCTCCCTCAGCGCCGCGAGCACCGCGGCGTTCTCGTCGGCGGTCCCCACGTTGATCCGGAAGTACCGGTCCAGCATCGGGTAGCCGCTCACGTTCCGGATGAGCACGCCGCGCTCGTACATCGCCTCGCAGACGTCCCCCGGATCCCGGCGTGAGGAGTGGACGCAGACGAAGTTCGCCGCCGTCGGGGCGGGGGTCAGCCCGTCGATCGCGGCCACCCCCGCGACCAGCTCGTCGCGCAGCCTCACCAGTTCGGCGATGCGCGGGGCGAGGACGTCGTCGTACCGCTCGATGGCGACCTGCACCGCCGCCTGCGTGAGCCGGCCGACGTTGTAGGGCAGCCGCGCCTTGTTCAGCTCCAGCACCAGCTCGGGGTCGGCGAGGAGGTACCCGAAGCGGACACCCGCCAGCCCCATCGCCTTGGAGAACGTCCGGAGCACGACGAGGTTGCGGTGCTCCGGGAGGAGCGAGGCCGCCGACCAGCCCGCGAACTCGTGGTACGCCTCGTCGATGACGACGAGCCCGTCGAAGGACGTGAGGAGCCGGCTCACGGCGTCGGCGTCGAGGGCCGCGCCGGTCGGGTTGTTGGGGCTGCAGGCGACGATCATGCGGACGTCGGCGGACCCCGCCGCGGCCAGCATGCCGTCGGCGTCGAACCCCAGGTCGGGCCGCATGCTCACGCCGCTCACGGTCCCCCCGAGGACCGTCACCATCTGCCGGTAGAGGGTGAACGTGGGCTCGGGGAGGACGACGCTCACCCCCGGCTCGACGACGCACGACAGCGTCACCTGGATCAGCTCGTTGCTGCCGTTCCCGGCGAGGACCCCGTCGGGTCGCCAGCCCGCGAACCCGGCCAGCGACTCACGCAGCTCACGGGGGTTGAACGTGGGGTACCGGGACCACGCCTGGTCCCGCGCGCGGCGGAGCACCTCGTCCTTGAGGTCGTCGGGCAGGTCCCACGGGCACTCGTTCTGGTTGACCTTGATGGCCGCGGTCCGGGGCGCCAGCGTGTACGCCTGCATCGCCCGGATCCGGGGCTTGATCGCGGCCCGCGGGTCGGCGCCGCTCACGACTCACGGTCCTGCAGGCGGATGGCGACGGAGCGGGCGTGGGCGTCGAGCCCCTCGGCCTCGGCGAGGCGGACGATGTCGGGGCCGGTCTTCGCGAGGCGCGCGCCGGTGTAGCGGATGATGCTCGTCCGCTTGAGGAAGTCCCACACGCCGAGGGGCGAGCTGAACCGGGCCGTCCCCGAGGTGGGGAGGACGTGGTTCGGGCCCGCGAAGTAGTCGCCCACCGCCTCCGGGGTCTGGTGGCCGAGGAAGAGCGCGCCGGCGTGGCGGACGCGGTCGGCGAACCAGCCCGGGTCCTCGACGAGCAGCTCGACGTGCTCGGGGGCGAGGAGGTTGACGAGCCGGCAGGCGGCGTCGGGACCGAGGCAGCAGAACACGGCGCCGTACTGCCGGACCGACTCGCCCGCCACGTCCCTCCGGGGGAGGTCGGCGAGCTGGCGGTCCACCTCGGCGCCGATCGCCGCGGCGAGGTCCGCGTCCCACACGATCGCGATGGCCGCGGCCTCGGTGTCGTGCTCCGCCTGGGCGAGGAGGTCCGCCGCGACCCAGGCCGGGTTGGCCGAGCCGTCCCCGACCACCACGACCTCGGACGGCCCCGCGAACGAGTCGATGCCGACGGCCCCGAACACCAGCCGCTTCGCCGTCGCCACCCAGAGGTTCCCCGGACCGACGATCTTGTGGACCCGCTTGATCGTCTGCGTGCCGTACGCGAGCGCCGCGACGGCGTGCGCCCCGCCCACCGCGTAGACCTCGTCGACCCCCGCGATCTGCAGCGCCGCCGCGAGCGCCGGGGTCCGCTCCAGGGCCTGCGGGGGCGTCACCGCGACCAGCCGCTCCACCCCCGCGACCAGGGCCGGGAGCGCGTTCATCAGCACCGACGACGGGTACGCCGCGGTCCCGCCGGGGACGTACAGCCCCGCCGAGCCGACCGGCATGACGCGGGTGCCCAGCTGGACGCCGTCGTCCTCCTCGACGAGGAAGCCCGCGTCCCGCTGGTGGGCGTGGAAGGAGCGGATGTTGTCGGCCGCCCGCTCCAGGGAGTCGAGGAGCGCCGGCTCGAGCCCCGACGCGAGCTGCTCCAACCGCTCCCGGGGGACGACCAGGTCCTCGGGCGTCATCTCCACGCCGTCGAACCGGCGGGCGTACTCCACCAGCGCGGCGTCCCCGTCGCGGCGGACCGTCTCGATGATGGTGAGGACCTGCTCGACGACCTCGCGCGACGGCCCCTCGTTGCGGCGGAGGATGGCGTCCAGCCGCGGCGACGGCCGCTCGGCGAACCACTCGACGACGGGGATGCTCACGCCGTCGACCCTGCCCGGAGCGCGGCGACGAGGCTCCGGATGGCGTCGCCCCGGAGCTGCCACGCGGCCCGGTTGACGACCACCCGCGCCGTGCAGACCGCGACCTCGTCGAGCACCTCGAGGCCGTTCTCGCGGAGCGTGCGGCCGGTCTCCACCACGTCCACGATGAGGTCCGCGAGCCCCGACGACGCGGCCAGCTCGACGGACCCCGACAGCTCGATGATGTCGGCCGCGATGCCCCGCGCGAGGAACCAGCGCTCGGCGGCGTGGGGGTACTTCGTGCCAACCCGGACGGTCCCCCCCGGCCCGCCGACCGAGGCGCCCGCGGGGCCGGCGACCGCGAGCCGGCAGCGGCCGAACCCGAGGTCCAGGGGGGCGTGCACGTCGGCCCCGCTCTCGAGCAGCACGTCCCCCCCCGCGACGCCCACGTCGGCGATGCCGTACTCGACGTACGTGGGCACGTCGGCGGGCTTGACGAAGACGATGCGGCAGCGGCCCGCGACGTCATCGAACCAGAGCTGGCGGGAGTCCTCCCACCCGTCCGGCAGGACGACCCCGGCTGCGGCGAGGCGTTCCAGGGCGGGCCCGGCGAGGCGCCCCTTGCTCAGCGCCACGGTCAGCGGCGGCCGGTCCGTCGCGTCGGCCCGCAGGTCGGCCAGCCAGTCCACGCACAAGGAGAACCCGACGGCGTTGAGGTCGCGGCCGAAGCGGGCCATCAGCCGGTCGTAGCGGCCGCCCCCGCCGAGCGCCGAGCCGATCCCGGGGGCGAACACCTGGAACGTCAGCCCGGTGTAGTAGTCGAACCCCGCGACGGAGCCGAGGTCGACCTGGAGCATGTCCCCCAGGCCGGCCGCCTCGGCCCGCTCGAGCAGCGAGACCAGCTCCGTCAGCGCCTCCCGGCTGCGCCCGTTGCGGACGACGGCGAGGGCGTCGTCGAGCACCTCGCGGCCGCCCGTGAGCGACGTCAGGGCGCAGAACCGGGCGACCTTCTCGGGGGTCGACAGCGGCGTCAGGAAGCGCTCCACGCCGTCCCGATCGCGGTGGTCGAGGAGGCCCCGCAGCACCTCCGCGGCGGCGTCGTCCAGCCCCAGCCCGGCGACGATGCCGCCGAGGAAGCCGACGTGCCCGACGGCGATCCGCGCCCCCTCGACGCCGAGCGTCCGGAGCGCCTCGGCGCAGACGAGCAGCACCTCGAGATCGGCCTCCGCCGGGTCCGCGCCGACGTGCTCCACCCCGATCTGACGGAGCTCCGCGGGCTGCCCCCGACGGGGCGGGTCCCACCGGAAGACCTCGCCGCAGTAGGCGAGCTTCAGGGGCGGGGGGACGTCCGCGAGGCGGGTGGCGACGGTGCGCGCGACGAGCGTCGTGAGCTCCGGGCGCAGCGCCAGCGTGTGCCCCTCGTGGTCGGTGAACCGGTACGTCCGCGGCGCCCGCCCCGCGCCGAGCCCCTGCTCGAAGAGCTCGGCGTAGTCGAACATCGGGAGCAGGACCTCGTCGTAGCCCCGCGCGGCGAACACGGCGAGCGTGTTGCGCTCGACCTCGCGCACGCGGCGGGCGCGCTCGCCGACGAGGACCTGGACGCCGGGAGGGACCCGGCTGAGGGACGAGGGGCGGACCACGGGGCGGCGAGGATACCGCGCCGCGCGTCATTCAGCGGCGCACAGCTCCATCCCGTCCTCGGGGTCGCCGAGGTACGTGTGCGTCGTGCCGTCCCACGTGTAGAGGTCGTCGACGTTGTCCACGTCGGGGAAGCTGACCTCGACGCAGTAGTCGTCCGGCAGCGGGCCGATGACGGCGCCGTCGGTGCAGCACGGGGCCCAGGCCCAGGAGGGGTCCGCCTCGCCCGTCGACGCGTCGATGTCGTTGGCGGCGTTGATGTCCCCGGGATCGTCCTCGACGAGGAAGCCCGCCCCGAAGACGCCCTCGATCTCGGACTCGGCGTCGCCGCCGCTGCCGTCGTTGATGTCGTCGAGGTGGATGACGAGGTTGGCGGTGCCGTCGTTGGGGTCGACGTAGATGTAGACGACCGCGGCGTCGCTGAGCTCGGCGCCGGTCGCCGAGCTGTACGACGACGCACCGTCGTAGTCGAAGAACGCGGCGGTGGTCGCGGACTCGGTGGTCACCGGGTCGAGCTCGAAGACGTTGCCGTCGTCGTCCTCGACGAGCACGCACGTCGTCAGCGGGTCGCAGTCATCGTCGATGCCGTTGTCGCAGACCTCGGTGTTCCCGGGGTAGGCGCCCGCCTCGGTGTCGTCGCAGTCGTCGTCGCACTCGGTCACGCCGTCGCCGTCGTCGTCGACCTCGTCGGGGTGCAGGACGGTGTCGCAGTCGTTGTCCTGCCCGTCGCACGCGACCTCGGTGTTGCCGTCGAAGTTGGCCGCGTCCGCGTCGTCGCAGTCGCCGTCGCACTCGGTCTGGCCGTCGCCGTCGTCGTCGATCTCCTCGGCGCCGAGCGCGCTGTCGCAGTCGTTGTCGGCGCCGTCGCAGACCTCCGTGTTGCCGTCGTAGTTGTCCGCGTCGGCGTCGTCGCAGTCGCCGTCGCACTCGGTCTGCCCGTCGCCGTCGTCGTCGACCTCCTCGGCGTGGAGGAGCGCGTCGCAGTCGTTGTCGATGCCGTCGCAGGCGGTCTCGGTGGCGGACGTGTTGACCGCCGCGTCGCCGTCGTCGCAGTCGCCGTCGCACTCCGTCTCGGCGTCGCCGTCGTCGTCCAGCTCGTCCCCGCCGAGGGCGCTGTCGCAGTCGTTGTCCGCGTTGTCGCAGACCTCGGTGTTGCCCGTGTAGTTGTCCGCGTCGCCGTCGTCGCAGTCCTCGCCCTCGGGGGAGCCGTCGCCGTCGGCGTCGACCGGCGCCGAGTCGTCGTCGTCCCCGGAGTCGTCGTCGTCCCCGGAGTCGTCGTCGTCGTCCGCCGAGTCGTCGTCGTCGTCGTCCGCCGAGTCGTCGTCGTCGCCCGAG
>CAYFOA010000043.1:3853-44038 GCA_964344575.1 uncultured Rickettsiales bacterium | reverse complement strand
CAGGAGAGCCGCGACCAGGTCGACCAGCTCGTCGCCTCCATCCTCGAGTTCCGAGTCAAGGAGATCGAGGTCCACGAGGAGCGCCTCGCCGACGAGCGCGACGGCGACGCCCGCACCGAGCTCGCCCGCGAGGCCCTCGGCCAGCTCGGCGCCGCCGCCAACACGTTCCTCGCCAGCCGCGGCATGACGCCGGACTTGCTCGAGGTCGCCACGCAGCTGGGCGGGAGCCCCGAGCTGATGGCGACCCTCCGCGAGCCGGCGGTCCGCGAGCTGATGAAGGACCCCGACAACCTCAAGAGCCTGGCCGAGATGCTCCGCCAGGCCGGAGCCCACGCGCAGGCCGCGCAGCAGCCCGCACCCACCCCCACCGAGCCGGCGCAGTAGCCGCCCCACCCCCTGGAGAGCACGATGTCGAAGTTCCCGAAGGCCCGAGAGGCCAAGAAGTCCACGCCCGCCTGGATGCGGAGCACCCGCGCACTGTACGGCGCCGCGTTCGAGCCGAAGAAGAAGTCCGACCTCGCCGAGGCGATGGCCGACTGGGCGGAGATGACCGACGAGGAGCGCAGCTTCGTCACCGCCCACCTGCAGTACCTGGGCCTCCAGGCGCAGCTCGGCACGCAGAAGCTGCTCAAGGAGCTCCGGGCGCTGCTCGAGGACGTCGGCGACGAGGTCCTCGACGCGGTCGAGGCGGCCCTGGAGCAGCAGGCGGCGGTCGACGACGAGCCCGACGACGACGCCGAGGAGGGCGACGAGCCCGGCGGCCCGCAGCTCGAGCTGGTCGAGGACGCCGGCGTCGTCGAGGAGGAGCCCCGCCACATGCCGGTCGAGGCCGTCGCGCCCGAGCTGCTCCGCGACGCCGAGGACGAGCCCTCGTTCGACGACTACGAGTTCGAGGCCCCCGGCCTGGACCCCGCGCCCGAGGGCGCCTGATGTTGGGCCACGTGGAGACCGCGTCGGACGAGTCCATCCGGGTGCTGGTCTCGGTGCCGGTCACACGCTTCGGGGTCGGCGTGTTCTCGTTCGACCCGGTGGAGCAGCTGCTCGGCGTGCCCCTGGCGGACCTGCTGGAGCCGCTGCGCGTGGGGCTGGTCGAGCGCCGGCCCTCCCGCTCGGGCGCGGCGGTGGAGGTCCACACCCTGGCGCTGCCCGAGGGCGGGGGGCTCGCGATCCCGCTCGGCCAGTTCGGCGAGGTCGCGCTCAAGAACGACCGCGGTCTGCTGGCGCTCACGGTCCCCGCGGCCTGGGGCGCGCGGCTCGCCGGCCGGCTCGGGCTGGCGCTGGTCCGCGGGCCCGAGCGCGGCCGGAGCCTGGACGGCGCGGCCGACGTCGTGACGTGCTGGGCGCGGCTGCGGCCGGGGATGCGGGCGAGCCTGCCGCTGGGAGCGGTGGGGGAGCTCGGGGTGGAGGCCGCGTGACCGGCCAGCTCACGGCCGGCCAGCTCGGCCTCCGATTCGCCGCCGCCGCCTCGGACTTGAGGATCAGGACCAGCCCGGACACCCTCACCGAGGACCTGGCGCGGGTCGTCGCCGCGGTCCCCGAAGTGCCCGACATGGTGCGGGACGTGCTGCCCGGCGTCCGGTGGGACAGCGGCGCCCACCGGCGTCGCTTCTGGAACGCGCGTGGAGTCGTGGCCGCTCGGGCCGATGTCTACAAGGCGACGCGGGGGATGCTCCGCGAGGTCGGCGCCTCACCGCGCGCCTACCGGGTCCTCCTCGGGCCGAACCGCCAGTGGAACCTCGACCACGAGCTGACGCTCCGGCTGGCCAGGAAGCCGCCGACCCTCCGCGGCATCGTAGGGGCACCGTACTTCAACGAGATGACCGGCAGCCTCTGGCAGGCCCCAGACATCGCCAGCTGGGTCGGGCTCGCAGCCGAGCACGGCCTGGTCGTGGTGCTGGGCTCCTTCTCCCCCTACTACCCCGGCCGGACGATCCGGGTCGAGGTGCTGGGGCCGGGGCTGGCGGAGGCGCTGTACCCCGAGGGCGTCGAGGCAGGGGGCTGACCGCGACGGGGGCCCAGTGGTCGTAGGGGCCGGCCAGCCCGCCGACGGGCTATTGGGTTCGTGGCAAGCTGCCCGAGCCCCTTCGGCGCCTGCCTCGAGGCAGCGTGGCCAGCGGGGTTCGGAGGGTGGGTGAACCGACGGGTCCTCGTTGCGGCAAGCGTGGGAGTGGCGCTGGGTCTGGTCCTGGGCTTCCAGATCGGGGCTCGCACGACCGGCAGGCTCTCAGCCAGCGCCTCTCCTGGGCCCCTTCCCGAAGCGGCACCTGCCGACGCCGATGGGCCACCTGGCGCCTTGCCCGCAGGCTCGCCATCCCTCCCGCGACGACGGGCTGCGGGCGCATCCTCCGAGCGCGAGGGGCCGGCCGAGCTCCTGGACGACGCCGAGGCACGAGCGGAACTGCTGGCGGACCTGCTTGCGGCCGAGGCTCAGTTCCGCGACGGCGTCCCCGACGCCCACACCGCCGACGGGCGGCGACTGCTCCTGCAGGAGATGGAGGCGTGGCTGTCCGCCGAGGGTCTGTCGGACTCCGTCCGCCCCGTGGGGCTGGACTGCTCCGAGTACCCCTGCCTTGCGGCGTTCCTGGACGAGGGCGCTCAGTTCGACGGCGGGGGGTACGGGATGCATGGCGACGTCTTCGGCGCCCTCACCGAGCGGTTCGGCGAGACCGAGGGCGAGGCGCTGCTCAACCACGGCGTCGGGCTGGCGACGAAGAAGTTCATCGTCTTGAAGGCCTTCCTCCCGCCCGGCGAGAGCTCGGCCGATCCGGTCCGGGCGCAGCTCCTCCAGATCGCGATCCAGGAGCGGGCGCGGCGGATCGGCGAGGCTCTGTCCGCGTCAGGAGCGGGCAGCGACGACGAGCTCCTCCAGTTGCTCCGGCATATCGGGGTCGAGGGGATCGGCGGGTAGGCCCTGGAGTCCCCCGCCGGCCGGTCTGGTGGTGACCCTTGAGTGACCCTTGCTGCGCGAACCGCATCGGCTCGAAAAGCCGTTGTTCTCAAAGGAGAATCTCCGGGGCAGTGACCGAAGGTGACCCTTGACCGCCATTGTTGCCTCGTCTTCGTGTTGCACCGGGTAGTGGAACGTCCTCCTCGCGCGCGCGTGCGCGCGCGAACCGAACCGAGACGGCCAGGTGGCTTCGTCGAGATCGAGCCAGGTGGCTTCGTCGAGATCGAGCTACAAGGCCGATCAAGGGTCACCAAGGGTCACCCGTGAACAGAAGCGTATTGATTTCAGCCGCTTGGCGGATTGGTGTCAGTCGTCACCAAGGGTCACTCAAGGGTCACCCCGTCAGCCCGATAGACTGAGCCGTCATGGCCCACGTCATCGGTCTCCACTTCGTCTGCCGCGACGACCGCAACGTCATCGACCACGGCGACGGCACGTTCGACACCGGCTTCTGGTACGTGTCCCAGCGGCACGCCGACACGGCCGAGTACCTCGCCCTGCACGACAGCCGAGCCCAGCGCTCCTACCGGCAGGGGCGGGTGCTGGACTGGTGGACCACGCCCTACGAGGGCAAGACCCGGATCGTGTTTCGGGTCCGCGAGGACGGCGTTCGCCGCGAGTGGTGCGGCGGGGGCACGGGCGAGCGGGGGTATCGCTGGTCGAGCGACTGAGGGCCCAGATCCGCACGGTTCGGGGCCCGACCAGCGTCTCGCTGCAGGCTCGAACCGACAGCGAACCGACAGCGCGAACCCACGGACATCACGACGGATTCGCCGCCGCCCACCCTGGGCGGCAACCTCGCCGCGCCCGCTGAACCGCCGTTCACCCGACAGCCAACCGACTGACCCCGAACCCGGCGACTTCTACGACTACGGACGTCCACAGCGCACGCCATCCCGGCCTGCCACGACGGACGCCCGGAGGTCGCCTTGTCCCGTTCCCGTCCCCGCTTCGTCCCGAAGCCCACCGAGCCTGACGACGAGTCCCTGGACCGCACGCTCGCCGTCTTCCAGCCCCGCACGCGCCGCGTCCTTACCCGCCAGGACGCCCGCGAGATCCAGCGGAACCTCAGCGGGTGCATGGCCATCCTCAGCGAGTGGCACCAGCGCCGGCAGCTCGCCGCCGCCGAGCAGGGGGGCGAGCGATGAACCCCGCCCGCTCGCTGCACCCCGTCCGCACCCGCGACCTCGTCGTCCCCCTCATGTACTACCGCCACCGCTCCGCCAAGCGCGGCCAGCGCTGGGACGGCCCCCTGGGCGAGGTCCTCGGCGACCGGCACGCCGTCCGCGACGAGTTGCGGGGTGCGCCCGCGATCTCGTTCGCCGTCCCCGAGCCCGGCTTCCCGGAGCGCCGCTTCTGGGCGGTGGTCATCCCCTTCGATCTGGAGTCCGACCCCGCGTTCCTCCAGACGGGCTACCTGCACAGCCGGTCGTTCGTGCTCTACACGGCGTTCGGCCACCGCGCCGACGGCGCCTCCACCTACCGGTTCCGGCTGATCCTGCCGCTGTCCCGGTCGGTGAGCGCCCAGGAGTACCGCGTCCTCAGCCGGGCCTTCGACAGCGAGCTCGGCGACCTGGCGGACTGGAGCCAGGAGCGGCGCGACCGGCGCTGGAACCTCCCGGCCTGCCCGGCCGAGCGGCACCACCTGGCGACCCTGCGCTACGGCGACGGGCCGCTGCTCGACGTCGACGAACTCCTCGGCACCCGCGTCAGCATCGGCCTGCGGAGGCTCGCGTGACCCAGGTGTCCGTCCGGGACCTCGTGGTCGAGGTCGCCCTGTTCGACGGCGTGCGGTCGAAGACCCCGCGGGCCTGGACCGGAAGCCTCGTCGAGCTGCTCGGCGACGAGCCGCGCGTCGTCCGGCACAAGTCCCAGGTCGGCTGCTTCTCGGCGGTGCGCTACCGGGCGGGAGCGGCGCGGGGCCGGGCGGGCGTCGAGGTCGTGACCGCGCTGGTCTTCGACTTCGACCACGTCTCGCGGGCCGACTCGCGGCGGCTGCTCGACGCCCTCGCCGGCCGCGCCTGCTGCATCTACACGTCCTTCAGCCACCTCAAGGACGGTCGGGACGACCTCTGCTACCGCGTGGTCCTCCCGTGCAGCCGCGCCATGACCCCGGCCGAGTTCCGGCGGGCCTGGCGGGTCGTGAACGCGGAGCTCGGAGGGCTGGCGGACCCGTCGGCGAAGGACGAGTCGCGGCTCTGGTACCTGCCGAGCTGCCCCGCGTCGCGGGCTCGGACCGCCCAGCTCAGCTACCGGGACGGGACGCTCCTCGACGTCGACGACGCCCTGGCGCGCGCCGAGGCCGAGCGTGCCCCCGACGCGGGCGCCTCGACCCGTTCACCGCGGACCGGGGGCGTCGAGCTGGGGCCGGTCCCCGAGGGCGGACGCAGCGCCCACCTCCTCAGCCTCGCCGGGGCGATGCGGCGGCGGGGCGCCGGCGAGGCCCCCATCGTCGCCGCGCTCCTCGAGGAGAACATCGCGCGCTGCGCTCCTCCGATCCCCGAGCCCGAGGTCCGCGCCATCGCGGCCTCGGTCTGCCAGTACGAGCCCGGCTCGCCCCTGGTCACCGCGAACCTGACGGACATGGGAAACGCCGAGCGGCTCGTCGCCCACGTCGGCCAGGACCTGCGCTACGTCCACCTGTCCGAGACCTGGTTCGAGTGGACGGGCAAGCGCTGGCAGAAGGACGAGACCGGCGCCGCGATGCGCCGGGCCTGCGCGACCATCCGCGCCGCGGCCCTCCGCGCCGACGCGGTCGAGGAGGACAAGGAGCGGGCGCGGCTGCTGCGCCACGCGCTCAAGTCGGAGAGCGCCGCGCGGCTGCACTCGATGCTGCGGCTGGCGACCTCGCTGCTCCCCGTCACGCCCGACCAGCTCGACCGCAGCGCCTGGCTGCTCAACTGCGCCAACGGCACGCTCGACCTCCGCACCGGCGAGCTCCGCCCCCACGACCGGGCGGACCTGCTGACCCGCCTCGCCCCCGTCGCATACGACGGCGCGGCGACGTGCCCCCGCTGGGAGGCGTTCCTGCACCAGGTCATGGACGGCAGCGAGGAGATGGTCGCGTTCCTCCAGCGCGCCGTCGGCTACTCGCTGACCGGCAGCACGGCGGAGCAGGTCCTGTTCCTGCTCCACGGCGTCGGCGCGAACGGCAAGTCGACGTTCATCGAGACGGTCCGGGCCTTGCTCGGCGACTACTCGACGCAGGCGGACTTCACGACGTTCCTGCGCCAGCAGGGGGAGGGTGTCCGCAACGACGTCGCCCGGCTGGTCGGCGCCCGCTTCGTCTCTGCGGTGGAGGCGGAGGGCGGCAAGCCGCTGGCCGAGGCGATGGTCAAGCAGCTGACCGGCGGCGACACCGTGACGGCGCGGTTCCTGTTCAAAGAGTTCTTCGAGTTCACGCCGGTCTTCAAGCTATGGCTGGCCGCGAACTCCCGGCCGACGGTACGGGGGACGGACAACGGGATCTGGCGGCGGATCCGGCTCGTGCCGTTCACCGTCACCATCCCCGCCGAGGAGCGGGACCGGGACCTCGGCCGCAAGCTGGTCGCCGAGCTGCCCGGCATCCTCGCCTGGGCGGTCCGGGGCTGCCTCCGCTGGCAGGCCGAGGGCCTGGGCGTGCCGGCCGACGTGCAGGCGGCGACCGAGGCGTACCGGGACGAGATGGACGTCCTCGGCGGCTTCATCAACGAGTGCTGCGTGGTGCGGGCCGGCGCCCAGGCGACGTCGGCGGACCTCTACACCGCGTACACGGCCTGGTGCGAGGGCAACGGCGAGCGCCCGGTCACGCGACGGAAGATGGGCCTCCGCCTGAGCGAGCGCGGCTTCGAGCGCCGCCGCGGCACCGGCGGGCGCCACACCTGGGTCGGCGTCGGCCTCCAAGCGCGCCGCGACCCCGACGCCCCCCCCTGAACTTCGTGGCCCGGCGGGCAGGCTGTCGCTTCCCCCGCTGGCCGGGCGCGGCCCCCTGCCGGTCGTCGAGAGGCGGCCGGGCACCCCGAGGAGCGTGGGGCTCCTCGGGGTGTGGGGGGCCTCTGGTCAGGCTGAGGAACAGTTCCAATGGCATCTCCCGACGTCCACAGAGACAAGCGGTCGCCACGACAGGCGAGAGCGAGCGGCCGTCCCTGCGAGCGTGGGTCCCGTCCACCTCCGGAAGTCGGTAGTCTTCCGTCTACCGGAGGTGACGGGGTGGAAGCCGATCTTGAAGGCACGGTGGACTCGCTACAGCTCTCCCCGGCTCACCTACTCTGGCCGATCTTCGAGGCAATCCAGAACTCGATCGACGCCATTCAGGAGCGCGCAGAGAGCGAGCAGTTCGAGCCGCTAGTCGAGGTTGAGATCGTCCGCGACGAGGAGCAGGTACAGGCCCCGGGTATCGGCACTGCGATGATCAGTGGAGCTGTCGTTCGGGACAATGGCAGCGGGCTGTCACAGCGCAACTGGGCCGCGTTCAGAAAGCTCTACACCAGAAACAAGGCCAAGCTCGGCGGACGTGGCGTGGGCCGCCTCACCTGGCTCAAGGTCTTCAAGCGGGCCGAGGTCGAGTCGACGTACCTGTCGGACCGAGGCGCGATTGAGCGCAGGGCGTTCACCTTCTCTCTTCCCGACGGGATCGGGGATGAGGGGGTGGCGGTAGTGGCGGGCCCGAGTTCCGAGAGTCCTGTCCCCGGCACTCTCGGAACCGTGGTCTCGCTTGTGGACATGCGCGATGACTACGCGGTTCAGGCAGCGATTCAGCCCGACACCGTCGCGCGCCGGGTCGTCGAGCACTTCCTGACTCACTTCATCCTCCGCGCCGAGGTGCCGATCGTTCTGACCGATGGCGACCGACGACTTCGCCTGAAGGAGTCGTATGACGAGATGGTCGAAGGCGAGGCGCAGTCGCAAACGCTCGAGATCGACGGCCACACGATCACGCTGCAGCACTTCATGGTCCGTGCGTTCCCAGGGGCGAAGCACCAGATCCGCTGGTGCGCCCGCAATCGCGTGGTCACGACGGAGACTCTCAACCATGCATCCGTGGCTGGATTGGGCCCTCGAATAGATGGTCTCGACGGGCAGCTGATCTACTACTGCTACGTGACCTCGCCGCTTCTCACCGACTCGAGCAACCAGACTCGCACCCAGTTGTCGCTCTTCTCCGCCGACTCGGCCCAGGCCCCGACGGTGGAGAAGATGCGCGCCGAGGTGATCGCAGCCGCGTCCAAGTACCTGGAGCCCTGGACTGAGGAGCGACGCGCGGCGACTGAGAGCCGGCTGAGCGAGTTCGTCCAGAAGGCCCCCCAGTACCGCTACGTCATCCGCCAGCACTCGGGCGAGCTTTCCCACATCGCACCCGACATCGACGATCGGCGGCTGGAGTCCGAGTTGGCCCGGCTGAAGGCCCAGGTGGCGTTCGACGCGAGGGAGGAGGCGCGAAAGCTCCTCGCAAAGGGGGCACGGCCGTCCGAAGATCGCCTTGAAGAACTCACCGCCATCATCACAGCGACTCAGCGGGCCGAACTGGCGGGGTACGTCGCGCATCGGCGCCTGGTACTGGATCTCCTACGGGAGGCCCTTCGCCTCGGAGAAGATGGCAAGTACCCCTACGAGCGGGACGTTCACAAGCTGGTGTTCCCGATGCGGGCCGACTCCGACGACCTCACGGGGTTGGCCACTGAGCACAACCTTTGGGCCATCGACGAGCGTCTCGCGTTCTACTCATACATCGGGTCCGACAAGGAGTTTCGCGAGACGGGCCAGATCGACGTTCCCGAGGAAGGCCAGGCGCGACGACCAGACTTGATCGCCTTGGACAGAGCCGCCGCCTTCGGGTTCGGTGATGAGCTTGAGCTCCGGGGGGTGACCCTGGTCGAGTTCAAGCGTGCCGAGGGGCTGGAGACGAGTCGAGATGACCCGGTGGAACGCCTACTGGAGTACACCCGACTGATTCGCTCCGGCCGGCTTGTAGGCCGCAACGGGCAGAGCGTCGAAGTTCCTGAGAACACGCCGATTTACGGCTTCGCGGTCTGCAAGATCACCCCGAACTACCGGCGCAAGCTCACCGACACGTACCAAGCACAAAAGATGGCCGACGGCAGTTGGTTTCTCTGGCGTGATAGCCAGCGTCTCCAGATTCATGTGGTGCCGTACCGAGTTCTTCTACTCAACGCCGAGAAGAGAAATGCGGTGTTCTTCGACAAGGCGGGCTTGCCTACGACCAAGGGGTAGATCGGGTAGATCCCCGTCTCAGTCTCGGCTCGGTCCGCCGGTTGAGTACGTCGTTGTCGCAGTGCTCCGATCGACGTTCGAAAGACCAGCAGAGACGAGAAGGACCGCCGCATTCCCCGCCTCCCTCGGTCGGCAGCCGAGCACCCCGGCGATCTCCTTCGCCGTCGCCGGCTTCCCCAGCGTGACGAGGGCGTCGTAGACGCGTCGCCGAATCCCGGTCAGCTCCGACGGCGACGGGGGCACCGAGGCCCGAGGCTCCACGTTCCCATTCGAGGCCCCGTCAACCAGTCGCACCCGGCCGGAGCGCCTGCCGACCCGCTCGACGAGACCGCCCTTCACCGCCGCCGCCACGCAGTTCCGCGCGTTGAGGACGCTGGTGCCCAATTCGTCGGCAATGACCGAGACGTGCGCCTCGCCGCCGTGCTGGCGGACGACCTCCGCCACTTGCTCTGCTCGGGTGCGCCCGGTCAGTGCTGCCGGCGACGGGACGGCCGCCGGCGTCGCCGGTGGCTCGACGAGCGCCACCATCCCCGTGCGCTGGCCCTGGCGCTCGACCAGGCCCTTCTTCACGGCGGCGGCGATGATGTTCTGGGCGTTCGCGGTGCTCGTCGAGAGGGCGCTCGCGATCTCGTGAAGGTGGGCTCGGTCTCCGTGCGCCTCGAGGAACGCGACCAGCTGTTCGCCCCTCGTCAGCCCGGTCGACTCGGGTTGTTGCGGCGGCGGGTCCGCCGACGCGGCCGCCGCCCCAGCTCCGTCGTCGAGCAGCGCGGGGGCCAGCCGCTCGATCGCCACCAGGCGTGCCTCCCCGTCCTCCCTTGCTGCGAGGGAGTCCTGGGCGTGACGCGCTGCTTCGACGATCGACGGTCCGACGACGACGAACCGCCGGGTGTCCCCGGCGCGCTCCACGTCCACCATCCACGCGTAGGACTCGACCATCATCGGCCGCGCAGCCTACCGCTCGTCGATGAAGCTTGCGCGGCGGGGCCGGGGCGGCGACGATGCCCTCGGTGCCCGGTCGCCTTCGAGGCGGCCCATCACGGCGCGCCCGAGGCGCCCGGCCGGTGCGACCCCCCCCCACGCCGGTCGGGCTCCTCGCCTCGGGGCACCCTCGTCCACCAACAGATCCGCCGCGCGTCCACCACCAGCCGGTAGCCGCCCTCGGTCTCGTCCCCGCTGCTGGCCGAGGCGATCAGCGTGGCCCCATCCGACGCCACGTCGCCCAGCAGACCCGCCAGCACCTGCTTGTGCCCGCGGATCCGCCGGTCCCAGTCCGTGTCCAGCGTCCCGCGCCCTCCGTAGCTCTCCGGCCACATCGCCCGGAACAGGGTGTCCCGCGTCACGACCTGCCCAGGCATCGCCGCCAGCTCTTCCAGCAGCGCCGCCGTCTTCCGCTTCCCCTCCAGGGCCAGCTCCTGCCCCCGGTACCAGTACCGACCGCCCTCGGGGTCCAGCACCAGCCCGTAGCGGGGCGAGAGGAGCGCGCCGGGATCTACCCCCGCGAACCTGCGCTCGATGACGAACTGGGCCAGGTCGATGACAGCCTCGCGGTCCGACAGCCGCAGGGTCCGGTCCAGTCCCAGCACGAACACCCCGGCCCGGCGGAGCTCAGCCGCCTGCTCCGCCCGGAGCCCGGCCCCTCGCGCCACCAGCAGCGCGACGGCGCGCCCCCGCTCCCGCGTCACGGTCGCGTCCAGCCAGTCGTGGAACCAGCGCCGTCCGACCCGCGAGGCGAAGTAGAACACCGCCCGCTCGTCGCCGAACCGGCGCTCGCCCAGCCGCACCGGCCCCGACGACGCGCCCTGGCCGCGCTCCACCTCGTCCAGCCCCAGCGCCGCCGCGAGCGCGGCGCGGAGCGAGGCCGTGGTGACCGCGAGCACCTCGGCGTCGTCGTCCGCGATGGCGACGTCGTCGCACTGGTCGATCTCCTGCCCGCAGACTGCGACGAGCTGCCCCCGCAGACGCACGACCCGCCGCGGGCACCCGTCGCCGGCGCCCGACGGGCATGGGAACCAGCCCTCCTCCAGCAGCGGGCGGCTCTCGAGCCACCGGAGGCCGCGGAGGGTCGCTACCAGCTCGGCCCCGACCTCAGCGCGCCATCTCGCCACCGGCAGGGACGGCCTCCCGTGCCGCTCCACCACCTCCAGGAACCGCTTCATCGTCATCCCCAGAGCCCCAGCTGGCCCGTGCGCGGGGTGGGGGGCGTCGGGGGCCCGCCGGCGGCGGCGGTGATGAAGCCGCGCTCCTCGAGGAACCGCAGGACGACGTGCTCGTCGCGACGGCGGTCGAAGGCGATCTCGTTCGGCACCCCGAGCTCGAGCTTCCGGCGGTGGCCCTTCGGGAACCGGAGCAGGAACTTCGCGTAGAGCACCTTGCCGTGGCCGAGCTCGAGCAGCGCCAGGTCGTCGAGGTCGGCGAGCACGTCGTCGCTGGTCAGGTGGAGCAGCGTCCTGCGCTGGTGATGCAGTGCCACCTTGAGCGCCACGAGGTCGACGCCCACCAGGCCCGGCGTCGGCAGCAGCGCCTCCCGGCCGCGGACCAGCAGCGGCTCCAGGGAGACGACCGCCCGCTCAGTGACCGCGTCGGGGTCGTTGAATACCGCCTCCGAGAACCGGGCGATGTACTCGGCGCGCGCGCCGCGGTCCCGCGCCTTGACCATCAGCCGCCCGGTCCGGATGTCGAACGCCGCGAGGTCCGACGCGCGCGGCCGGAACGTGACCGCCGCCTCTGCGTCGCCCTCCACCGTCGGCTCCGTCCTCCACGCCTCGCCCCGGTGGATCGGGAGGTAGACCCGCTCGTCGTCCCTGAAGACCTGCACACGGCAGAACTCGCCGCGCCCTCGGTCCTTCCAGTACCGGCCGACCTGGGCGGCGAGCGCGGCCACCGCCTCGGGCGAGGGGATGCTGAGTGCCGCTCCCTCGCGGACGGGGTACTCGCGCACCAGGCCCGCGCGCGCCGCCTGCCGCTTGATCTCGGCCTCCTCGAAGCGTTCCCGTTGCTCGACCCACACCTGGACCGCGAGGCTCAGCGGGTTGAGGCCGCGGGCGGGCCAGTCCGGCCCTCCGCCCTCCGCCTCCAGGCGCCCGAGCAGCGCGTCGAGTCCCTGCGGGTCGGCCATGTCCTCGATGCGGTCGAGGGCGTCGAGGAGGCCGCGGGGAAGCCGGGGCCGTCCGCGGCCGACGAGGCGCACCAGCGCGAGCCCCAGCTCGTCGTCGCCGAGCTCCCGCAAGTCCAGGCCCAGCCCGGAGCACTCGCGGCCCCAGGGGGCCAGCAGGTCCCTCAGCAACGCCCCCGGCACGCCACGAACCGCGTCGAGCTGCCCCACCACTCCAAAGCCAGTACCGCGCACGCACGTCTCCGTACAAGACGCTCGGGCGGCGGAGCGGACAGCTCCAGCGGGGTTGTTCAGCTCCTTCTCCGAGCCGCTCCACCAGCCGAGCAGATCAAGATACACTGAACGTCCGTCCAGTAAATGCGGCGGCGCGATCTTCGTCTCGATCCCGGAGTCCGGGGGTAGCTGACGAGGTTATGTCAACTTGTCCGGGGTCCTCGGTCCTACCGGGGGCAGGCCACCCAGGAGTCTCGATGGCACGTCCGAAGTCCACCCGAAAGTCCCGCTCGAAGCGCCGCCCCGAGGGCGCCTCAGCCAAGCCGACCGTCCGCCGCGCGGTCCTCTACGCGCGGGTCTCCAGCCGCGACCAGGAGCGCGAGGGCTTCTCGATCCCCGCCCAGCAGCGCCTGCTCCAGGACTACGCCGCGGCGAACGGGATCGAGATCGCCCGGGAGTTCATCGATGTCGAGACCGCCAAGCAGGCGGGGCGGAAGAACTTCGGGGAGATGGTCAAGTACCTGAAGAGGCGCGGGCCGGCCTGCCGCATCCTGCTCGTCGAGAAGACGGACCGCCTCTACAGGAACATCAAGGACTGGGTGGAGCTCGACGGCAAGGGCCTGGAGATCCACCTGGTCAAGGAGAACATCGTGCTGTCCGACGACAGCCGGAGCTCCGAGAAGTTCATGCACGGGATCAAGGTCCTGATGGCGAAGAACTACATCGACAACCTCAGCGAAGAGGTCGGCAAGGGGATGAGGGAGAAGGCGAGGCAGGGCATGTGGCCGTCCTGCGCGCCCATCGGGTACCGGAACGTCACCGGCCCGGACGGCACCAAGATCATCGAGCCCGACCCGGACCGAGCCCCGATGATCTCGATGCTCTACGAGTGGGCCGCGACCGCGCAGTTCTCGCTGCCCGACCTCGCCCAGATGGCCA
This sequence comes from uncultured Rickettsiales bacterium, assembly GCA_964344575.1. GTDB lineage: Bacteria > Myxococcota_A > UBA796 > UBA9615 > UBA9615 > JAAESI01. The sequence goes on along the minus strand of CAYFOA010000043.1, from coordinate 30,617 downwards.
ACGACGCCGGCTTCCGCACGAAGCGCGGCGCGAAGCTCCGGCCGCGCACCCACGTCCACCGCATCCTGCACAACCCGATGTACACGGGGCAGTTCAACTGGGGCGGCGAGTGGCACCAGGGGACGTACCAGCCGCTGATCAGCGTCGAGCTCTTCGACCGTGTCCAGGACGCCCTGAAGAGCCGCTACAACAACCAGCGCCACCGCAAGAGCCACAACTTCGCCTTCACCGGCCTGGTCAAGTGCGGCGAGTGCGGCTGCTCGATGTCCGCCCAGCTGAACAAGGGCAAGTACATCTACTACTCGTGCACGAAGAACAAGGGCCCGTGCAGCCAGAAGCGGTTCATCCGCGAGCAGGAGATCGAGAAGCAGTACTGCGAGGCGGTGCGGGTCTTGCGCTTCGACCAGGACGTCCTCGACGAGATGAAGCGCGCGCTGCGCGAGAGCTTCGTGGACCGCAAGGCGTTCCGGGAGGACGCCATCGCCCGGCTCCGCGCCCGCCACGACAAGCTGCAGGAGCTCATCGAGAAGGCCTACATCGACAAGCTCGAGGGCCGCGTCGAGGACGCCTTCTTCGAGAAGGTGCACCGCCGCTGGCGCAGCGAGCAGACCGAGGTCCTCCGCTCCATCGGCGAGCACGACACCGCCGACGGCGTCTGCATCGAGGAGGGGATCCGGCTGATGGAGTTCGCGTCGCTGCTGCCGACGGCGTTCGCGCAGGAGTCAGCGCACGAGAAGGGGAGGCTCCTGAAACACCTGCAATCTAACTCCACCTGGGCCGACGGGAAGCTGACCGTGGAGTTCGCGCAACCCTTCGACATCCTGGCGGAAATGGCCGGCCCCCAGAACGACGAACCCCCCTCCGGGTCAGACCCGGAAGGGGGGACGTATCAAATGGCGGAGAGGGAGGGATTCGAACCCTCGGTGAGTTTCCCCACACACGATTTCCAGTCGTGCACCTTCGGCCGCTCGGTCACCTCTCCGCTGAGGTCTTTCTCGCCTTCCGGAGGTCGCGGAAGAACGCCTGGAGTTGCTCCCGGCACTCGTCTTCGCGGACTCCTCCGACCACGTCCATGCGGTGGTTCAGGCGAGGGTCTTCGGCCATGCGGTAGAGGCTGGCGGCGGCGCCTGCCTTCACGTCCTTCGCCCCGAACACGAGGCGCCCGACGCGGGCCTGGAGGAGCGCGCCCATGCACATCGGGCAGGGCTCCAGCGTGACCACCATCGTCGTCCGCTCGCGACGCCAGCCGGCGTCCTCGAACGACGACCGGAGCGCCTCCAGTTCGGCGTGGGCGGTGGGATCACCGCGCTCTTCGCGGCGGTTCCGCCCCTTCGCCAGGATCGTGCCGTCCTCACCGACCAGGACCGCGCCCACGGGGACGTCCCCGGCCTCCGCCGCAGCGTCCGCCTCCGCCATCGCGAGGCCCATCAAGTCGTCGTCGGTCCACGTCCGCATGACCGGTTTCCAATGAACGAGGGCGCCATTCCTAACCGCCCCCCCTGCCGCTGTCAATCGACCCCTTGGTAGCCTTGCGAGCTGGAGGAGGCGGATGCAGAGGAGACTCAACCTCATCCTGCTCACCATCCTGCTCGTCGGGCTGGTGGTCAGCGGGCTCAACACCTACCGGGCCGGCATGGGCCAGGTCCGGACCGACCTCCAGAACGAGGCCCAGCTCCTCGCCGACGTCGCCGACGAGGTCCGGCACTACACCAACGCCGAGGTCCGCGACCTCCTCGACACCACCGCAACGCCGACCCCGGAGTACGACGCCGAGGCGGAGGACGAACCCGAGCCGGCGGACGGACCCGAGCCGGCCGCGTCCGACGCCGCGACGCCGAAGTTCCACCGCCAGTCGGTCCCCTCGTACGCCGCCCGCTCCGTCCTCGAGCGCGTCACCCGGATCGAGCGCTGGAAGGACTACACCGTCAAGGAGGCGGTCCCCGAGCCGCACTATCCGCGCAACCAGGCCGACGCCTGGGAGACCGGCATCATCGACAGCCTCAAGGCCAGCGGCGAGAACGACGTGCGCGGCGTCACCACCCGCGGCGGCAAGGAGCTCATCTACTTCGCCCGCGCCATCCACGTCCGCGAGGAGTCCTGCCTCAACTGCCACGGCGCGCGGGAGGCGTCCCCACAGCCCATGCGCGACGCCTACCCCGCCGCCACCGGCTTCGACTGGGAGGTCGGGTCCGTCGTCGGCGCCACCATCGTCACCATCCCGATGGAGGTCGCCCGCCACGACGCCCGCCGCACCGTCGCCACCCTCCTCGTCTCCCTCGTGGCCATCTACGCGCTCCTCTTCGTCGTGCTGAACGGCGTCCTCCGCCGGTCCATGCTCCAGCCGCTGCGCCACACCGCGTCGCTGACCGAGAAGATCAGCCTCGGCAGCGACCTCGTCTCCGACCTCGACGAGAACGAACCCGGCGAACTGGGCCGCCTCAACGCCTCGATCAACCGGCTCCGGCGGTCGCTCAAGAAGTCCCTGGAGCTGGCCGGCCAGAACGTCGGCCAGGACGAGCCGGACTGACATGGCCGAGCGCCGCCGCGAGCCCCTCCTGGGGACCCACCCCCTCGACCTCATGCTCGTCGTCGCCGCCGCGGCGCTGGGCCTCGCATGGTCGATCTACGCCGAGGACCCCGCCGCCAACGAGCAGCTGACCCAGGGCCTCCGCGTCGCCACCCTCACCTGCGCCGCCATCCTCATCGTCCGGCTGATCAGCTGGGCCGCCGTCGACGTCGCCCTCGTCCAGGGCCGCCGCAAGGAGCCGTCGGCGCTGCTCCGGCTGCTCGTCTCCTTCGTGCTCTACGCCGCCGGGCTGATGCTCCTCCTCAAGTACGGGCTGGACCGCGACATCAGCAAGCTGCTGACGACCTCCGCCGTCTTCACCGCCGTCGCCGGGTTCGCGCTCCAGGCGACGCTGGGGAACCTCTTCGAGGGGGTCGCGCTCCAGCTCGAGCAGCCCTTCAAGATCGGCGACGTCGTGCGGATCGGGGACGTCGAGGGGGAGGTCGAGGCGCTGACGTGGCGGGCCGTCCACATCCGCACCGAGGGGCAGTCCCGCGTCGTCATCCCCAACAGCCGGATCGGCGGCGACTCCGTCGAGGTGCTCGCCGGCGACGAGGGGATCCTCACCGAGCACACCGTCCAGCTCGACGTCTCCCCCCTGGCGCCGCCGGGCCGCGTCATCGAGCTCATCGAGGACGCGATCGAGCCCATCGGGAACATCGCCCGCCGCCCCGTCCCCGACGTATTCATGACCGGCATGCGGGAGCAGACCAACACCCGCATCTTCGAGGTCCAGTACTTCCCCGTGGAGTACCTGGAGTACGAGGAGACCGACGCCGAGATCCTCCGCCGCGCCTGGTACGCGCTCGACCGCCACGGGATCTCCTGCGCGCCGCCGTCCGAGGGGGTCAACCGGCCGGACTTCTCGCGCGAGGAGCGGATGGACCTGATCCGCGACGTCGAGGGGCTGGACCGGCTCGCCGACGACGCCCTCGGTCGCATGGTCGACGGGGCCCGCTTCCTCCGCTTCACCGACCACGAGCCGATCGGCGTCGACGACCTCGAGGAGGCGACGATGTTCGTCATCCTTCGGGGCACGGTGACCCACCTCCTCAAGGACGACCCCGACTTCACCACCGCCTTCGACGACGACGCGCTCAACCTCGCCGCGTGGACCCCCCACGTGCTCGCCAAGGTCTCCTCGGAGCTGGCCGTGTGGACCGGCCCCGTCGCCGACCTCCTCGTCCGCCGGGCCGCCCGCAAGACCGTCGACCTGTTCCGGCTGTACCACCTGCTCGCGTTCGAGATCGACGACGCGGACGCCCGCCGCGCGTTCCTGACGGGGCAGCCCGAGCACCGCAGCCGCAAGCTCGGCCCCGGCGACGAGTTCGGCCTCGACTGGGTCGTCGGCGGGCCCCCCATCGACCTCGACGACTACTTCGCCGTCACCGAGGTGCTGCTCCTGGCGATGCCGCGGCACGTGGTCGCGCCCGAGATCGAGAACAGCGAGGCGAGCTAGTCCCGCGGGTCGGTCCGCGGCACCTCGACGCGGACCCCGCGGTACGTCCCCGCGAAGCAGTCGCATTCGCGATCGAGCCGGTAGTCCTCCACCACGCCGCGCGCGACGAGGAGCTCGATCGCGGCCGCGTCGCCGCCTTCGAGGTCGGCCCGGAGGAGGCGGTCCACGGCGTCGTCGAGGTCCCGACGAGACTTCGGCAGGTCCGCCACGAACGCATGACGCAAGCCCTGGGTGGCGTCCTCGCGGGCGAGGCGGTCCACCACCCAGGCGGCTCCCTCGGGGTCCTTCTGGACGATCAGGACGAACGTCTCCAGCGACGGCAGCGCCCCGACGTCGTCCGCCGTCTCCGCCTTGACGATCAGCTTCTCCAGCAGCTCGACCTGGACGACCTGGGCATCCGGCGCCTTCGTCCCCGCGGGGACCGGGATCGCCACGTTGGTGGGGGACGTAGGCAGCGTTGGCGGCTTCGGCTTGAGCAGCGCCGCCGCCGCGCCGACGGCGACCGCCGCGGCGACGCCCCCGAGGAGGACCACCGTGCTCCGGTTCACGCCCAGCTCAGCGCTCCTCGCGCAGCGTCATCGTCAGCTCGACGTCCAGCGTCCCGATCCCCGGGGGGAAGACCGCCGTGCGGAGCTTGTCCTGGAAGCAGGCGCGGAGCTTGTCGTTCTCGATCGTGTCCGTGACCGGCGCCCCGAACCCGCGCCCCTCGCCCTCGGGGCTGACCCCGAACGAGATCCGGAGCTCGCCCGTCGCCGGGTTGTTCTTGCGCGCCTCCCGCTTCCAGCAGCCCTCCAGCTTCTTGACGTTCGCGTCCAGCGACGCCTCCAGCTCGCGCCCCGTGCGGGGGTCGTCGCCGCCGAACGTGTCGAGCACGAGGACCTTGAACTCGGCCACGATCTCCGCCGCCTCCTCCGGGGGCGGCTCGACGCGGTACGGGTCGCCGCCGCCTCCGCCGTCCCCGCTCCCGCCTCGTCCCCGGTTCGGCTCGAACGGGTTGCTCGCCCGGTCCTCCCGCCCCCGGTCGAGATCCACGCTCCGGCGCTCGCTGGTGCGGACGTCCCCCGCGCCCCGCCCCAGCCGCGTGGACCCCGAGTCCCGCGAGAGCCCCTTGGCCCCGCGGACGTCGAAGATCAGCACCTGCCCCGTCGACGTCCCCGCCGCCAGGACCGTCCCCGAGGAGCCCCAGTCGAGCGACGAGATGGCGACGTCGGTGGGGACGATCTGCGGCCGCCCGCCGCCCCACAGGTCGACGATCCGGATCGCGTCGTCGCCCCCCATCGCCACGAACTTCCCGTCCGGCGACACGCACGCCGCCCGCGCGCCCCGCCCCTCCCAGGACTCCTGCACCCGTCCGTCCCCGATCGACACCCGCATCAGCAGCGCCCCCCCGCCGCTGCTCACCATCAGCTCGTTCGCCGACAGGAACGACACGCTGTCCGCCCCGCCCCGCTGGTCGAGCACCTGCACCGGCCGCCCGTCGCCGAGGTCCCACGCCACGACCCCCGTCGCCGTCGCCGCCACGAGGACGCGGTCGTCCGGGCTGAAGGCCAGGTCCGCCGCGTCGTCCGCCCCCTCCAGCGGCGGCGGCGTGCGCCCCGAGTCGAGGTCGTAGACGTCCACCCCCGCGGGCCGGTCGCCGAGGATGTCCTCCTGGACCGCCACCGCCACGCTCCGCATCGCGGCGTCGTACGCGATCGCCGTCGACCGCTCCGGCATCGGCGGCAGCTTCAGCCCCCGCCCCGTCTCCACCTCCCACGCCCGCGGCCCCGTCCGCGCGATCGGGGACACCGCCGCCACCTCGCGCCCGTTGGGGGCCACCGCCACGGCCTCGACCGCGAACCGGTCCGAGTACTCGTGCGCCGAGAGCAGCGTCAGGTCCACGAGGCGCGGACCGAGGTCCCGCTTGGGCGCGTCGGGGTCGTCCTCCGAGCCCACCACGTACGGCTGATCGGCCCACGCGGGCGCGATCGCGACGAGCCCCAGCAGCACCAGCAGCCGGACGTCAGCCCGCATAGGCGACCGCCCCCAGCCCCGCCGCCGCGACGATCAGCCAGGCGGGGTGGATGTCGAGGAACAACAGCCCCAGCGCGACCGCCGCGATCGCGACCGTGTGCCACGAACCGACCGCCTTCGGGCCGATCTGCAGGACCATGTACGCGAGCAGCGCCAGCACCACCGGCCGGACCGCGGTGAGGACCCCCTGCACGCGCGGGTGGTCCTTGAAGTTCGTGAACAGCGCGAGCACCACCGCGATCATCAGCGCCGACGGCAGCACCATCCCGACGAGCGCGGCCACGACGCCGAGCGCGCCGCCGACCTCCCACCCGAACCAGACGCTCAGCTTCGTCGCGATCGGCCCCGGCAGCGCGTACCCCGCGGCGAGGGCGTCGACGAACTGCTCGTCCGTCATCCACTCGTGCTTCTCGACGAACTCCGCCTGCATCAGCGGCACCATCGCGGGGCCGCCGCCCCACGCGAGCGACCCGATCTTCGCGAACGACACGAACAGCTCGGCGGCGATGTGCATGGGCGCAGTCTACGACCCGATCGATCCGGATGTTCGGTCACTGCGTAATGCGGAGGCATGACGCCGAAGCATCACGGTCCGGCGAAGCCGGAGCGCCCGAAGGGCATCCGCCCGGACGGCGGATGTAACGGGACTGATGGTTCGCGCGTACCTGTGCTCGGGAACCGAACTCTGTAGACTCACCCACCTCGAAGGCGCTGTGGCGGCGCCCAACCAACCGGAGGAATCATGAACCGTCGAGACTTCAACAAGATGATGCTCGCCGCCGTCGGCGGCCTGGTCGCCGGCGCTGCTGCCCCTGCCCTCGCGGGGAGCCACGGCGGCGGGGAGAAGCCCGCAGGCAAGAACGAGTGCAAGGGCAAGAACGAGTGCAAGGGCAAGGGCGGCTGCAAGTCGGGCGACAACGGCTGCAAGGGCAAGAACTCCTGTAAGGGCAAGGGCGGCTGCAAGACGATGGAGGGGAACGCCTGCGCCGGCGCCAACGAGTGCAAGGGCAAGGGCGGCTGCAAGTCGGGTGACAACGGCTGCGCCGGCAAGAACTCCTGCAAGGGCAAGGGTGGCTGCGCCACCGGCGACTACAAGAAGAAGGAGTAGCGGATCCCGAAGCCGGCGAGCTCCCCCGGGGGTTCGCCGGCTTCTTCCGTTCTGGCGATGACGAACCGTTTCGAGCTCCCCGACCTCGGCGTCGGCGTCGGCCTCCGCGTCCCCCACTTCGGGTACGTCGTCGAGCACCGTCCGGCGGTCGACTGGTTCGAGATCATCAGCGAGAACTTCGTGGACACCGAGGGGCGCCCGATGCGCGTCCTCGAGGAGGTCCGCGAGCACTACCCCGTCGTCATGCACGGGGTCTCCATGTCCATCGGCAGCACCGACCCGCTGGACAGGGACTACCTGAAGAAGCTCAAGCGGCTGGCCGACCGGATCGACGTCGCCTGGATGGGGGACCACGTCTGCTGGACGGGGGTGAACGGCCGGAACGGCCACGACCTCTACCCCGTCCCCTACACCGAGGAGTCGCTCCGCCACGTCGTGGAGCGGATCAAGATCGTCCAGGACCTCCTGGAGCGGCCGCTGGTGATGGAGAACCCGTCGACGTACCTCCAGTTCGCCTGCGACGCGATGCCCGAGGTGGAGTGGATCGGGCGCATGGCGGAGGAGGCCGACTGCGCGCTCCTGCTGGACGTCAACAACGTCTACGTCACCGCCCGGAACCACGACCTCGACGCGATGGACTACCTCCGCCAGGTCCCCTGGGACCGCGTCGTCCAGAACCACCTCGCGGGCCACACCGACCACGGGACCCACTGCGTCGACACGCACGACGACCACGTCCGCGACGAGGTCTGGGAGCTGTACGGTTGGGTCCAGCGCGAGGCCGGCGGGATCGCGACCCTGATCGAGTGGGACGGCGACGTCCCCGACTTCCCCACGCTCCAGGCCGAGGCCGACAAGGCGCGGCCCTACCGGGCGTTCCTCGATGGCTGACGCGCCCTCGCCCGCCCCCGCGCTGGACCGGCTGGAGCGGTGGATGCTCCGGGTCGTCACCCACCCCGACGGCGTGGACGCGGGCTGGGACGCGGCGAAGGCCGAGGGGCTGCTCCCCGAGGGGGCCGAGGTCCTGAGCGACGTCGTCCCCGGCAACGACCGGCTCAGCCCCGAGCGGCAGCTCCACATCTACGCGTTCGCCTACTTCGACCGGATCATCGACGTGATGGCGGGCGAGTACCCGACCGTGCAGGACCTCCTCAGCCCCGAGCACTTCCGCCGGCTCTGCCGGGAGTTCCTCACCGACCACCCGTCGCGCAGCTACACCATCGGCGCCGTCTCGATCCCGTTCGCCGGCTGGCTGGCGGAGCGGAGCGCGCGGGAGGCGAAGGCGCGGCCGAGGTGGGCCGCCAAGCTGGCGTTCGCGTGCGACGTCGCCATCGTCGAGCGGACGATGGACGAGGTCTGGGACGAGCCCTTCGCCGACCCCATCCCCTTCGACGAGCTCCAGGCGATCCCGATCGAGCAGTGGCCCGACGCGAAGCTGGAGACGATCCCCGCGTTCGCCCTGCTGGAGCTGAACCACTCGGTCACCGAGGCGATGAACGCCGCCCGGGACGACCACGCGGTGACGGCGTCGCCCCCGGAGAAGGCGTGGCTCTGCGTCTACCGGAACGACGACTCGCGCTGGCGGCTCGACCTGACCTTCGAGCAGCACGCCCTGCTCTGCGCCCTCGACGACGGCGCCACCCTCGGCGACGCGATCGAGGCCGTCGCCACGACCGAAGGGGCCGACGTCGCCGCGATGATGGCGGGCCTCGGGGGCTGGTTCGAGGAGTGGATGGGGAGCGGCCTCTTCTGCCGCGTCAGCCTCCCGTCGACGCCTCGATGATCGCGCCGATCACGGCGTCCGCGTCCGCGTAGCGGTGGCGGGGCTCCTTGGCGAGGAGCTTCATGACGATCGCGTCGGTCGCGGGCCGGACCTTGCCGTTGATCAGCGAGGGGGCGGCGGGCTCGTCCTGGAGGATCTTCATGAAGAGCCCCTCGATGTGCCGCGCCGTGAACGGCAGCACCCCCGTCAGCGCCCGGTACATGCAGACGCCCATCGCGTAGAGGTCGACCGACGGGCCGAGGTACGTCTCGTCCCGGAGGCGCTCCGGGGCGAGGTAGGCGGGGGTGCCCACGACGTGGCCGACCAGCGTGGGGCCGTCGATCGCGTCGCCCCGCTTGGCGATGCCGAAGTCCATCACCTTCAGAACGTCGCCGTCGTCGCAGAGGAAGAGGTTCCCGGGCTTGATGTCGCGGTGGACGATCCCCTGGCGGTGGGCCTCCCCGATGCCCGCGAACGCCTGCGCTGACAGCCGCAGCACGCGGGCCGGATCGAGGGGCGCCTCCGTCGCGCTGAGCTCGGCCTCCAGGTCCCGCCCCTCCAGCAGCTCCATCGTGATGAAGTGGGCGTCCCGCCAGGACCCGAACTCGTGGACGAGGACGATGTTCGGGTGGATCAGCTCGCGCGTGATCCGCATCTCCTGCTTGAACCGGTCCAGGGCGGACGGGTCGTCGACCGAGCGGACGAACAGCTTCAGCGCCGCCGGCTCGTTCATCGCCAGGTCCGTCACGCGGTAGACCACCGCGAAGCCGCCCTCGCCCAGCGCCTCCTCGACGCGGAACCGGCCCGACACGATCGAGCCGATCCCGAGCGGGCCGAGGCCCAGCTCCAGGCTCTTGGTGTCAACCCGCACGGCGAGCGCGTCGTCCGGCAGCTCGGGCACGACGTCGACGGTGTCCTCCAGCGCCAGGGCCGCGCCGGGGTGGGAGCGGCGCTCGACGTCGACGTCCCGGAACGACTGGTCCTGGTCGAGGATGCGCCCCAGCTCGGCCTCCGTGCCGGTGACGTCGTCGGCCAGCCGGGCGAGCCGCTCCGCCGCGTCGAGGTACCCCGCGGGGCGGACCTCCATGACCGCCGCGTACGCGACCTCGGCCATCTCCTCCATGTCGATCGCCTCGTACAGGAGCCCCAGGTCGTAGAGCGCCTGCGCGTCCGCCGGGGTCCGCTCGTGGCCGCGGCCGGCCTCGAGGAAGGGGCCGACGAACTGGTCCACCTTGAGCGACATCAGGTCGTGGACGCGGGCGATGCGGACAGCCCGCGCGACGGCCGGCCGGTAGCGGGGGTCCGAGGGCGCGACCTTGAGCAGCACCGCCATCGCGTCGGCCGTCCGGGAGGTGTCCGCGAGGCGGTCGGCGAGCGCGAGCGGATCGTGAACGAGGTCGTCGGTCCGGACCTGCCACCCGCCCGCGAACAGGTTGCTGCTCAGCCGCCCCGGGGACCACGGGCTCGACGGCAGCGGCTCCCCCCGCATGACGAGGATCGCGTCCTGCCGGAGCCCCGCCCGCTGGAGCGCCTCGGCGGCGCGCCGGCGCTCGTTGAGGTTGATGAGGATGGCCGCCGCGAGCTGCGCCCGCCCCGCCCGCGCGTAGAGCATCGCCGCCTGGGCGGCCGCCCGGCGCTGGTCGGAGTCGAGCTCGCGGAGCAGCGTCTCCTCGTCGGGGAGGAGCTTGAGGAGGCAGTCGGCGGCGTCGTCGTAGTGGTGCTCGGCCGCGAGAAGCCGGGACGCCTCGACCCACGCCCCCGCCCGCCGCAGCGCCTGGATCCTCGCGTCAGTCGACGACAACGCGCTCCTCCTCGGCCATCTCCTCGAACAGCGCGGGGTAGCGGACATGCTGCATCGCCTCCTCCCAGCGGACGCGCCGCTCGCGGACGAGCTCCAGCAGCGAGCGGTCGAGCGCGTGCATGCCGGAGCTCGGGTCCATCCCCCGGAGCGTCGCCTCGACCTGGTGGATCTTCCCCTCCCGGATCATGTTCCCGACGGCCACCCCTCCGAGCAGCACCTCGGTCGCGGCGACCCGCCCGGCGCCCGACGCGAGCTTGACGAGCCGCTGCGCGACGACCGCCCGGAGGACGACCGAGAGCACGCCGCGGACCTGCTCGATCTGGTCGTCGGGGTAGACGTCGATGACGCGGTTGATCGACTGCGCCGCCGACGAGGTGTGCAGCGTCCCGAACACCAGCACCCCGGTCTCGGCGGCGTGGACGGCGAGGGAGATCGTCTCGAAGTCCCGCATCTCGCCGACGAGGAGGACGTCCGGCGCCTCCCGGAGCGCCGATCTCAAGGCGTCCGCCCACGACCGGACGTGCTTGCCGACCTGCCGCTGCGTCACCACCGACTGCATCGGGTCGTGGATGAACTCGATCGGGTCCTCGACCGTGATGATGTGGAGGCTGCGGTGGCGGTTGATCTCCTGGATCAGCGCCGCCTGCGTCGTCGTCTTGCCGCACCCCGTCGGCCCCGTGAAGAGGACGAGCCCGTTGCCGAGCCGGCTCAGCTCCTTCAGCCCCGGGGGGAGCCCGAGCGTGTCGAAGTCGGGGACGTGCTCGGGGATGACCCGGAACACCGCCCCGAGGCCGCGCCGCTGGACGAACATGTTGACGCGGAAGCGGCCCACGCCGGGGAGGTGGTGGGCGAAGTCGAGGTCCTGCTCGCGCTCCAGCTCGGCGATCTGCTCCTCGCTGAGGATCTCGTAGAGGAAGCGGCGCGCCTCGTCCTCCCCCAGCGCGCGGAACGGGATCGGGACGAGGCCCCCGTCGTGGCGGACGGTCGGCGGCGCGCCTGCGGCGAAGTGGAGGTCGGACGCCTGCTGCTGCATCACCAGCCTCAGGAACGAGTCAATGCGCGGCATCGGCCCCTCCCTCGAGGTTCTCCAGGAACGTCTGGAACGCCTTCTTGTCGGCGGCCTTGACGTACGCCTCGCCGCCTTCGACGTCGCCCTGGAGCACCAGCCGCATCAGCTCCTCGTCCATCGACTGCATGCCGACGTGGCGGTGCGTCGTGATGACCGAGGGGATCTGGTAGCACTGGCCCCGGCGGATGAGGTTCGCGACCGCGTCGTTGACCAGCATCACCTCGACGGCGGCGACGCGGCCGCGTCCCCCGGTCTTGCGGACGAGCTGCTGGCAGACGACCCCCGACAGGTTCTGGCTGAGCATCGTCCGGATCTGCGCCTGCTGGCGGACGGGGAACGCGTCGATGAGCCGGTCGACCGTGGCGTCGGCCGACACCGTGTGGACCGTCCCGAGGACGAGGTGCCCCGTCTCCGCCGCCTGCACCGCGAACGAGATGGTCGTGAGGTCCCGGATCTCGCCGACGAGGATGACGTCCGGGTCCTCCCGCAGCACCGACTTGAGCGCCGCCGAGAAGCTGTGCGTGTGGCTGCCGACCTCGCGCTGCGTGATCAGCGAGAGGTGGTTCTCGTGCACCACCTCGATGGGGTCCTCGATGGTGACGATGTGCTTCGTCGACGTCCGGTTGACGTGGTCGATCATCGCCGCCAGCGTCGTCGACTTGCCGCTCCCCGTCGGACCCCCGATGAGGACGAGGCCCTGCGGGAGCTTGCACAGCGAGCGGATCGACTCGGGGAGGCCGAGCTGGCCGAAGTCGTGGATCTCGTTGGAGACCCGGCGGAAGACGGCGGCGAGGCCGGTCCGCTGCTGGAGGACGTTGGCCCGGAAGCGGAGGCCGCGGGACTTCACCTCGACCGAGAAGTCGACGTCGCCGCGCTCCTCCAACGTCTCCCGCTGGACCGGCGTCATCACGCGGCGGAGCGCCTCCTCGACGACGTCCCGGCCGAGCTTCCGGTCGTGCAGCGGCGTCATCCGGCCGAGGTGCTTCATGAACGGCCGCTCCTCGCTGATGAGGAACAGGTCGTCGCCCCCCTGGGCGGTCATGCGCCACAGGAGCAGCTCCAGGCCGGACAGCTGCCCGGCGACGCGGGAGCCGTCCGTGCGGGCCTCCGACTTCCACCGGATCAGCGTCTGGTCGGCGGCCGCGCGGACGCGGTGGTCGGGGTCCTGGAGCAGCGGCTCGATCGCCTCCGCCGCGCCCGTGTCCCCCACTTCGGCGAGCGCCTCGATCGCGAGGAGGCGGAGGTCCGGCTCGGGGTCGGCGAGGGTCTGGGACAGCAGCGGGACGGCGGCGGGGTGGGCGAGCGTCCCGAGCACGGGGATGGCGGTCCGGAGCAGCGCCGGCGCCTGCTCGACGACGGCGACGAGCTCGGGGACGACCGACGGATCGCCGATCGCGGCGAAGCACTCGATCGCCCGCTCCCGCACCCACCAGTCGTCGTCCGTCTCCAGCGTGGTGATCAGCGCGGCGATGGACGTCGGGTCGGCGATGCGGGCGAGGACCTCGACGGCGTACCGGCGGATGACGTCGCTGGGGTCGCGGAGGTACTTGAGGATGTGGCGGGTCAGCTCGTCGCCGGCGATCTCGACGAGCGTCTCCACCGCCCGCTCGCGCACCCACCAGTCCTCGTCCCGGAGCATCTTGAGCAGGCGCGGGCAGAGGTCCCGGAGCGGCTCGCCGACCTGGTGGACGACCTCGATCGCCTGCCGCTTCACGTTCAGGTCGGAGCTCCGGAGCAGCCACAGGAGCATCCGGTCGGTGTCGAGCTCGCCCTGCGCGACCAGGTCGACGACCACGCCGAGGGCGGCGTTGCGGACGCCGAGGTCGCCGTCGCCGAGCGCCTCCTCGAGGAACGGGAGGACGTCGTTGCGCCCCATCGCCCCGGCCGTCTCGACGCACGCAGTCCGCACCAGCGGCGACGCACCCCGGAAGATCTCCGCGATCTCCGCGACGGTCTCCGGATCGGGGAACGCCGCCAGCGACCGGACCACCGCCTCCCGGACCCGGGCGTCCCCCTCCCGGTCGAAGTACTCGCGTACCAGGGAGAAGAACTCCGCCCGCGGGGCCAGCCGCCCGTACGCCGTCACCGCCGCCTGGACGACCCGGAGGTGCGTGTCCTGGAGCGCCGGGGAGAGCGCCTCCAGCGCCTTCCGCCGGGCCGACGTGAGCGTCCCCAGGTGCGCGCACGCGGCCGCCCGCTCCGGAGGGGAGCCGGCCGTCACCAGCGGCGCGACGAGCCGCAGCGCGGCCGCCCCGGCGACGCCGACCGCGACCTCGATCGCCTCCGCCCGGGGGACGGGCCCCTCCTTGAACGCCGCCGAGAGGGCGTCCAGCGCGCGCCCCCCGCCGCCCACCGCGAGGGCGATGTCGGCGGCGTAGCGGCGCATCCCGGGATCGGGGTGGCGGAGCAGCACGGCGAGCCGGGCCAGCCCGCGCGCGTCGCACCACGACACCAGCGCGGGACGGACCACCCGCCGGAGGACGGCGTCCCCCTCGACGGCCGCTTCGAGCAGCTGGCCGAACAGCTTGGCGCCGTCGTGGCCGGCGCTGAGCTCGACGAACGCCTGGAGCCGCGCGTTGCGGCGGGCGGTGGAGATGCGGGAAGTGGGGAGGAGCAGGGGGATGAGCCGGGCGACGTCGGCGGTGGACGCGTCGCGCGCCCGGGCCACGAAGTCCGCCAGCTCGCGGCGGTCCTTCCAGCCGGCGTTCTCGAACTCGGCGTGCAGCGCGCGGAATCTCACCCCGCGTCAGATTACGTCGCGAAGCTCCTCGAGGCGCGCGGTCAGCTCGGCGGCGTCCGCGATCGGGGGCGAGCAGGAGGTCCCCGAGCAGACGAACGCGCGGGGACGCCCAGCGTCGGGGAGCGGGTAGGTCCCCTCGGCCGCCTGCGTCTGGACGGTCAGTCCGGGGACGAACGTCCTCAGGGAGGCCGCGCGGAGGGCGGAGTTCGCCTCGACGTCCCCCACCAGCGCGACGACCGGGGCCTCGGCGTCGAGCTCGCGGACGGCGAGGATCCAGGGCGCCGTGCTCCGCCCCCGGCGGGTCAGGATCTCCTCGTCGGCGAAGACGCCGAGCGCCTTCGCGGCGGACGTCCGCCAGCCGTCGTGGCCGGTCAGGTTGGCGAGCCGGATGAGCAGGCGCGCGGCGTCGGCGTTGTCGCGGAACGGCTTGTCGCGCTCGGCGAAGGTCCCCTCGACGTCGTCCGCGAAGAACCCGCCCTCGGGCGCCTCCAGCCGCGACGTCATCCACCGCGCGGTCTCCAGCGCCGCGTCCAGCCAGCGCTCCTCGCCGGTCGCCTCGTGCATGCGGACCAGCGCCGTCGCGATGGCCACCTGGTCGGCGAGGAAACGACGTGCGTCGCCGCTGTCCAGCGCGTGCCGGAACGAGCCGTCGCCGACCGCGAGCCGGGCGAGGGCGAACTCCAGGGCGTCGCGGGCGAGGGCGAGCGGCGCCCCCTCCCCGGTCGCCATGTGCTCGACGATCGCGGCCTCCGCCAGCCACCCCGTTGCGTCCGCCTGGACCTGCGGCGCGACCCGCGGGACCCCGATCGCCAGCCGCGCCGCGTCGTCGGACGCGTAGTAGGCGGGCGAGTCGATCTCCGTCGCCTGCCCCGGAGGGTCGGCGTCCATCGACGGGTGGAACCCGCCGCCGGCGTCCCGCAGGAACCGGGTCACGAACGCCCGCATCGCCCGCGCGTCGTCCCGCCACCGCTCGTCCCCCGTGACCGCGTACGCCATCGCGTACTCCTTCCACGCGAACCGCTGGTAGCGGGCCAGCCGCTCGTAGTGAGGGACCTCCCACGATCGCCCCTCGGAGTACTGCCAGATGCCCCCCCAGACGGGGTCGATGAGCGCCTCCTGGGCGGCCAGTGTGAACGTCGCGGGCCCGAGCTCGCCGTCCGCCAGCGCCAGCTCGACGGCCCCCTCGATCGCGGCCTTCTGCCAGTACCCCCAACCGCCGACCTCGGGGTCGTAGTACTCGGCCAGCTCGGCCGCCGCCCAGTCCGCCGTCGCCACGAGCTCGTCCCCGGTCCTCGCCGACGGCGCCGTCTTCGCCTTGAAGTCCGCCGCCTCGGGGTCGCCCTCCCCCGCGACCGCCTTCTGGAGGACCGGCAGGAAGTACCCCGGGGACCAGAAGCCGGTGAGCGCGTACAGGGTCTCGCCGGACGGGCTCAGGATCTCCGTCGCCGGCCACCCGATGTGCTGGTAGCGCGCCTTGGCGTCGGGGCGGGCGTCGATGTCGACCCGGATCGTGACGAACCCGGCCTGCAGCAGCGCGGCCACGGCGGGGTCGTCGTAGGTCACCTCGTCCATGACGTGGCACCAGTGGCACCACGCCGCGGTGGCGTCGACGAGGACGGGGAGGTTCTGCGCGCGGGCGAGCGCGAAGGCCTCCGGGCCGAGGTCGTACCAGGTGGTCCCGGCGTGGTCGACGAGGACGACGGGCGGCCCCGCGGGGGGCGGGTTCTGGACGGGCTGCGCGTGGGCGCAGGCGACGAGGAGGATCAGGGGGAGGAGGCGGCGCATGGTCTGGATACGACCGTACGCCCGGGGAGGATCGCGGTTACGACAGATCCATCTCCTGGTACTGCCCCTCGGGCTTCGTCGCGACCATCTGCCAGGCCGTCGAGACGGAGCGCCGGAGCTCGTGCATCGACTTGATCTTGCCGAGCGTCTTCAGCGCGAACATCGGCCGGTAGTAGAAGCGGACGTACGCCAGCTGCGTCAGCTCCTGGATCTGCTCCTCGGTGAGGTCGCAGCCGGGGCGCGGGATGTAGCTGTCGTAGGACTCGTCGAGGATGTACTTCCGCCAGTAGTCCTCGCCGTACTCGTCGAGGTACATCGAATACAGCTCGGTCCCCGGCATCGGCGTGACCTTGGAGAACTGCGCGTAGTCCAGCGGCAGGTCCAACGCGTAGCGGATGGTCTGGCGGACGGTCGACTCGGTGTCGCCGGGGTTGCCGACCATGAAGTAGCCGAACACGTCGATGCCGGCCTCCTTCGTGTCGATCACCGTCTGCTTCGCCTGCTCCAGGTCGGCCGCCTTGAGCAGCGTCCGGAGCACCTCACGGTTGCCCGACTCGAGCCCGTAGTAGATCCGCACGCAGCCGGCGCGCGCCATCCACTGGAGCATCTCGGTGCTGATGCAGTCGACCCGCGTCCGCGCCGCCCACACCACCTCCAGGTTGCGGCGGACGATCTCCTTGCTGATCTCGATCACGCGCGGCTTCTGGATCGTGAACGCCGAGTCGAAGAAGTCGAACTCGCGGACCCCGTGCTCCTTGAACGCCAGCTCCATCTCGTCGACGACGTCCACCGGCGTGCGGGGACGGAACTTCAGCCCCCCCTGCTCGCAGAAGATGCAGCGGTAGGGGCAGCCGCGCGACGTCATCAGGCAGCTGAAGTTCTTGTACTTGCTGATGAACGAGTAGTAGAGGCTGTTGTCGACGAGGTGGCGGGCGGGCCACGCCGCGTCGGAGATGTTCGCCAGCGTCGGGGCGTTGCCGTTGTAGACGACCTCGCCGTCGTCCTGCCGCCACACCAACCCCTTGATGCCGCCGAGCTCCTGCTTCTTGACGAGGGCGTTGAGCAGGTACGGGAGCGTCGCCTCGGCCTCCCCGGTGACGCCGTAGTCGAGGCACTCGTGCGTCATCGACTCGATCGGGTACATGCCCATGTGCACGCCGCCGACGATCGTGGGGACGTCCACCTGCTCCTTGATGGCGCGGACCCAGGAGAGCGTCTGATAGAAGAGGTAGGTCGTGATCGTGTAGCCGATGTAGTCCGGCCCGAACTCCTGCAGCCGCGCGACCGTCTCCTCCAGGGTGAGGTTCTCGGCGTTGACGTCGATGAACTGGACCTCGACGTCGTGCTGCTCGAGGCAGCCGGCCACGTACATCAGCGACAGCGAGGGGAAGACCCCGTAGTTCTCCTTGACCGCCTTGATGCCCGGTTCGTTCTTGATCGCGCCGTAGGGCGGATAGACGAGGGATACCTTCAGCCCGGACAGGTCAAAACGTTCCATGACCTAGCACCTTAGCCGCTGAATTGTGCGATCGCCCACTACTTGCGGCTGCGCTTCCCCTTGCTCCGGGACGGGGTCTTCGCGGCCTCCTCCTTGCCCGTCTTGGCGCGCTCCCAGAGCAGCTCCAGGGCGGCCATGGGGACGAAGACCATCTCGGTGCTGACCTTGATCTTCGCCATCTGCGAGTCGGTCGCTTCGCCGAAGGACTCGCGCAGGGCGCGGGCCAGGTCGGACGCGGTCACGGGGATGTCGAGGTCGTCGAAGGGGAGCTCGATCCCGAGGAGGCCGTCGAGGTCGATCGCCACGGGCTCGCTCCGGGCGCCGATGTTGACGACGAAGCGGGACAGGGCGGCGAGGACGCGGAAGGCGAACCGGGCGGTGAGGTCCGACTTCCCCTGCTTGGCCCGCGCGTGCGTCTTCTGGTCGACCGGGAGGACCGCCAGGAGCCGGCCGGGGCGGGGCTCGCCGCCGCCGCCGTTGCTCGCCTCGCGACCGCCCGACAGGCCGACGGCGACGGCGAGGCGGAGCGGATCCGGCGCCTCGTACGACGGCTCCTCGAGGTGCGGGGCGAGCCGCTCCTTGAGCTCGGTGTGGTGCTGCGTGAGGACGCCGCGGTAGGACTCGGGGAGGAGCTCCAGCGTGTCCATCCGCTCGTCGAGGCGGCGGAACTCCTCGATCTGCGTCGCCAGGTCGGGGTTCTCCTTGAACGCCCGGACCCGCGACTCGGCCTCGTCCAGGCGGGCCTTCCACAGGGCCGCCCGCTGGCGGAGGTCGGCGGCGTCGGTCAGCAACGTCCGCTGGATCGCGGTCGCCTGCATCTCGTACCGCCGCTGGGCCAGCGCGCGCCGCGTCTCCAGGCTCGCCTTGAGCTCGGTCGTCGCCTCCGTGAGCGCGTCCTGGACGTTGCCGAGCTCGAGGTAGAGCTGCTCCAGCTGCTCCTGGAGCGCCTCCTCCTTCTTGCGCAGGGTCTCGATCTTGCCGAGCGTGCTGACCAGCTCGACGTCCACCGATCCCTCGACCTCGCGGAGCGCCCGCTGGAGCGCCAGGGGACCGGCGAACTCCTCGTCCTCGCCCCCGAGCGTGCGGCCCGCGTCGGTGGCGACGTCCGCCTTGCCGGGGATCGAGCGCCCGTCGATCAGCGTCTTGCCGTCCTCGACGGCGTCGGCCTCGGCCGTGGCGGCCTCCTCGAAGCCCTTGCCCGAGCGCTTTGTCTTGGATCCTCGCCCGTGATCGGTGTTCAGTCCCATGCGCTTCCTGCAATCCTACACGGACGCATGTCTCGCCGGGTCACCGTCCTTGTCTGCTGGGTCGCGGTCGTCGCCGGCGTTCTCCTCGCTTCCAATGCCTGGTGGTTGCGTAACAACGACCTCCCGGACGGGTTCCAGAACGAGTACGAACACGTCTACACCCTGACCGAGGTCTTCTTCCGCCTGCGCGACGGCGGGCTGGACGAGGCGTGGTCGCCGCTGTGGGACGGCTACTACCCCCCCCTGATGCACGTCGCCGGGGCGACGGGGTTGGCCACGTTGGGGCGCTCGGTCGCGACGCCGGCGAACGCGCTCGGGATCTTCCTCGTCCTCCTCCTCGGGGCCACGGCGTGGACGGCGTACCGGCTCCGGGGGCCGGAGGTGGCGGCCGTCGCGGTGACCCTCGTCGCCACCTACCCGTCCGTCTTCGGCAACGCCCGGCGGTACGAGCCGAACATCGCGCTGTCGGCGATGGTCGCGCTCGCGGCGGGGCTCCTGATCGTCCGCAAGGGGCTCGACAAAGGCACGACAGCGGCGCTGTTCGGGGTTCTCTGCGGCATCGGCATGCTCGCCGACCGGATCGTCTTCGTCGTCTACCTGCTGCCGCTGCTCGTGGTCGCCGGGGTGCGGGCGGTGCGGGCCTACGACGCCCCCCGCCGGACCCGCGCCCTGCTCCGCTGGACGGCCGCCGGGGCCGTCGCGATGCTCGTCTGCGGCTACTACTACGCGCGCTTCCTGGCGGGCCACATCGACGAGGTGTGGACGCAGCTCGGAGGCGAGATCACCGCCGCCGGCGAGCAGTCGACGGCCCTGCCGTGGTGGACACCGACGGGCCTGACCTACTACCCGCTCTCCTTCGTCGACTCCCAGATGGGCTTCGCGCTCGCGACCGCGACCGCCATCGGCGTCTCGCTGTACCTCCTGCGGGGGCGGGAGTCGCTGGACCGGGACCAGGCGGTGCTCCTCGACGCGTGGCTCTTCGGGGGGCTGCTCGTCATCACGATCGTCGGCAAGAAGCAGCCCTACTACGCCATCCCGATCCTCGCGCCGGCGGCCATCGCGGCGGCGGTGGGGTGGCGGGCCCTGCCCGACGTGCGCGGCCGGATCGCGGTCGCGGTGGTGGTCGCGGCGCTCGGCTTCCACCAGCTCGCGTACCTGACGAAGGGGTCGGGGCTGTGGCCGGCGCCGGGGCGGTGGGCGTGGTTCGCGGGGGCGTCGCCGCTGCCCGACGGCTTCCTCGGCCACGAGTACACCCAGGCCGCGCCGCCCCACCAGGTAGGCCTCAACCTCCCCCGGATCGCCGAACTCTGCGCCGCCCAGACCGCCAAGGCGCCGGACCGTCCCATCACGGCCGTCTTCAGCGAGGCCCAGGGGGCCTACGAAGGGCAGCTGATGCCGGCCCTCCGGCTGGAGCTCGACACGCTGGACGTCGAGGGCGTCCTGATGAACGGCCACGCGATCCAGGAGAAGGCCGAGGAGGGCGCGGCGTGCTTCGTCTACGTGACCGGCTCGGAGCTGACGTGGCCGTCCCGCGAGCGGATCGCGCAGGAGTGGGAGGACTGGGGGGTGGGCACGCCGACCGAGGCGCTGTACGAGGCCGTCGACGCGATGGAGGCCCGCGCCTACCCGCTGGACCGGTGGTTCACCGAGCGCGACGAGTGGGTGCACGTCTTCACCCTGGTCGGCCCCTCGACGGAGTGAGCAGCGTGCAACGCGCATCCCCCGCGGGCGCGCGCGGGCTGCGGTAGCATTCACGCTCGCGCAAATCGCGCGTGCCGCTGGGGACATGATGAAGCCGAGCATCGATTCCGTCCGTCGCTTCTGCTCGTTCGCCGCGCTCGTCGTCGCGCTGGCGATCGGGGGCTGCGCCGACCCGAACCACGTGCTGGAGGTCGACCGGGTCAACCTCCAGTTCACGCGCACGGCGGTCCCCGCGCAGGACACCGGCGAGGACGACGAGGTCGAGGACGAGGAGCGGGGGAACGACGACGACGACAGCGGAGACGACGACGACAGCGGAGACGACGACGACAGCGGGGATGACGACGACAGCGGAGACGACGACGACGACAGCGTGGACGACGACGACGACGACGAGCCGATCCGGCTCGAGGCCGGTCCGCTGGTCAGCAAGCGCGTCTCGATCACCAACACCTCGAGCCAGGCGATCCCCATCCGGCTCGAGATCCTGGGCGAGAACGCCGGCGCCTTCCAGATCGTGGAGTGGCTCCCGCGCACCCCGGACGACGACGGGCACAACGAGATCGTCGCCGGCAACAGCCGCCACGACGTCCACGTCCAGTTCCGCGGCCTCGACCTCGTCGGCGCCAACGTCGCCGAGCTGGTCATCACCAACGTCCCCTCGGAGTACTCCAAGAAGGTCGTCCTGCAGGGCGTGGTCGACTGCATCTCGCTCGGCTGGGACCTCGACGGCGACGGCTACTGCAGCGGCGTCGGCGGGCCCGAGGAGGACTGCGAGGACATCCCCGAGTTGGACGGCGCCATTCGCAACCCGGGCCTGCCGGAGACGTGCGAGGACGGCGACCAGGTCGACAACGACTGCGACGGCTCGACCCTCGTCGCGATCGACGAAGACGGCGACGGCTTCTGCGATCTCGACGCCTCCTGCGGCTCCGACGAGGAGCTCCTCGACGCCTGCGGCACCGACGCCGACGACGTCCTCGCGCACGACTGCGACGACGACGACGAGGACCGCAACCCCGGCCGGGTCGAGGTCTGCGAGGAAGGCGCCGTCCAGCTCGACAACGACTGCGACCCGACCAACAACGAGGACGTCCTCACCCGCTACTACCGGGACCGCGACGGCGACGGGTACGGGATCTCCGACGACCCGGACGACCCGGACGACGTGGAAGACCCCCAAGACGTCTCCATCCTCGTCTGCGGCGGAGCGCCCCAGGGGTACGCGGTCCTCGACGGCGAGTGCGACGACAACCGCGCGACCGTCTTCCCGGGCAACCCCGAGGACATCTGCGACGGCTTCGACAGCGACTGCGATCCGGCGACGGGGGATGCGGACGACGTGGACGGCGACGGCGACGGCCGCGCCGCCTGCGAGACGCTGCCCGACGGCATCACCCCGCTGGACTGCGACGACAACGATCCGACCGTCTACCTCGGCCGCGCCGAGGAGTGCGACGGCATCGACAACGACTGCGACGGGGTCGTCCCGGACGACGAGATCGACGGAGACGGGGACGGCTTCAAGGTCTGCGAGGACGACTGCGACGACACCGACGAGGACATCAACCCGGGCGCGGCGGAGGTCCCGGAGCTGAGCGGCCCGCCCATCGACAACAACTGCGACGGCGCGCAGCACCTCGAGAACGAGGACAACGACCTCGACGGCCTCACCGAGGCCGAGGGCGACTGCGACGACTCCAACGCGTCCGTCTACCCCGGCGCCCCGGAGCTGTGCGACGGCATCCTGAACGCCTGCGGCGAAGCGATCCCCGACGCAGAGTTCGACGACGACGGCGACGGCTACGTCGAGTGCAGCGTCGAGGATCTCCCCTGGCCCGACGGCTACTTCGGCGTCATCGGCCTCATCGGGGGCGACGACTGCGAGGACGACCTCTCCACCAACCCGAACGCCTCGGACATCTACCCGGGCGCGCCGGAGATCGCCGACAGCTACTGCGAGGGCGACTGCAACAGCCCGTCCGACTACGTCTACATCGACAACCAGTGCCCCGGCGACGCCGGCTACGACATCAACGGCATCCCCGGCCTCGACCCCTTCGGGAACGACGAGTACTGCATCGACGCCACCGTGAGCACGGTCTGCAACCCCGGCGACGCCTGCTACGCCTGCATCGGCAGCGAGATGGACGAGGACGGCGACGGCTGGAGCGAGGCCCTCGGCGACTGCGACGACGACGACGAGAACCGCGCCCCGCTGATGTTCGAGCTGTGCGACGGCGTGGACAACGACTGCGACGGGTCCATCCCCCTCGCGGAGACGGACGGCGACGGCGACGGGTACGTCCAGTGCTGGCCGGAGCCCGACCTCGTCGACGGGGACGGGATCCCGCTGCTGTACGGCGGGGACTGCGACGACACGAACATCAACATCAACCCCGGCGCCGAGGACGAGGAGAACGACTGCGACTCCACGACGATCGATCCCCTCGACGTCGACGACGACGGCGACGGCCAGACCGAGAACGACGGCGACTGCGACGACACGAACCCCACGGTCTACGACGGCTTCGTCGGCGAGCTCTGCGACGGCCTCGACAACAACTGCAACGGCGACCTCGGCGGCGAAGGCGCGGACGCCGCCGAGCCCAACGAGCTCGACGAGGACCTCGACGGCTACACGGTCTGCGGCGACGACGACTGCATCGACAGCGGCGCCCAGCTGGAGGACGAGTGGGACGACGAGTTCGGCTCGGCCTACCCCGGCACCAACGCCGACGTCGCCGCGTTCCGGATCCACCCGTTCGCCGAGGAGTTCTGCGACGGCTGGCAGAACGACTGCGTCAGCGCGTCCGGCCCCGACTGGTTCCCCGCGTCCGACAACCCCACCGAGGTGGACCACGACGGCGACTCCTACATCGACTGCGAAGAGGACGGCTTCGCCACCTGGTCCGAGAACGCCGCGTTCGCCAACGAGGATCTCCTCGGCGGCAACGACTGCGCGGACGTCGCCGGCCACACCGGCGGCATCCCGAACCCGCTGGACTCGATCTACCCCGACGCCCCGGACCTCTGCGACGGCTGGGACAACCCCTGCACCGGCGCCGCGACGCCGTTCGTCACGGTCGACACGACGGACTCCGACGACGACCTGGACGGCTACCTCGAGTGTGCCGGGTACGTCAGCGCGGGCGCGTTGAACGCCGACGGCGACCCGATCGTGGGCGGCGACGACTGCTTCGACGTGGACTCGCCGAACCCGACCAACGGGGCGAACATGACGGCCGCGGACGTCGGCTTCTTCGTGAACCCCGGCGCGACCGACGTCTGCGACGGCCTCCAGACCGACTGCGCGGGCGGCACCTACATCCCGCCGAACTCGGACGACAGCGAGGACGACCAGGACGGCGACGGCTACCTCGAGTGCGATCCCACCGGCGTCTCCTGGTTCCCCGACACCGGCTTCTCGTCCGGCCAGGACTGCCTCGACGAGAACTCCCCCAACCCCACCGACGCCGGCTTCACCATGATCGCCGCCGACGTCGGGTTCTTCGTCAACCCCGACGCGACCGACGTCTGCGACGGGCTCCAGACCGACTGCGCGGGCGGCACCTACATCCCGCCGGACACCGACAACGTCGAGGACGACCAGGACGGCGACGGCTACATCGAGTGCGATCCCACCGGCGTCTCCTGGTTCGGCGACACGGGCTTCTCCTCCGGCCAGGACTGCCTCGACGAGAACGCCCCCAACCCGTCCACGGGCGCGACCATGGTGGCCGCCGACGTCGGCTTCTTCGTCAACCCCGGCGCGACGGACGTGTGCGACGGGCTCGACACCAACTGCAGCAGCGGCAGCCACCTCCCCGACACGGTCATCGAGACCGACACCGACGGGGACGGCTACATCGAGTGCGACGCCTCGTCCACGGCGTGGTTCACCGACGTCGGCTACACCGGCGACGAGGACTGCTTCGACGAGGACAGCCCCAACCCGACGAACGGCGCCACCATGACCGCGGCGGACGTCGGCTTCTTCGTCAACCCGGGCGCGACCGACGTCTGCGACGGGCTGCAGACCGACTGCTCGGGCGGCACCTACATCCCGCCGAACTCCGACGATGTCGAGGACGACGAGGACGGCGACGGCTACCTCGAGTGCGACGGCTCCAGCGTCGCGTGGTTCGGGGACACCGGCTTCAGCAGCGGAGTCGACTGCCTCGACGAGGACACCCCCAACCCGTCCGACCCGAGCTTCACGATGGACTCGCAGGACGTCGGCTTCTACGTCAACCCGGGCGCTGCGGAGGTCTGCGACGGCCTCGACAACAACTGCACCGGGGGCACGTACATCAGCTCCGTCTCCACCGAGGAGGACGAGGACGGCGACACGTTCATCGAGTGCAACTCGACGGCCTCGTGGTTCGCCGACACCGGCTTCGGCGACGGGGACTGCCTCGACCACTCGGTCAGCCACTGGAACACGGGCGACACGATCACGCTCGCCATCGCGGCGGAGGTGTACCCCGGCCAGATCGAGCGCTGCGACGGGTTCGACACCAACTGCAACGGCCCGTCGACGGAGGCGCCGTACGACCCCGACGACGGCAGCCTCGAGGGCGTGGCCGAGGGCGACCTCGACGAGGACGAGTGGACCGAGTGCTCCCTTACCGGCCCGTCGATCGTGCCCGGCTACGACTCGCAGGACTGCAACGACAACGACGCCACCATCCACCCCGGCACGACGGACACTACGAGCACGCCGACCCCGATCGACAACGATTGCGACGGCGTGTTCGACGAGGAGTCGCTGAGCGGCGGCGAGATCATCGTCACCGAGATCATGGACGCCCCGACCGGCAGCCAGTCGCAGCGGGAGTGGTTCGAGGTCACGAACACGAGCGCCAACACGATCAACCTCGACGGCTGGGAGCTCAGCGACGCCGGCTCCGACTTCTTCGAGCTGGACGACACGATCCTGGTCTCCCCCGGCGCCTACGTCGTCCTCTGCCGACACCCCGAGGGTCCCGAGGGGCCGCCCGGCGGCGTCACCTGCGGCAACAGCCAGAACTGGGGCTCCAACTTCAAGTTCGACCCGACCGCGGACGAGGTCGTCCTCACGGCGCCGTGCACCGGCGAGGTGGCGCCCTGCAGCAACGGCGGCGACCTGGAGATCGACGAGGTCGCGTACGACAACAACACCACCTGGACGTTCCAGCAGACGGGGCTGGCCCAGCAGTTCGACCCCGACGTCACGCAGAACGCGACCCAGAACGGCAGCTCGGGCAACTGGTGCGCGGCGGTGGCGCAGTGGTCCGGCTCGTACGGCGACCGCGGTACGCCGGGGCTCGAGAACAACGACTGCGACCCCGACTACCAGGACAACGACGGCGACGGCTACTGCGAGGAGGGGATGGACGTCGACGGGGACGGCGACTGCAACAGCGGTGGCAGCGAGGACGGCGTCTGCACCCCGACCAGCTTCTACGCCGACTGCGACTGCAACGACGACGACGAGTTCGTCTTCCCCGGGGCGGGGGAGATCTGCGACCTCGTCGACAGCGACTGCGACGGCGACTTCGTGGACGGAGCGGCCGACCACGACAGCGACGGCACCCCGGACTGCGAGGACGACGACGACGACAACGACGGCGTCGACGACGGCGACGACTCCTGCGCGCTCGGCAACCTCGGCTGGATCTCGGACCAGGCGACCACCGACCACGACGAGGACGGCTGCGAGGACGACAGCGCCGAGGATCCGAACGACGACAACGACCCCGTGGACGACGTCGACGACTCCTGCCCCAAGGGCGAGATCGGCTGGACGACGACCGACTTCGACGGCGACGGCTGCCGTGACGAGACCGAGGACACCGACGACGACAACGACGGCGACGCGGACACGACGGACTGCAACGACAACGACACGACGATCTGCACGGGATGCACCGAGATCGTGAACGACGGCATCGACCAGGACTGCGTCGCCGGCGACGTCTGCTACGAGGACTTCGACGACGACAACTTCGTCGACAACGGCAACGACACCGT
>CAYFOA010000043.1:0-3753 GCA_964344575.1 uncultured Rickettsiales bacterium | reverse complement strand
CGACAACTTCGTCGACAACGGCAACGACACCGTCGTCAGCGCCGACCTCGACTGCAACGACAGCGGCGAGCACACGACGACGACGACCGCCGACTGCAACGACAACGACGCCACCGTCTGCCCGACGTGCACCGAGGTGGTCGCCGACGGCGTCGACCAGAACTGCGACACCAACGAGCTCTGCTACGAGGACTTCGACGACGACAACTTCGTCGACAACGGCAACGACACCGTCGTCAGCACGGACCTCGACTGCACCGACAGCGGCGAGCACACCGCGATCACGACGGCGGACTGCAACGACAACGACAACTCGATCTTCCCGGGCGCGACCGAGGTCGTGAACGACGGCATCGACCAGGACTGCGTCGCCGGCGACGTCTGCTACGAGGACTTCGACGACGACAACTTCGTCGACAACGGCAACGACGAGGTCGTGAGCGCGGATCTCGACTGCAACGACAGCGGCGAGCACACCACCACGACGACCGCCGACTGCAACGACAACGACAACACGATCTGCCCCGGCTGCACCGAGATCGTGAACGACGGCATCGACCAGGACTGCACCGCCGGCGACGTCTGCTACGACGACACCGACGGCGACGACTTCGTCGAGAACGGCAATGACACCGTCGTCAGCTCCGACCTCGACTGCAACGACAGCGGCGAGCACACCGCCGTCACCACCGCCGACTGCAACGACAACGACGTGACGATCTGTCCCGGCTGCACGGAGGTCGTGAACGACGGCATCGACCAGGACTGCGTCGCCGGCGACGTCTGCTACGAGGACTTCGACGACGACAACTTCGTCGACAACGGCAACGACACCGTCGTCAGCGCCGACCTCGACTGCGACGACAGCGGCGAGCACACGACGACGACGACGGCCGACTGCAACGACAACGACGCGACCATCTGTCCGACCTGCACGGAGGTGATCGCCGACGGGATCGACCAGAACTGCGACACGAACGAGCTCTGCTACGAGGACTTCGACGACGACAACTTCGTCGACAACGGGACCGACACCGTCGTCAGCACGGACCTCGACTGCACCGACAGCGGCGAGCACACCGCGGCGACCACGGCCGACTGCAACGACAACGACAGCACGATCTGCCCCGGCTGCACGGAGGTCGTGAACGACGGCATCGACCAGGACTGCTCCGCCGGCGACGTCTGCTACGAGGACAACGACGGCGACGACTTCGTCCCCGGCGGCAACGACACCGTCGTCAGCGCCGACCTCGACTGCCTGGACGCAGGCGAGCACACGGCGCCTACGGTCGGCGACTGCAACGACAGCAACGCGTTCATCACGCCGTCGGTCTCCTTGGAGAACCCGTCGAACAGCCTGGCGGTGACGGCCTGCACCGACGGAGCGGACGCGGGGACCGAGTGCATGGGCGGCGGCGACGACCTCAACGCCGACGGCGACTGCTCCGATCCGGGGGAGGACGCCGACGCGGTCGCCTCGGACCCCGACTGCGACGAGAACGCGGCGGTGACCGGCAACGAGGCGTTCGTCGACAACGTCGACAACGACGGCGACGGCCAGGTCGACGAGCTGTGCACGAACCCGAACGCGGTCGTGTTCACGGAGTACTACAGCGACTCGGCGAACGCCGAGCCGGACTGGTGCGAGGTCACGAACACGACGTGGTTCGACGTCGATCTGCGGTCGATGCAGCTCGGCGACGGCACCAACACCGAGAACCTGCCCAACTCGACGCTGCTGCTCGCCAACGGGGGGCGGGCCCTCCTCTGCATGGGCTCGGCGCCCACGGGGGAGACGTGCGACGCGACGCTGTCCACGATCGTGCTCGCCGACCCGGGCGGCACGACGTCGCTGACCATCACCAACGAGGGCGGGACGATCGACACGCTGGCGGCGTCCATCCTCGGCGCGGTGACGGCGACGACCAGCAAGCAGCTCGACGCCGACGAGCTCGACGACGAGTTCTCGCCCGGCAGCAACGAGCCCGACAACGACACGGCGGGCGAGTGGTGCAACGCCACCGCGACGTCCGACACGTGGTCGGGCGGCACGGCCTCGCCGAAGGATCCCAACGAGAACTGTCCGTGATCCGAGCGCTCGTCGCGGTCCTCGTCCTCCTCCCGGCGGCCGTGTCCGCCGAGCCGCTGCTCAGCGAGGAGGTCGGTGAGAGCTTCCCCAACTCGGGGGCGTGCTCCCAGGCGACCCAGTTCAACCAGTTCCAGCCCCTGAACGACCGCTCACTGACGCAGTTCAGCCACCGCGTCCACTGCGGGGCGGGCGTCGGGATCGCGTTCTTCGTGTACGAGTCGACGTCCGAGAACGGGACGTACGACATGATCTGGAACGGAAGCTCGACGACCGGCGCGCTGTCGCTGCAGGACTCGCCACCGGTCGGGGTCAACCTCCTCGACGGCAACTGGTACCTCGTCGGCGCCTCGGTGTCGGCGACGCCGTCGTCGTGCACGTGCTACGCGTCGACGGACCCGCTGCTGACGTACGCGACGCTGACGTGGGGGAACATGACCGGGGCGGGGCAGCGGTCGGGGCTGCCGGCGTCGTTCTCGCCGTCGATCTCGGCCCAGGTCTACAACCAGATCGTCGACACCGACCCGGCGATCTTCCCCCCCACGGCGGTGCTGTCGGCGCCCGCGTCGGCGGACGAGGGGAGCCCCTCGGTGACCGTCGACGGCAGCGGGAGCACCGACCCCGACGGGAGCGTGACGGGGTGGTCGTTCGACTGCGACGACAGCGACGGCGTGACCATCGCGTTCACGAACAGCGACACCGACACCTGCACCTACGCGGGCGACGACGGGACCTACACCGTCACGCTGACCGTCGAGGACGACCAGGGGAACCAGGCGCAGGACACGGCGCCCGTCACCATCACCAACCTCCCCCCGACGTCGACCGCGTCGTGCCCCTTGGGGCCGTGCGAGGTCGACGAGGGGACGCCGCTGGACTTCGAGTGCGAGGCGACGGACCCCTCGGCGGCGGACGTGGCGTCGATGGCGTTCACCTGGGACTTCGGCGCGGGCGACGTGCCGGGGGCGGACGTGACCCTGACGTGGACGGACGACGCGCTGGTGCTGGCGACGTGCACGGCGGACGACGGCGACGGGGGGACGGACACCGACGAGCTCGAGGTGGTGGTCAACAACGTGGCGCCGCTGCTGACGCTGACGGGACCTTCGAGCGGGAGCGTGGGGGACACGCTGAGCTTCGACGTCATCGCCAACGACCCGGGGACGGACGACACGTTCACGTGGGGCCTGGCCGCGGGCGCGCCGGCGACGATGAGCATCACGCCGGCGGGGACCACGGCGGAGGTGACGTGGGACGTGACGTCCGCTGACGAGGCGGCCAGCCCGATCGCGTTCTCCGTGGAGATCGCGGACGACGACGGGGGCACGGACTCGTGGACGCACACGGTGCTGGTGACGCTCGGCGGCGACGACGACGACGCGGCCGACGATGACGACGCGGCCGACGACGACGACGCGGCCGATGACGACGACGCGGCCGACGACGACGACGGCGCGGGGGACGACGACGACGACGCCGGCGACGACGACGACGACGCCACCGACGACGACGACAGCGGAGACGACGACGACTCCGGGGACGACGACGACAGCGGCGACGACGACGACTCCGGGGACGACGACGACGACTCCGGGGACGACGACGACGTCACCGACGACGACGACGCCACCGACGACGACGACGCCACCGACGACGACGACGCC
>CAYFOA010000042.1:30536-44109 GCA_964344575.1 uncultured Rickettsiales bacterium | reverse complement strand
CGGCCTCCTCGGCCCCGACGAGGTCGACGACGACGGCGACGGCAGCCTCGCGTGCGACGACTGCGACGACGACGACCCCGACCGCTCGCCCGACTTCGAGGAGCTCTGCGACGGGTTTGACAACGACTGCGACGGCGACATCGACGAGGGCTTCGACGAGGACGGCGACGGCATCGCCGACTGCATCGACGAGTGCCCGATGACCGTCGACTTCGACCTCGACCCGTTCGGCAACCCGCTCGGCCCCTGGATCGACGCGACGAACGAGTACTGGAACTGGGGCATCGAGATCCTCGAGTACGAGGACCCGAACCTCGAGATCACGCAGCCCGCCGTCACCGCCGACATCGGCGTGCCCGCCCTCGGCAACGTCATGCCGGCGGACGACGACGAGAACACCTGGTGGATCGTCAACTTCACGTCGAGCACGTGCGTCCACAGCATCGACCTGCTCGGCGTCGCGCCCGACGAGCTCCCCGCCCAGGTCATCCTCTTCGACGTCAACGTCCAGACCATCGGCGTCTGGACGGCCCAGGGCCTCGGCGACACGTCGCTCGAGACGATGGACTTCGGCGGCACGTGCGGCGTCTTCGTGATGCTCATCGACTTCTACGACAGCGGCGCCTGGGACAACCTCGTCGTCTGCGTCGACCCGACCGGCACCGAGGAGGTCTGCGACGACGACCTCGACAACGACGGCGACGGCGAGGTCGACGAGGACTGCGAGGGCGGCCCCGAGGGCGACGACGACGACGTCGTCACCGACGACGACGACGGCGAGGACGAAGAGGACGACGAGGAGGACGAGCCCGACTGCTCGATGGCGGGTGCGCGGTCCGACTCCGGAGCGGCCGCCCTGCTCCTCCTCGGCTTCATGGCGTTCGCTCGACGTCGCCCCTAACTCGCCCTGGGGAGATCCCCCATTCCGGCCGCCCCTCGGCGCTTTTCCGTCCCCGTTCCCCAGACCGGTTGGTAGCGTGCAGGTGGGCGGAGAGCGTCACGCACTCTTCAAGGCCTGAATGGAGACCGAGATGGCAGCTGGGGCCCGTTTCTTCTCACTCGTCTGCGTGATCGTCCTGACGCTCCCCGCGTCGCTCGCCTGGGGACAGGCGTGTCCGGACGGTCCCAACGTGATGGACTTCGACACCGACTCCGCCGGGGTCCCGATCCTCGCGGGTCAGGACGTCTCGTCGGCGTACACCGGCTTCGGCGTCGACATCATCGTGTGGCCGACCATGGCCATGAACTACCTCGGCGTCCCCACCGCCTTCGGGAGCGACGCCCCCACCGGCGGGGACTGGGATCTCGGGACCCCCAACCAGGACTTCGGCGGCCCCGGCATCGGCGCGGGCGGCGAGTCCGGCGCCCCCGGCCAGAACGACACCGCGCTGGGCAACCTGCTCATCAGCGCGGAGAACACCGTCGACGCCGACGGCGACGGCCTGATCGACGACCCGGACGACGAGGCCGACGGCGCCTGGTTCGAGTTCTTCTTCGACGAGCCGACCTGCGTGTTCGGCTTCACCCTCATCGACAACGAGGCCTCCGAGGGGACCGCCGACGTCCTCCACTACAACGAGAGCGGCAACGTGATCCTGTGGGTCGACGCGGCCGGGCTCGGCAACAACTCCGTCGAGGTCGTGCAGTACGAGATCTGCGGCGTCGACCACATGATGCTCGACCTCTACGGCTCGGGCGCCTTCGACAACGTCCAGTTCTGCGTGGGCGGCGAGCCCGAGGTCTGCGACGGCATCGACAACGACGGCGACGGCGACATCGACGAGGGCTTCGCCGACACCGACGGCGACGGCAGCGCCGACTGCGTGGACTGCGCCGACAACGACCCGAACGTGTCGGTCGCGTCCGACGAGATCTGCGACGGCATCGACAACGACTGCGACGGCATCATCGACGAGCCGCTCTTCGACGCGACCTCCGCCGTCAACGACCCGGCCGTCCGCCCCCAGCCGGCCAGCCACTCCATCACGCTCCCCGGCATCTCCACCGAGTTCTCCTTCGACCCGCCCGGCATCTGGACGCAGGACGAGAGCGCCGGCACGGCGACGCTCACCGGCACCGTCTGGAACGACCTCAACCCCACCGAGGGCTTCGAGGTCGACATCGTCATGTCCGGGTGGACCGACGGCATGCCCGCGGGCAGCCCCCACATCGGGCTCCTCAGCTCGGCCTACGTCTGGAACGGCGGCCCCGTCGATCCCGACACGTTCATCTACTACACGTCCTGGAGCGGCACCCTCAGCGGCGTGGGCGACTTCGACGGCGCGACCATCGAGCTGACCCAGCGCGGTCCGTCGTGGCAGACCGGCTACGGCGCCAACAACAAGAACCTCAACTTCGGCGCGTCGGCGTGGCTGAACTACGTCGTCACGTCCCAGCCGAACAGCGGCCCCGCGCTGCAGTCGTCCGGCATCGGCGACGTCAACATCGACCACGCCACCATCTGCGGGGACGAGGTCTGCGACGGCGCCGACAACGACGGCGACGGCGTCGTCGACGAGCCGCTCTTCGACGCGACCCTGGCGCCGAACGACGCCTACGGCCAGTACGCGGGCAACCACGCGATGGTGCTCGGCGGCGTGCTCTACACCTTCGACCCGCCCGGCGTCTTCCACGAGGACGAGGACGCGGGCACGGCGACGCTGACCGGCCACCTGGTCAAGAACAGCGACCCGTCGGCCGGCTTCGACGTCAGCGTCAGCTTCAGCGGCAGCACCGACGTGGCGCCCGCGGGCAGCCCGAAGCTCGAGCTGATCAGCGCGGCGTACGTCTGGAACGGCGGCCCCGTCGATCCCGACACGTGGCACTACTACCCGGTCTGGGGCGGCACGCTGACCGGCACCGGCTCGCACGCCGGCGCAGTGGTCGACATCACCCGCACCGGCCCGAGCTACCAGGTCGGCTTCGGCGCCAACGGCAAGAACGCCGGCTTCGGCAGCAGCGGCTGGATCGCGGGCACGGTCATCAGCCAGCCCAGCAGCGGCCCGTCCATCAGCACGTCGGGCACGAGCGACTTCAACCTCGACCACGAGTCCATCTGCGCCGAGGAGATCTGCGACGGCTTCGACAACGACTACGACGGCGACATCGACGAGGGCTTCGACCTCGACAACGACGGCTGGACGACCTGCGCGGGCGACTGCGACGACGGCGACCCGAACGTCAACCCCGACTGCCCCGACGTCTGCAACGGCGTCGACGACGACTGCGACGGCGCCATCGACGAGGACTTCGACAACGACAACGACGGGTGGACGTCGTGCGGCGGGGACTGCGACGACAACAACCCCAACGCCAACCCCGACTGTCCCGACATCTGCAACGGCATCGACGACGACTGCGACGGGGACATCGACGAGGACTTCGATCAAGACGGCGACGGCGTGACGTCGTGCGGCGGCGACTGCGACGACGACGACGCGACGGTCTACCCGGGCGCCCCGGAGGTGTGCGACGGCCAGGACAACGACTGCGACGGCGCCCTGTCACCGGACGAGATCGACGACGACGGCGACGGCCAGTCCGAGTGCGACGGGGACTGCGACGACGCCCCGGAGACGTGCAACGGGATCGACGACGACTGCGACGGCGACATCGACGAAGGGTTCGACGCGGACGGCGACGGCGTGACGTCGTGCGACGGCGACTGCGACGACAGCAACCCCGAGGCCTACCCCGGCGCGCCGGAGGCCTGCGACAACGTCGACACCGACTGCGACGGGGAACTCGACAACGGCTTCGACGAGGACGGCGACGGCATCGTCGACTGCGTGGACGAGTGCCCGATGACGGTCGACTTCGACGTCGACCCGTGGGGCGACTCGCTCGACCCGTGGATCGACGCGTCCGACAGCTACTGGAACTGGGGCATCACGATCGAGGAGTACGACGACCCGAGCCTGGAGGACTCCAGCCCGGCCGTCACCGCCGACATCGGCGTGCCCGCCCTCGGCAACGTGATGCCCGCGGACGACGACGCCAACACCTGGTGGATCGTCAACTTCAGCAGCAGCACGTGCGTGCACAGCATCGACCTTGTGGGGGTCGCACCCGACGAGCTCGCCGCGCAGGTCATCCTGTTCGACGTGAACGTCCAGACCATCGCCACGTACGAGGCCGCCGGCCTCGGCGACACGTCGCTCGAGACCGTCGACCTCGGCGGGACCTGCGGCGTCTACGTGATGCTGATCGACTTCTACGACAGCGGCGCGTGGGACAACCTCGTGGTCTGCGTCGACCCCGACGGCACCGAGGAGGTCTGCTTCGACGGCGAGGACAACGACGGCGACGGCGAGGTCGACGAGGGCTGCGAGGAGGGCGGCCCCGAGGGTGACGACGACGACGACGACGACGGCGACGACGACGACGACGACGACGAGGACTCCGACTCGGACTCGGACTCCGACTCCGACGGCGGCGAGGAGGGCGATCCCGACTGCTCGATGGCCGGCGAACGTTCGCCCAGCGGCGCCCTCGCGTTCCTGCTCTTCGCCCTGCTGGGCCTCACCAGCGCGGCACGAAGGGGGCGCACTCGCTGACCGTCGCGGTGCAGTAGTAGTCGAGCTCCAGGTTGTGCACGCCGAGGAGCAGGTGGTCGACCTGCACCTCGTAGCGGACGCCCACGTCGACGTGGTCGCGGTCCAGTCGCTCCCAGAAGAGCGCGTCGCTGTCGAGCCAGGCGAAGCCCTCGCCGGCGCTCCGCTCGTCGAACCAGGCTTGCGCGTCCTCCAGCCGGCCGTCCGTCGCGGCGCGCTGGCCGGCCTCCCCCACGAGCGCCTTGATGCGGAGGAAGTCGCCGTACACGGGGCCGTACTTGAGGCTCGCGTAGACCCCCAGCCCGAGCACCAGCGCGACCCCCGCGGCGGGTAGAGTCACGCGGCCCGCGCTCGTCCGCGCGCGTGGAAACACACGATTCATGCTTGACACAGTTGTACCGGATGGGTTGATCGGAAGGTGATGCTCCAGGGGATCGAACGAGCGGCGCGCGGCGCCGGACGGGCGTGGCGACGGGCGCGGGCGACGCGCGCGGCGCTGCTCGCGTGCGGCGTGGCGTTCGGAGGCGCCGCCGCGACCGCCCTGGCGCTCGAGATCCTGGTCCCCGGCGGGCTCACCGTCCCCCACCTCGGCTGGCTCGCGGCGTGGCTCCTGGTCGTCCCCGCGGCGGCCGTGGCGGCGGCCGCGCGGCCCATCCCGCCGACGCTCGCGGCCTCCGAGCTGGACCGTCGGGCAGGGCTCGCCGACCGGCTCGGGACCGCGCTGGAGTTCGCCTCCGACCCCTCGCCGATGGCCGCCGTGCAGCGCGAGGACGCGGCCGCGGCGGCGTTCACGGCGACGCCCGCGGCGGCCTTCCCGGTCGCCTTCGGGGGGCGCCCCGTCGCGACCCTCGCGGTGCTGGCGGCGCTGCTCCTGCTGGTGGCCGGCGCGTCCCTGACGTGGCGCCTCGGCCCCGCCCCGCCGGCTGTCGCCGAGGAGCCGTCCGCGGCCGACGACCTGCTCGCGATGATCGACCGCGAGCGGGACCGGCTCGACGAGCTGGGGGACAAGGAGGCCGTCCGCCTGCTGACGGACCTGGAGCGGACGATCCGGATCATCCAGGCGCGCGAGGAGGAGCTCCGGGACCGCGTGGAGCGGCGCAAGCGGGACCCGCTCCCCGACGCGGAGGAGGACGTCCCCGAGCCGGACCTGCCGGAGCCGGAGGTGGCCGACGCGTCCGACCCGTCCCACGATCTCATCACCGCCGAGGACCTCGCCCGGCTCGAGGAGGAGACGCTCGCGCAGCTCCAGATGACCGACGCCGAGGAGGCCGAGCTGCTGTCGTCGCTCTTCGACCACACCCGGACCGCGAGCCGGCTGAGCAAGGAGTTCGAGGAGCACAGCCACCACGAGCACGAGGTCGCCAACGAGGCCCGCGACCTCGGCGAGGGGTACGACCCGGGGACGGACTTCGAGTCGGCGTGGGGCGGCGCCCGGGACCCGATGGAGTCGGCGTTCGGCGAGCAGACCGGGATGGACACGCCCCAGGACCCGACCCAGGACGCCCAGGAGGTCCTCCGCCGCGACCTGACGCCGGAGGGGATGGCCGAGCACGACGCGGGCCACGACCAGGGCGAGTCGTTCAACCAGTTCCTCAAGGAGTTCGTGAAGGACGTCCGCGAGATCGTGAAGGACGCGGCCGTGGGCGGGGGGTCGAAGAAGCCCGGGGAGAAGAAGGGGCGCGAGGTCACGGTCGACACGGGCGACGGAGTGGCCGACAAGGCGCCGAAGATGGAGGAGTCCGGCTTCGAGGAGATGGGCGACGTCAAGCGGGGCGGGGACGCCGACGCGCCGGAGACGATGGCCGGCGAAGGGGCGCCGCCGAGCGACGCCGAGGTCTCGGGGAAGGGCCGCAAGGGCGAGGTCACCGACGACATGGTGGCGATGAAGGGGAAGCCCCAGGGGGGCACCGAGGCGGGCGCGTCGGGGGCGGGGCAGGGGAACCCGAACGCGACGGGCGGGCTGGCCGCGCTGCTGCAGAAGGTGGTCGACCCGATGGCGGGGGCGGGGCCGCTGGAGCGGGCGCTGTCGCAGCTCGCCGAGGGGCGGCTGCCGCCCGAGCAGCGGGACGCGGTGTTCGACCGCATCGCCCGCCACAAGGTCCAGGCCGGCCCGGCGTCCGAGGCGGACGACGTGGTCGTCGACTACTTCGCGGAGGCGGAGGAGCTGATGGTGTCCAACCGGGACGCCCTCCCGCCGCTGTTCCGCGACTACGCGCAGAGCTACTTCGACGCGATCCGGCCCGGCGCCGAATAAGCAACCCCAGGAAGGCCCATGGATCCCCAGCAGTTCCGGGACACGTTCGTCCGCATCGAAGACGCCGTCCACGACGTGATCGTGGGCATGAAGCCGGTCGTCCGGGGCTGCCTCACGGGCCTCGTCGCCGGCGGCAACGTCCTCCTCGAGGGCGTCCCCGGGCTCGGCAAGACGCTCCTCGTCAAGTCGATCGGCGACGCGCTGGGGCTCGACTTCGCCCGCATCCAGTTCACCCCCGACCTGATGCCCGCGGACATCACGGGGACGAAGCTGGTCGTCGAGGACGAGCACGGGGGTAAGCGGTTCGAGCTGCACAAGGGGCCGGTGTTCCACCAGGTCGTGCTCGCGGACGAGGTCAACCGGGCCACCCCGAAGACGCAGTCGGCGATGCTCGAGGCGATGCAGGAGCGGCAGGTCACGATCATCGGGGAGACGTACCCGCTGCCGCGGCCGTTCTTCGTCGTCGCCACGCAGAACCCGCTGGAGATGGACGGCACCTACCCGCTGCCCGAGGCGCAGCTGGACCGGTTCTTCTTCAAGCTCCAGGTGGACTTCCCGGACCTCGAGGAGATGCGGGAGATCCTGACCCGGACGACGACCAACGCCGAGCCGGTGGTCCGGCCGGTGTGCGACGCGGAGACGCTGCTCGCGATGGGGCGGCTGGCGCGGGACGTGCTCGTGAAGCAGGACGTCCAGGACTACGCGATCAAGCTGGTCCTGGCGACGCACCCGGAGCGGGCCGGCGCGCCCGACGTGACGCGGCAGTACGTCCGCTACGGGGCCTCGCCGCGCGGCGCCCAGGCCCTGCTCCTGGCGTCGAAGATCCGGGCGCTGCTGCACGGGCGGGCGAACGCGTCGGTCGACGACGTCCGCGCCGTCGCGCGGCCGGCGCTGCGGCACCGGATCATCCTGAACTTCGAGGGGGAGGCCGAGGGCGTCCCGCCGGACCGGGTCGTCGCCGGGATCCTGGACGCCGTCACCCCCTGAGATGCACCCGGACTTCCTGAGGAAGCTGGAGTTCCTCCGGGTGGTCGCGCGGCGCGTCCACACGGGGCGCTTCAGCGCGCTCAACCGGAGCCGCAAGCTCGGCCGCGGCATCGACTTCGCCGACCACCGGCCGTACACGCCGGGGGACGACTTCAAGGACATCGACTGGAACCTCTACGGCCGGATGGACCGCTTCATGGTCCGCCTCGCCGAGGAGGAGACCGAGCTGAACCTCCACCTGTTGGTGGACTGCAGCAAGTCGATGGGGCCGGCGAAGGCGAAGTACGCGCAGGAGGTCGCGACGGCGCTCGCGTACGTCGCCCTGGCGCACCTCGACCGCGTCCACGTGTGGCCTTTCGGAGGCGGGCTGCAGGCGCCGATGTCGCCGCCGCGGCACAAGGCGCAGGCGATCCAGATCCTCCGCTACCTGGAGGGGATCGAGGGGCAGGAGGAGACCGACCTGGAGGCGACGGCGCGGGCGTTCGCGTCGGTGGCGCGGAGCCGGGGGCTGGCGCTCGTGATCAGCGACTTCCTCGCGCCGTCGGGCTGGATGCGGGCGCTGGACCTGCTCCGGCACGCCCGCTACGAGGTGGGGATCCTCCAGATCAGCGATCCGGAGGAGGCCGAGGCGCCGCACAAGGGGGAGGTCGTGCTGCGGGACCGGGAGTCGGGGCGTCGGATGCGGATCCGCGTGACGGACCGGGTGGCGGCGGCGTACCGGCGGGCGTTCCTGGAGCACGGCGAGGCGCTCCAGACCTACGCCCGCGGCCACAACCTCTTCTACGCGCACGGCCGGAGCGACCAGCCGTTCGAGGAGATGGTCCTCCGGACGATGCGCGCGGAGCGGCTCCTTGCCTGACGGCTGGGCCCTGCACGGGCTGAGCGCGGGCGCGGTCGGGGCCGTCTTCGGCGTCGGGGCGGCGCTCGTCGTCCTCTACTTCCTCCTCCGCCCCCGTCCGCCGGTGGTGGAGGTGTCGTCGCACGTGCTGTGGGACAAGGTGCTCCCGAAGCGGCGGAACCCGCTCGCCAAGGAGCTGCTCATGCTGCTGCTCCAGCTGGCCGCGTTGGGGGCCCTGGCGCTGGCGCTGGGGGATCCGCGGAAGGACGAGGCGGCGGCGGCGGCGGACGAGGTGACGCCTCGGGTGTGGGTGGTGGACCGGTCGCTGTCGATGGGGGCGGTCGACGAGGACGGGCTGAGCCGGCTGGACCGGGTGCGGTTGGCGCTGCTGGACGAGCTGGCGCTGCTCGACGAGCGGGTGGCGGTCGGGGTGATCGGGGCCTCGGCGACGCCCGAGGTGCTGGCGCCGGTGGGGTTCGACCGGGAGCGGGTGCGGCTGGCGCTGCGGTTGCTGGACGTCGAGGGGGTGGACGCGGACCTCGGGGGGGCGCTCGCGCTCGTCCCCTCGGCGGGGGCCCCGGTGGTCGAGCTGTTCACGGACGATCCGCGGGCGTCGGCGCTGCCGGGGGTCGTGGTGAGGGCGCCGTTCGCGCCTCGGAGCAACGTCGGCATCGTCGCCTTCGACCTCCGCGGGAGCGAGGGGATCCCGGCCGAGGAGGAGGCGGTCGTCCGGCTCGTCAACCGGTCGGCGGAGGCGGCGGAGGTGGAGCTCCGGCTGGAGACGGTCGACTCGATCCTGGGGCAGGCGCGGGTGGCGCTCGCGCCCGGCGCGGAGCTGGTGAAGCGGTACCGGTTCAAGCCGCTGGAGGGGGTGGGGATCGAGGCGGTGCTGCGGGAGATCACGTTCGCGGACGGCTCGTCCGACGCGCTCGCCGCCGACGACCGAGCCTACGCCTGGGTCCAGCCCGTCCACCCCATCCGGGTGCTCCTGGTGACGGACGGGAACCGCTACCTCGAGCGGGTGCTGGGGCTGCTGCCGTCGATGGAGCTGGACAAGGCGGCGCCGGCGGCGTGGACGCGGGTCCGGGGGCGGGCGGACGGCTACGACGTCGTCTTCCTGGACGGCTTCGTCCCCGAGGGGCGGCAGCCGCGGCGGGCGTTCTACGTCGATCCTCCGGACGGAGGTCCGTTCGCCGTCAGCAAGCGCGTCCCGGTCCCGACGGTGACCGACTGGAACCACGACCACCCGCTCTTCAAGGGGCTCGTGCTGCGGGACCTCCAGGTGCAGAGCAGCGCGGTGCTGGAGCCGGAGGAGGGGGACGTCCGGCTGATCGGGTCGCCGGCCGGGCCGCTGGCGCTCGCGCGGGAGGGGGCCGACGGGTCCCGCGCGGTGGGCTGGGGGTTCGACTTCGGGCGGTCCGACCTGCCGCTCCGGCTGGCGTTCCCGCAGACGATGGTGAACGTCCTGCTGTGGATGCGGGCGGGCCGTGCGGTGGGGGAGCCGCCGGGGGGCCGGCACCGGCTGGCCGAGCCGCTGTGGGTCGGCCCCGACGGCCTCGCGGGGGCGACGTACGTCGACGTGGAGGAGGACGAGGTCGCGGCCCTGGGGGGCGGCGCGGAGGACGAGCCGGGCGCCTGGGTGGCGCTGACGGATCTGGCCCGGCGGGACGTCGCGCGGGCCCGCGGGGACGAGACGGGGGCGCTGCGGGCGACCACACGGTTCGCGGTGGGGGACGGCCCGACGCCGCTGCGGCTCCCCCGGCCGGGGCTGTGGCGGCTGACCGGCGACGGCTGGTCCTACGACGTCGCCGTGAACGTCGGCGAGACCGCCGAGGGCGACCTGATCGCGCTCCCCGCGCACGACGCCGCCGTCGTCCCGCCCCCGCCCCCCGCCGGCGAGGAGGACGAGGGTGGGGATCGCGGGCCGCTGTGGCTGCTGCTCGCGCTGGGCACCGGGGTCGTCCTCCTCAGCGAGTTCGGGCTGTACTCGGCATGAGCGGCTTCGACCTCGGCCAGTGGCAGTTGGCGGCGCCGGCGGCGCTGTGGGCGCTGCTCCTGCTGCCGCTGCTGGCGGTGCTGCGGGAGCGCTCGCCGGCGGGGCACGCGCCGTGGCGGTCGTTCGGGGCGATGGTGCTGCGCGCGCTGGCGCTGGCCGCGATCGTGGTGGCCGCGTCGCAGCCGTTCGTCGAGGAGACGGTTCCGGACCGGTCGACGGTCGTCGTCCTCGACGGGAGCGCTTCGGTGGAGGCGGGGCGGACCGAGGCCGCGAACGGCTGGAGCGACGAGCTCGTCCAGGCGGCGGGGGACGTCCCGGTGGCGAGGGTCCGGGGCGGAGGCGGGCCCGGCACCGATCTCCGGAGCGCGCTGGAGCGGGGCCTCGCGGCGCTGGACGACGCCAAGCACCGGGACGTCGTGCTCCTGTCCGACGGCGCGGCGACCCGGGGCGACGTCGGCGACGTGCTCCGCGTCGCGTCCGCCCGCGACGTCCCCGTCCACGTCGTCCCCCTGGGGCCCCCGTCGCTCCGGGCGGCGGTGCCCGGCGTCGTCCCCCGGCAGGACCGGCTCCTCGGGGACGAGGTCGCGGTCGACGTCCACCTCGACGCGAACGCCGAGGTCTCGGGGACGGTCACGCTGACCGAGGTCGCGACCGGCCGCGCGGTGGCGACGTCCCCGGTCTCGTTCGGCCCCGGCGCCCACGTCGAGACGCTGACCTGGACCCCGTCGGACGGAGGCGTCCACGACGTCGTCGTCACCCTCGCCGCCGACGGCGACGCCCAGCCCGCCGACGACGCCCGCGCCGCCCGCCTCCGCGTGAAGCCGCGCCCCACCGCGCTCGTCGTCGGCGCGCCGGAGGCTGCCCGCGCTCTCCGCCGGGCCGTCGCCGGGTACGTCCCCGAGCTGCGCGTGGTGGAGGCGTCGAGGCTCCCCCCGCCGCCGTACACCGACCGGTCCCTGGTCGTCCTCCTCGACCCCGATCTGAAGGCGCTGGACAGCCCCCGCGTCGGCGGCCTGGTGGACTACGTCGGCGACGGCGGGCGGCTGCTGATCACCGGCGGCGCGCACGGCCTGGTGACCGACGAGCCCCACCTCGAGCGGCTCGCCGAGCTGCTCCCGGTGAAGTTCCCGAAGACGAAGAAGAAGCAGCGGGCGCCGCTGTCGGTCGTCTACGCGCTCGACTCGTCGGACTCGATGGCGAAGGGCGCCAAGTTCGAGCTGGCGGCGGCGGCGCTGGCGCAGTCGCTGTACCTGCTCCCCGACGGCGGCAAGGTCGGCATCCTCGGCTTCGCGGACCTCCCCGCGTGGGCGTGGCCGCTGACCCCGTTCGAGGACCCGGACCCCGTCATGGCGGCGCTGTCCAACGTCCGCGTGCGCGGGGGGACGAGCATCTACCACGCGCTCCAGCGGGCCTACGAGGCGCTCAAGACCGACGACGCGCTGGTGAAGCACGTGGTGCTGCTGTCGGACGGCCAGTCGACGACGACGTTCACGCGGCACGGCGACGTGGTCACCGGGATGCTCCGGCGCCGGATCACGGTCTCGACCATCGCCGTCAGCGCCGACAGCGACCGGGCGGAGATGGAGCGGATCGCCGAGGCGGGGGGCGGCCGCGCGTACTACGCCGAGCGGTTCGACCAGCTCCCCCAGCTCTTCCTCGACGAGATGATGCAGGTCACGCGGACGAACAAGATCGAGCGGGAGTTCGACGTCCACCCCGTCGTCGGGCACCGCTTCCTGGCGCGGGTGTCCGAGGACGCGACCTACCCGCAGCTCCAGGGGTTCGTCCGCGGCGAGCAGCGGCCGGGGAGCGAGCTGGCGGTGGCGACCGCCGACGGCCACCCGATCCTCGTCAGCGGTCGCCACCGCCGCGGGCACGTGACGCTCTTCACGTCCGACGTGGGCGGCCCGTGGAGCGCGCAGTGGGGGACGTGGGACGAGCACGCGGCGCTGTGGGAGGGGATCGTGGAGGCGATGCTCCGGCCCGAGCCGCCCGACCGGCTGGCGCTGAGGACCCGGGTCGAGGGCCGCACCGCGCACCTCCAGTACGACGCGACGGACCCGCTGATGAACCCGCGCGGGGACCTCGTGGTGGACGCGATCGTCGAGCCGTCGTCGGGGGACGCGTACGCGGTCGCGTTGAAGCCGGAGGGGCCGGGCCGGTACGGCGGCTCGATCCAGCTCCCGGCCGACGGCGCAGTGCTCGTCCGGGTCGCCGCGGTGGGGACGACGGGCGCGGCGGGCGGTCCCCCGGCGCCGGGGGGCGAGCTCCTCGCGAGCCTGACGGCCTCGCCCCCCGAGGAGGTCCGCGCCGCGACCTTCAACCCCCGCGCGCTGCGGTCGATCGCGGACGCGACGGGCGGCCTGTACGACCCGTCGCCGAGGCAGATCTTCGACGCCGCCGTCCCCGAGCGGATCGTCCGCCGGCCCCGCCACGCGGGCCTGCTGTGGCTGGCGTTCGGGCTGCTGCTCGCGGATCTGGGCTGGCGGCGGCTGCGGCTGCCGGGCCGGGACCGGCGCGCCTGACGCAGGATCGCGCCCCTCCTCAGTAGACGAAGTTCTCGATCGCGTAGGAGGTCCCTGGCGTGGAGCCCGCGTCGGCGGCCAGGGTGATCCACACGAAGACCTGCTGAGGTCCGGAGGAGGAGTTCGTCCACAGGGCCGAGACCGCGCCGCCGTACCCCGCCACCCCGACCGCGACGACCCCGCCGGACGCGTCCTGGACCTGCACGGCCAGCGTCCCCTCGCCGGGGTCCGGGTAGACGGTGACGTGGTGGTTCGCGCCCGCGGGCACGTCCACGGAGAACCAGCCTTCGGCGCAGGGGCACGCCTGGTACGACCCGCCGAAGTCCTCTTCGAGGGGGACGGCGCTCGCCTGGTCGTTCGCGGGGTTCGGCGTGCAGGCCGGGTCGGGGTGGGTCTCGGCGTCGAGGTCGTCGCAGTCGG
>CAYFOA010000042.1:11102-30436 GCA_964344575.1 uncultured Rickettsiales bacterium | reverse complement strand
GGTCGTTGCCGTCGCTGTCGCCGGGGTCGGAGGGGCCGCAGACGTCGTACCCGTCTCCGTCGGCGTCGGGGGCGTCGGGGAGGCCGTTGCAGTCGTTGTTGACGCCGTCGCACTCGACCTCCGCCGCGCCGGGGTGGGTCTCGGCGTCGAGGTCGTCGCAGTCGGGGTCGTTGCCGTCGCTGTCGCCGGGGTCGGAGGGGCCGCAGACGTCGTACCCGTCCCCGTCGGCGTCGAGGCAGCTGAGGGGTGCGCCGATCCCTAGCTCGGCCATACGCGTGGACACGACGACCTTGCGTTCCCGGAGCTCGCGGTGCTCCTCGAGCCAGGCCGCGAGCGCGTCTGCGTCGTCCAGGCCCGGGAAGCCGCTGGCGTCGAGGGTGTCGAGGTCCGCGAGGGTCGCGTCCCAGCCCGGGGCGTGCTCG
The DNA here is from genome assembly GCA_964344575.1 of uncultured Rickettsiales bacterium. Taxonomy (GTDB): domain Bacteria; phylum Myxococcota_A; class UBA796; order UBA9615; family UBA9615; genus JAAESI01. The sequence goes on along the minus strand of CAYFOA010000042.1, from coordinate 30,014 downwards.
GTCATGAACCCGTCCAGTCGCGTCCAGCCCTCGGCGTACAGCAGGGGGGCCTGGGTGGGGTAGCCGAAGCGGTCGAGCAGGTCGGGGGGGATCAGGGTGTCCGCGTTCCGCTCCAGCCAGAGCGCCTCCACGTCCACGACCCGCAGGAGCGCCGTGCACGCGGACAGGTTCGGCTTCAGCCCGCAGAACCAGCTGACCTCGTCCGCGATGAGGAGGGTCTCCTGCGCGTCGTCGTCGCCGAGGACGGTGCGCTCGCCGGTGGTCCGGTCGAGGAGCACGACGTCGAGGTCGTCGGTGGGGCCGTCCGCGTCGTCGGGCACGTCGTCGCAGAGGACCGCAGGGCCGAGGTCGGAGGTGACGAGGATCCGGTCGTCGTCCACGGCGTGGGGGACGTAGTCGTTGCCGTGGTGCTCGAACAGGGGCGTCAGGGCGTCGATCGAGACGAGCTCGTCGTCCGCGGCGATCTCGAACAGCAGCGAGTTGCCGCGCTCCGTCCGGGTCGAGGAGAACAGGATGGTCGCGTCGCCGGGGCCCCAGGCCGCCCCTCCACTCATCTGGATGGGGTTGGGGCCGACGGACGGACCGTCGGTGTGCTGGCGGAGCGAGCCCGGGACGAGCAGCGGCTGGAGGGGGTCGGTCAGGTCGACGCCGGCGCTGAAGACCTCCCACACGGTGCCCAGGGCGTCCCGCGAGCCGGAGAACAGCAGCCGCGTCCCCGAGGCGTCGAACGAGGGGTGACCGACCTGGGTGCAGCCGTCGTCGGGCCAGAGCCCGCCGGGGTCCGAGTCCTCGATCTCGAGCGGCGTGATGAGGGGTTCGTCGCCGTCGGGGAACGTGATGACGTTGAGGCCCTCGCAGTAGCGGAGTTCCTGACGGATGGTGGGGACGGAGCACTCGCTCGCGACCTCGATCTGGACGATGTGGGGGCGGTCCTTGGAGGTGAACACGATCGTGTCGCCGTCGGGGCCGAAGTGGGGGTGCCGGTCGGGCACCTTCTCGGGGGCGGGGGTGTGGCGGGGGGTGTCGTCGGTGAGGCGCCGGGCGGTCCCCTCGACGTCCGACAGGTCGCCGAGGTAGAGGTCGAACTCGCCGTTCCCGCGGTCGGAGCTCCAGACGACGCGATCGCCGGCGATGTCCGGGTGGTTGTCGATGGCGGGGTGGTCGGTCAGGGGGATTCGCACGGGCTCGACGCTGGTGAGGCTGAGCGCGACGATCTCGACGTTGACGAACAGGCCGTCCTCGTCCCCCGTGACGACGCCGATCACATCGTGGTGGTCATCGTCGTCGTCGTCGTCGTCGCCGGCCTCCTCCCCGAACCGGGCCTCGCAGGTGACGTCGGCGTCGAGGACCACGCGTCCCTGCTGGCACCTCACCCCGCTCCACTCGCGGAACTCCCACCCGGGGTCGGGCTCGACCATGAGCTCGACGACCGTCCCCGACTCGAACTCCTCCTCGCAGTCGGGGGGGCAGACGATGCCTTCGGGAACGCTGGTGACCGTTCCCTCGCCGTCGATCACGACGACGAGGTCGAACAGCGGACAGGCGGTCAGGAGGGGGACGAAGAACAGCGCGGTCGCCGCGGGAGCGAGACGGAGGGACGTCAGCATGGGGCTACCTCCGGCCCGACGTTAGGCCGGTCCGGTCGCGGCGGCAGGACGACGGTCAGGCCGGCCGCCGGGGGCCAGTCGTGCTTCCTCGGTCCGGCTCGGCAGGCGGTAGGCTCACGCCATGACCGGACGAATCGCCTGGGCGCTGGCGGCGGCGCTGCTGTGCTTCGCGCCCGCGAGGGCGGAGGCGAGCGGCGCGGACGAGGCCGACCGGCAGATGGGCTTCGCCCGCGGCGAGCTGGCCGTCGGGGACTTCCACGGCGCCCTCCGGAGCGCCGAGTCCGCGCTCCGCCTCGACCCGACGCGCTACGACGCGTTCCTGCTCAAGGCGCGGGCCTACGAGGGGCTCGGGGACCTGGAGCTCGCGGAGAGCCTGGTCCGCGCCTACGGCGAGCTCGTCGGTGGCCTCGACGACCGGCCCGAGGCGCAGGCCATCCTCGACCGCGTCGGGGCCGCCCGCGCTGCCGCCGAGGAGCAGCCGCGGACCCGGACCGCCCTGCTGCGGCGCCGGATCGAGCTGACCGAGGTGCCCGTCGAGATCCCCGACGCCGTCGACCCCGAGCCGTATCGGGAGCGCGTCCTCGCGGCCCTCGCCGAGGGGCGCTGTGCCACCGCGTCCAGCGCCGCCACCGAGCTGACGATGTCCGCCCCCGGCCTCGCCGACGGCTGGAAGCTGGCGGGCGACGCGGCCCGGTGCGCGGGGGACCTCCACGGGGCGCTGCTCGCCTACCGCCGCTACCAGCGGGAGGGCGGGGCCGAGGCGTCGACCGTCGACCTCATCGACCGCCTCGCAGGCAAGTACGCGACCCTGCTCGTCGTGGTCGACGCGCCTCCGGAGGCGTCGCCGATCCGGGCGCGGCTCACCGTCGGCGACGAGGAGTTCCTCGCCGAGCCGACGCCCGAGGGGACGCTGCGGCTGCGGGACCTCCGGCCGGCGCAGGGCATGAGCCTGACCGTGTCGGGGCGCGGCCTCCGCCCGATCACGTTGTCCCTGGAGCCGGCCGCGGCGGGGGAGACGCGGACCGTGGAGGTGGCCCCCGAGTGGCTGGGGCTGGCCACCGTGCGGGTCGCCGACTACGGACCGCCGACCCAGGTGCAGCTCCTCACGGAGGACGCCGAGGTCGTGGCGGAGGCGAACGGGGCGTTCGTCCTCAGCGCGGCCGCCGCGTGGGCGCTCGTGGAGAACGAGTTCGGCGTGCAGTCGATCGAGCTGGCGGTCGAGCCCGACGGGGAGGTGGCGTTCGACCCGGCGCCGTACCTGCCATCACGGCTCGCGGTCGCGGGGGCCCCCGCGGGGGCGACGGTCGCGGTGGAGGTGACGGCCGACGACGGCCGGGTCGGCGGCTGGAGCTACGTCCTCCCCGGCGACGTCGGCGAGATCGACCCGGCGACCGGGGTCCGCGTTGCGCCGGTCCGGAACTTCGACAGCCTGCCCGGCGGGATCGGGACGCTCCGGGTCGAGCACCCGGCGCTGGGGGAGGCGGAGGTCGAGGTCGTCCTCGAGACGGGCGCGCTCAACGCGGTGACCTTCGACTGGCGGCCGCTGCCGGGGGTGCGGACGGTGGCCGAGCGGTACGGCGAGTGGCAGGCGGGGCAGGCGCGGGTGGAGCGGGCGCGCGGACGGACGGCGGGGCTGGGGGTCGCGTCCGGTGTGCTCGCGGCGGTCGGCGGGGGGCTCCTCGTCGGCGCCCTCGTCGCGCAGGGGGAGGCGGACGCGGCGCGCGACGCGGCCGTGGCGGCGCACGCGGGCGGGGACAGCGCCGGGCTCACCGCCGCGATCGGAGACTTCGACGCCGCCCGCGCGCGGCAGCACGGGCTCGGGATCGCCGCCGGGATCGGCTTCGGCGTGGCGGGGGTGGGCGTGGTCGTCACCCTCGGATCAGGCGGGTCCGCGCGGCGGTCGCAGGCCGAGACGCGGCCGTGGACGGGGTCGGACTACTACGGCGACTGAAGCTGACCCGCGGAGTTGAGCCCCCAGCAGGTCGCCGTCGCGGCCGCCTCGGTGAGGCCGCAGGCGTGCGCTTCCCCCGCGTCGATGGCGCTCAGGGACGTCGCAGGGGGTGATGCCTGACCGTGGTGGTTCCGGCCCCAGCACTCGGCGCTCCCGTTGGTCCGGAGCCCGCAGGAGAAGTTCGTGCCGACGGTCGCGGAGAGGAAGTCGTTGCCTGACGGCGCCGACGTCTGCCCGTACCCGTTGTAGCCCCAGCACGACATCGTTCCGCCGGTGGAGACGGCGCAGCCGTGGTTCCAGTTCAGGTCGAGGGTCGTGAACGTTCCGCCCGGCGGGTTGGTCACGCCGTCCGGGGTGTTGCCCCAGCACGTGATCACGCCCGTGGTGTCGATGGCGCAGGCGGTGCTCCCGGCGCACGCCACCGTCGAGAAGACGCCGCCGGGGGGGCTCGTCAAGCCGAAGCCGCTCGAGCCCCAGCACTCCAGCGCGCCCGTGGTCCGGACCCCGCAGCTGACGTTGGTCCCCGCGCACACGTCGGTGAAGGTCCCCGCCGGGGGCGAGGCCTGGCCCGAGTTGTTGTTGCCCCAGCAGACCAGCTCCTCCGCGTCGTCGATTCCGCAGGCGTGCTCGTGGTCGGTCGCCACGATCGAGAAGCCGCCCGTCGGGACGTCGCCGACCCCGTTCGCCAGCTCTCCCCAGCAGCGGACCAGGCCGTCGTCGCCGATCCCGCACGTGCGGTGCTCGCCGACCGAGAGGGCGACGAAGGACACCAGGCGCCGCACCGGGATCTCGACCGTCCCGCACAGCAGGACCGCCACCCCGCCCTCGCCGTCGTCGGTCTGGAGGGTGCACGCGTCCCCCGCGCCGGCGTCGGCGCAGGTCCACTCCCCGGCCCCCTCGTCCCACGCCGCGAGGTCGCCGTCGGCGCAGGTCGGTCCGAGCGTCGCCAGCGTGTCCGCGTCCTCGTCGTCCGCGAAGCCGTCCGGGACGCCCGTCAGCAGCGTCCAGTCGAGGTCGTCCAGGGTCGCGATCACGCCTCCGTCCACCGCGCTCCCGACGCCGAGGTCGAGCACCGCGCCGGCGACGACGTCGAGCACTTCGGAGTCGCTCAGGACCTCGTCGGTGCCGCACGTCCACAGTCCGCCGGCCGCGTCGAACTTCGCCACCCCGCCGTCGGCGCAGCTGAGCCCGCCGAACGCGTCCAGCGTGGCGGGAACGCCGCCGACGTCCGTCCAGTCGACCGCCGGCGTGGGCCCGACCCAGGAGCCCGTCCCGTCGATGACCACGGCCCCGTCGACGGAGATGTCGGTCGCGTCGACCGACCCGCCCGCGACGTTCTCGGCGGTCCCGGCGCGGAGGGCGAAGGGGACCGACGCGATCTCCTGCCGCGGCGCGAGCGGCTCCCCGTCGTCCACCGCCAGCTCCACGAAGACCGGCGCCGTCGCGAAGATCCCGTCGTCCAGCGGGTTCGCGTCGTCCGCGCCGAGGACCGCGCTGTAGAAGCCGCCGGTCAGCGACTCCGTGACCGTCTCCTCCCACAGCAGCGCGCCGTCTTCGGCCGCGTCCCAGAGCCGGAACGTCAGCTCGTGCGTCCCCTCCAGCGGCGCCTGGTCCGCGTCGAGGAGGCGGCCCTGGTGCGTCAGCTGCAGCGGGACGGCGCCGGCGGCGGCGAGGCCCACCAGCGAGGCCGCGAGCGCGACGAGGATCGGGGCCGCGACGAGGCGGCGGCGAGGCGCGCTCGTCACGGGAAGCCCTGCTGGCCGTAGGTCCCGTCGCCCCAGCAGGCGACCGTGTCGGCCACATCGGTGATCCCGCAGGAGAAGTACTGCCCCGCCAGCGCCGCCGACCAGGTGCCCGCGAGGGCGTCCAGTTCGCCGAAGTCGTCCGGCCCCCAGCAGGTGATCCCGCCCCCGACCTCGACGCCGCACGCGTGGTTGACGCTCAGGTCGACGTGCGTGAAGGAGCCGCCGGGCGTCGAGTAGAGGTTCGTGATCGTCCCCCAGCACTCGACCGCCCCGGACGCCCGCAGCCCGCACGTCGAGTGACCGCCCACGTCGATCTGCGTGAACGTCCCCCCGGGCGAGGTCGACTGGCCCGCCGAGTTGCTCCCCCAGCAGACCGCCGCGCCGGTGGAGTCGAGCGCGCAGCTGTGGTTGCCGCCGGTCACGACGGAGGTGAAGGTCCCGCCGGGGGGCGAGGCCTCGCCCTGGTTGTTCTGGCCCCAGCACTCGACGACGCCGTCGGACCGGAGCGCGCAGGCGTGGCGGTAGCCGCAGTCGACCTCGGTGAAGGTCCCCACGGTGGGGGCGTCGGTCTCGCCCGCGCCGTTGTAGCCCCAGCACGCCAGCGACCCGTCCTCGGCCACCGCGCAGCTGTGGTTCTCGCCCGCGCAGGCGTCGACGTAGGTCCCCCCGGGGGGCGAGTTCTTGCCATACGAGTTGTCGCCCCAGCAGGCCAGCCGGCCCGCGGCGGTGCCGTCCGAGCGGACCCCGCAGGCGTGGAGGTAGTGGGCGTCGATCACGGAGAACCGCGGACGCGGGCGGAGCGCCACCTCGTCGCCGCCGCAGGCGAACAGCGCCGTCTCGGCGATCTCGTTGACCACCACCAGCTCGCACCCCGCCACCGAGTCGGTCCACGCCGCCGAGGCGCCGTCGAAGGTGATGGACTGCCCGAGCGCGGCGCCGGTCGTGTCGAGCTGGGCGAGGTCGACGACGTGGGCGTCCAGGTCGTCCAGCGTCGCGATGATCCCGCCGTCGACGCTGCTGCCGATGCCGAGGTCGAGCACCGCGCCGTCGACGACCGCCAGCACCTCGCCGTCGCTGAGGACGCGGTCGGAGCCGCAGGTCCAGAGCCCGGCGTCGCCGTCGAACGCCGCGATGTCCCCGTCGGCGCAGGAGAGGCCGCCCAGGCTGTCGAGCCCCCCGGGCACGCCCTCGAGGTCCTCCCACGCCACGCTCGGCGTCGGGCCGACCCAGGCGCCGCCGCCGTCGATCACGAGCTGCCCGTCGACCGAGATGTCGGACGCGTCCACGTAGCCGCCCTCGACGTTCTCGGCCGTCGCCGCCCGCAGCGCGAACGGGACCGACGCGATCTCCTGCCGCGGCGTCAGCGGCTCCCCGTCGTCCACGGCCAGCTCGAGGTAGACCGGAGACGTGGCGAAGATCCCGTCGTCCAGCGGGTTGGCGGGGTCGGCGCCGAGGACCGCCGCGTAGTAGCCCCCGGTGACCGTCGCGGTGACCGTGTCGTCCCACAGCAGGGCGCCGTCCGTGGCGGCGTCGTAGAGCCGGAAGGTCAGGTCGTGCTCGCCCGCGAGGGGGACCTGCTCGGCGTCGACGAGGCGACCCTGGTGGGCGAGCTGCAGGGGCACCGCGAGTGCGGCCGAGGGCGCCAGCAGCGCCAGGCCCACCGCCGCGACGACGCCCCTCACGGCGCGATCGCCCGGAGGGGGCCGGGGTACCACGTCAGCTCGCCGTTGGTCGCCGGCTCGGAGGCCAGGTCGAGGGGGGAGGCGCAGAGCACCGCGCTGAGGCTCCCGTTGGTCGCGTGCCCGCCGCCCGCGCACCACGCGAACGCCGCGGGCCGGGCGTCCTCGCCGATGGTGACGCTGGCGCTCGCCGCCGCGCCGGAGTCGATCCCGTCGTCGGGGACGACCGTGACCGTCCACACCTGCTCCGCCTCGGTCAGCGACGCCGGCACCGTGGCGACGCCGTCGAGGTCGGGCTGTGGTTCGCCGTCGACGTCCCACGCCAGCGCGAAGGTGACCTCGTCCTCGTCGGCGTCGTCGGTCACGACCTCGGCGACGAGCGCGTCGTTCACCGTGGGCGCGGCCGGCGCGATGGTGACGGCGGCCGAGGGTGGGCTGTTGGCGATGGTCACGGCCGCGGTCCCGGGCGCGCCGGGGTCCAGCTCGTCGTCCACGGCCCTCACCTCGACCTCCCACACCTCGTCGCGGGCGGTCCGGTCGGCGGACACGGAGGTCTCGTCGTCGAGCTCCAGGATGTGGGCGCCGTCGCGTGTCCAGACGGTCCGGTAGAAGAGGATCCGGCCGTCGGCGTCGGCGGCCTCCGTCGTGATCTCGACTTCCAGGTCGTCGTCGGTGGTCGGCTCGTCGGGGACGATGGCCACAACCGGCGCGGACGGCACCGCGTTGCAGGCTCCCAGGAGGGTCGCCGCAAGCAGGCTGATGAGCGGTGGCGTCTTCTGCGTGCCCGACTCCTCTCCGGCGGGCAGCATAACGCGGGCCTCAGTCCGGGTCGGCGTGCTCGGGGGGCGCGGCCCGACGGTCCCGCCACCCTGGCCTGACGCGGAACGGTAGCGCAGGGGCACGCTTGGTACGAGCCGCCGGGCGTCCTCCCCGACTGCGATGCCGCTCGCCTGGTTGTTCGCCGGGGCTGTCGTGAAGGTGGGGTCGGGGCAGACGCCCGGCCGAGGTCATCGGAGTCGGGGTCGTCAGCGTAGTCAGGGGAGGTCGTCTACTGGGCGTAGCGACCGAGCAGATCGGACGGGACGAACGCCTCCGGGGCCGGCTCGCCCCCGGAGGCAGCACCGCTCCACGTGCCCGGCAGGCCCACCGCCCCGACACCGGGCTCGTAGACGTACCAGATGATGTCGACGGGGACGTTGCACCCGATCCTGTCAGTCTCGGTATCGGTGGGGGGGACGAGGGTGAACAGCCCGACTAGCCAGCCGCCGTTGCCCTCGGCGAGGTCTTGGACGCCGTGGTCGGTCTTGACCTCTCGGCCCTCGATCGTGGCCCAGACCTCGTACGCCAGGATCTGCCCCTCAGTGAGCCCGGACGCGGCTACCACGACGTGCTGGCCGCTGAGCCCGATCGCGTCGCCATCGAGGGGGTCGTCGGCGGGAGTGGGGACGAAGACCACGGGACCGGGATCGAACGATCCGTGGCCGCAGTCGGCTGTCCCACCGACGAGCAGGGCGGCGGCGGTGGAGGCCAGCAGACAGAACGGGTAGGTCGTCATCGGTTCGTGTCCTCCAAGGTCAGGGGCTGGTCGAGCACCCAGTGGCGGCCGTCGTCGTACTCCAGCGGCGACAGGCAGAAGGGGCAGCGCGCGACGCCGACGTCGTCGAAGACGACTTCGGCGATCGGCCCACCTCCGCCCTCCAGGTGCAGGACCTGGGTGAGCAGGCGTGTCGTGTTGGGGTGCAGGTACTTCATCGCGACTCCTTGTCCCAAGAGGGTAGGAGCCGGTATCTAGAATGTCTAGAGATTTCTAGAGCAAGGGCGGTCAGTCGTCGCTCAGGTACCTGAGCTCGCGCTCGAAGTAGTCATCGAGGTGGTCGCTGAGCGAGTCGACCGCCAGTTCCAGTTCCTTCTCGGCGCTGCTCTTGGTCCGAATGGCGCGGGCCTCGGCGGCGTCGCCGTACTTCGGCGGAAGCCGGGCCATGACCCGGTCCGAGTCCCACTCCCGGTCGGCCATCCACGCGAGCAGCTCGCCGACGCTCATGCCCTTGCTCTTCGCGAGCGCACGCAGTCGCTGGGCTGCCGTCTCCTTGACCTTGTAGTTGAACTGGACTGTCTTGTTCTTCGTTGGACTCGGCATCTGAACCCCCGTTCGGTAGAATGACGAATAGAGTGTCTAGACTATTTCATATGTCAATAGAGTACTCGGACGGCCGGAACAGAACTTGACGAACTCCACCTTCGTCCACGATGGTGGACGGGAGGGGGGGAAGGGGACCGCCGTGTGCCAGGCCAGCGATGAACGCCTCGCTGCCCATGCGGACCAGTTCCGGTTCATCGCCCATCGCAGGGACCCCGGCCGCGAGCGATACTGGACGCCGGAGCGCATCCGCGCCCACTTCATCCGGCCCGGGGACGATGTCGAGCTCCTCGTCTCGTTGAGCTGTTCGGGGCGGGAGCTGCCTGTGGGGGCTCGTTTCGACGTCGTCGCCACAGGCCGCGCCGGCGAGGGTACGCTTCGCCTGCGCTCCGAGCCTGAGGAGCCCTTCGACGTGCGCTACGACTGGCTCGGCGGCCAGATCTCGCTAGGCGCGAAGGTGGTGACCTGCCACCTCCGGTGGTCGAGTGGCGATCGTCCCTTCGTCGATGGAGGGGAGGCGTTCGTTCGGCTGACGCACGCTGTCTTGGCGCAAGCGTTGGCGACTGCGGCCGGCCGGCGTGACCCCCTCCTCCACGCCGCGGACGTCGTGGCCGCCGTACTCGCTCGCGTCGAGCACGAACCTCACCACTCGATCCGGATCCCGCCCCGGCCGCAAGCGACGCCGGAGCGGATCGCCTGGTACTCCAACCAGCTCCTCGGCCTCGCCCTGACCGCCGTGCTCTCGCTCGAGGGCTACGTCGCCGCGTTGAAGAGGAAGGTGGGCACGCTGGGGTCGGCTGTCGATGGCGGGGACCCGGCCGCCGTCGCCGAGCTGCTCTCCGGGCGGTCCGTGCGCCTCGCGCCCCGGTTCCGTCAAGCTGTCGTGGAGCGCTTCGGCTGCCTGGGCAGGCCGGTCGCGGGTGCGGCCGTCGAGCATGAGGTGCTGGCCGCTTGGCTGCGCCGGGGAGACCCCGAGCTGCGCTTTGACGGCGACCGCCAGGGGCTGCTGGAGTCGCCCTACTCGGCTGCCGTCGCGGCGCGGTTCCTGAACGAGATCATCGGCACGCCCTCGGTGCAGGCGCTGCTCCCGCCGTGGCGCGCCGAGCTGATCGCGCAGCGCAGCCAGGCCGCGGTGGCGTTCACCACCGGCGACATCCCGCTGCTCGAGGACGGCCTTAAGTGGGACGGAAGGGGCCGGACCGGCCCTCTCGAGCAGTCTAGACCCTGACCACCCCACCGCGAGGCGCGGCCGCGTGGTATAGGCGCGGGTCACCTCGGGGGAAGTCGTGAGCCACGTCGATTGGCCGCCAGCGGAGACGTTCGTCGGAGGCCTGCTCGCCGGCAGGGATCTCGGCGGTTACTCGTACTTCGCCCCTCGCGGGCTTGCAGCTGGCGGTTTCGGGATGGCCTTCTTGGCTTATCGCGAGCTGGCGAGCGCACCGGTATTGCCGGAGAAGGTGATCGTCAAGATCCCGCGCCTGCACCCCTGTCCCAATGGCACCTGGGAGGTCGACAAGGAGTCGGTTCAGTCGCTTCGCGACGAGGACCGGTTCGCGGAGCAGCTGCGCGGGCTCCCGCACGTCGCCGCGCCGGCGAAGCTGCTGAGCCTCCCGGTCACCGGGGTCGCACTACGGGACGGCGCCCTCCTGGGCAAGCTTCCCGTCCTGCTCGTCCCGCTGCGTGCCGGCGGGTACACCGAAGGGGTGCCGATCGACCTCGGCAAGGTCCTGCCGCGGCGACAAGTAGCCGCTCAGGCGGAGCGGACGAACTGGCATCGCCTAGCCCGCGCCCTGGCCACCGCGGTCCAGGCTCTACACGCCGTCGGTGTCGTCCACCTCGATCTCAAGCCGGGCAACGTGGTGCTCCTGGAGCACGAGGGTCGCTGGCGGAACTTCGACGTGATCGATTTCGGCATCGCAGCGCGCGACGCAAGCAAGCGCCTGGGCAGGAAGCGACTGGGTCGCGGCAGCTTGAGCTACATGCTCCCGAGTCGGATCGAGGACTTGCAACTCCACGCCGTGTGGCCACAGGTTCAGATCGGAGGACGCGCGCCGCTAAGGCCGACCACCCGCCGCCAGAGCGATCTGCACGCGCTGGCGGTGACCCTCCTGGAAGCTTGGTACGGCGCCGGAGTCGTCTATCAGCTCAAGCGGGAAGCGCGGTTGGCCCCGTCCTGGGTACGGACCGACGCGGACAAGCGCTTCGGCCCCACCTTGCGGTACATGGCGCCCTGGGTCCAGGGCCTGGCGGAGCGGGCCGGGATCCGCTACCCGGAGCGGGTTGGCAAGCTCGGCCGAGCCCTGGCCTATGCGAAGGGGTGGCAGGCGATCGGCGAGGACAGCCGCAGCCCCGAGGTCCAACTCGTCATGCGGCATGTCTTCGACCCCCCGGAGTCCGCAGGGCCTGAGCGCTTGCCGCACTTCCTCTCTGAACTGGAGGCGCTGTCCACTCGGCAGGAGCGGGCCACGCCGCGGCGGCTCAGCCGCCACCTTACAAGCATGCGCTACCTCGCCGAGGATGCCGACAAGCACGAGGCGTGCAGGCGCTACTACGACTCCGCCGCGGGCGGGGCAGAAGGGATCCCCGCTGCGGTCGACGCGCTGCGGGACGGCCACGGTATGCGCGCGCTGAGCATGCTCAAGGCTGCGCTCGACGGAGTCGCGACGGCGAAGTCGCCCGGCGAGTACGACGTTGGGGCCTTGCGGCGCGCCATCCGCCTCTACTTCGGCGTGCTCGCACCACGGCAGGGCGGGGTGGCGATGCGGCAAGAGGCCACGGAGCTGTGGCGGAAGCTCGTCACGCGCCCGGGTCTGCCTGAGGAGCTGCGCCAATGGCTCCGCGTCGTGGGTGCCAAGCTGGTCCACCACCTCGGGGAGACGGTCAAGCCGGAGTGGCGCGACGGGGTCCGGGCGGGCGACGAGCAGCGCCCGGACCGGCTCGAGCGCTGGGCGGTCACCGTGGAGGCCTTGGAGACCTGGCGGCGCGTTCCGCCGGACGACATCGCCGACTACGAGCGCCTCGTCTCCCGCATGCGCGCCGCCGCCGTGCGGTCCGACGCGGACCACGAGGCTGCCTTCATGTTCGTGGCGCTCGCCCGTCTCCTCACGAAAGCCCCGGAGCCGGACCTCGCCCCTGTGGTGGAGGCGTTCGCCCGGGCAGCCACAGCCGCAGCTGGCCGCCTGGGCCGTGTACGCCCAATCCCGCCCTTCGAGTACGCCCTCGCGCTCCGCGCCGCAGCCCAGGAGACGGTGGCCTCCGTCGACTGGCCCGGCGACAAGGGGGCGACGGCCGACGACCTCGGTGCTGCGGAACTCTGCGCGCGCCACGCCGCGGATCTCTACCTCGCGCTGCACGCCCCCCAGCAGGCGCGCGAGTCGGTCGAGTTGGCGGCCCGCGCAATCGAGGGACGGCGGTCCCCGTCGTCGGTCTTGGAGGCCCTTCGGCTGCGTGGGCTGGCGCGCTCGTTCCGGTGGCTGCACGACGACGACCCGTCTGTCGAGCTCGATTCGGCCGGCAGCGAAGCCTGCGCCCGGTGGCGCGTCCTGGCCCATGCCCGCTCCCCGCACGCCGCCGCGGATCCGGGGGTTCATGTAGCCGTCTCCTACGTGCACGCTCACGCGCGCCGCCTCCAGGACGGAGGGGGGCACCCCGGGCTTGCGATCGAGACGGTGTGTGCGGCCGGACAACCCCAGCGGAACGGGGCTTTCCGCGCCCTGCTCGGTCACCTCGGATGGACCCGCCTGCTCGACGCCGGGATCGTGTGCACCGATGATCATCCGCTGATCCGGACGACCGTCCAGGGCGGCCTCGCCCCCAGCGACCCGGGGGGCACCCTCGCCAACCTCGCGCCGCAGAGCCTCGTCGGGGCGAAGTTCCTCGATGTCGGCTGCGGTCTCGGGCTGGACTTGGAGCTCGCCTGCGGGTTGGGCTTCGACGTGGTCGGCGTCGAGGCTTCGCCCTGGCTGGTCGAGCGCACGAGGGACCGTTTGGCGAGGTCGCTCGGGATCGAGAACGATCCCCACCTCCTGGAGGGAAGGGGGGTCCGTGTTGTGTACGGAGAGGTCGGCGCGGCAGGGTTCGACCTTCCCGCAGGGGCGTTCCACGTAGCCCTGATCCGGGACGCGCTCGGCTTCGCGGTCGATCGGCTCCCGGTGCTGGAAGCGGCGGCGGCGGCGCTTCGCCCCGGGGGCTTGTTGCTCTTGACGGAGTGGGTGCTCCGTAGCCCGCCTCAGCCGCAAGAGCCGCTGCGGGTCAGCGAGTACCTCGCCTTCCTGCGGCAGACCGGCTACACGTCGCTCCCCACAGAGGCAAGCCTGTGCGCGATGATTGAGCGGGCCGGCTTCGAGTTGCTGGAGCGGCTCAACTACGACAAGGAGATGAGCGCCTTCTTCGGCGCCCGGGACGACGCCCTCAGCGACGATGCCGACGGCGACGTCCGGGACACGCTCCGCCGCGCCGGCGACCTCGTCGATCGCGGGCTCTTGGGGTGGCAGTTCTTGGTGGCACGCCGGCGCTGACAGCGGCTTGGGGAGCGTTGCCCGGAGCCACGGTCGCCCGCCGGTCGGATCGGTCTGCCTCGCTCAGTCCGGGTCGGCGTGCTCGGGGGGCTCCCCCTCGACGACCTGCTTGAGCCCCAGGAACGTCCGCCGGATGACGGGGTCGAGGTAGGGGACCGTCTCGCGGTCGTCGTCGTCGCGGAGGGAGACCGCGGCCGCCGCCTCCGCCTCCTCGGCCATGCGGCGGACGTCGCTGCCGTCCATCTCGTCCAGGCTGAGCGCGTCGACCGGGATGCGGTTGTCCGTGTCGACCACCGTCGGCGTCCGCGTCCGCCCCTTCGCGGGGACCGCCTCCACCGCCGACGTCGTCAGCGCCTTGAGGCTCTCCCGGATCGAGGGGACCTCCTCGCCGCCGTCGTGGGCCAGCCCGATGCTCAGCTCCGCCAGCTCGACCTCCACCTCCTCGGCGTCGTCGAAGCGGGCCAGGGGGTGCAGCTGGAGGAGGCGTCGGAGCAGGGCGCCGAGGCCCGGCACGAGGGCGTCGATCTGCTCGGGCGCCTCGCCGATCTCCGCCCGCGCGATGCTCTCCATCGTCGAGACGATGTCCTTCATCTCGAACAGCCGCCGCCCCGTCAGCATCTCGAACAGGATCAGCCCGACGCTGAAGAGGTCGCTGCGGAAGTCCAGCGGGCGGCCGGTCGCCTGCTCGGGGCTCATGTACAGCGGCGTCCCGCGGACGACGTTCGTGGCCGTGACCACGCCGGTCTCCACCGCCGCCTTGGCGATGCCGAAGTCCGTGATCTTCGCGACCCCGTGGTTCGACACCATGATGTTCCCGGGCTTGATGTCCCGGTGGATGATCTCCAGCCGCTTGCCGTCCCGGTCGCACAGCCCGTGCGCGTACGACAGGCCCCGGCAGATCTGCTGGACGATGTCGAGCCCGAGCAGGGGTGGGAAGCCGGAGCCAGAGCCCTTCTTCCAGGCCGCCTTGATCAGGTCCTCCAGCGTGTGCCCCTCCACGAACTCCATCGCGATGTAGTAGTGGCCCTCGACCTGGTCGAAGTCGAGCGTGGCGACGATGTTGGGGTGCCGGAGGAAGCCGCCGATGACCGCCTCGCGGGTCAGCAGGGAGACGAACTCGCTCCGCTTGCCCGCCTTCCGCTTGACGATCTTGAGCGCCACCTCCGTCGCGAACCCGCCCGGGCCGGACTTGTTGGCCCGGTAGACGCGCGCCATCCCGCCCTCTCCGAGCACGGCGTCGAGGCGGTAGCGACCGAAGTCCGAAGGGAGGTCGGTGGGGCCGGGGAGGACCACGGAACTTCGAAGTCTAACGCGGGCGCGCTAGCTGCGCTTCACCGCGACGAGCAGGCCGTCGCGCTGATCCACGATGGTCGCGAACATCTGCTCGTGCCCGAAGATCCACTGGTTGTGCTGGTCCACCGCGGCCGTCCAGGCGTCGCGCGTGGTCGAGCCGCTGACGACCTTCCCGTACCAGAGCGCGTTGTCGGCAACGTACAGCCCGCCGGGGCGGAGCTTCTCCACCGCCAGCTCCGCCATCCGCGGGTACGCCGCCTTGTTGATGTCGTTGTAGATGAGGTCGAACGGGCCCGCCTCGGCGTCCAGCGCTTCGACCGCGTCGCCGGCGCGGTACTCGAAGTCCACCGCGAGCTCGCACCGCCGGTGGAACTCGCGCGCCCGGGCGATGTGCTCCTCGGACTGGTCCACCGCCACGATCGACGCGCCCTGGCCCGCGCCGGCAGCGATCCAGGTCGTCGCGTAGCCGAACCCGCAGCCGCCGTCGAAGATCCGACGCGCCCCCGACAGCCCCGCCAGCAGGCACAGCGTCCGCCCGATCAGGGGGCCCGCGATGGGGAAGCTGAGCCGCTCGGCGAGCTGCTCCATGTCCGCCAGCACCTCGGGCACGCACTCGGGCAGCCCCTGGTTGCCGCCCAGGCGGGCGATGACCAGCGTGTAGTCCTCGACGCGGGGGTCGGTGATGGTGACGTCGTTTCGGTTTCCCACGGAGCCGGGATTCTATCGGCCCAGGCATCATTTCCCCAACCGCCGATCCGCCGGTTTCACATCCCGGTGGGCTCTGTTGCACCAACCCTGGGGGTCGCCCCCGTGGACGACGAACGCGCGCGCGCCGCACACCTGCGCCTGGTCGGCGACCTGGACGGGCTGCCCGACGAGGAGCTGATGTGCCGCTACCGCGACGGCGAGGCGGCCGCCTTCGACGTCCTCGTCCGCCGCCACAAGGGGCCGCTGTTCGCTTTCATCCGGCGGATGGTGCGGAGCCCCGACCGGGCCGAGGAGCTGCTCGGGGACACGTTCCTGAAGATCCACCGGGCGGCGGCGCGGTACGAGCCGACGGCGAAGTTCACGACCTACGTCTACACCGTCGCCTATCGGGCGTCGCTCAACGCCCTGGACCGGGAGCGGCACCGGCTCGACCACCCCGCCACGGGGACCCACGAGGCGGTCGGCGCGACGGGCCCGGCCGACGACCCCGAGCGGTCCGCGGCGACGACGCAGGCGCTGTCCCGCCTCGAGGCCGAGCTCGCGAACCTCCCCGACGGCCACCGCGCCGCGTTCCTCCTCTACTACCGCCAGGGGCTGAGCTGCGCCGACGTCGCGCAGTGCCTCGAGATCACCCCCGCCGAGGCGAAGGGCCGCCTCGCGTACGCCCGCAAGCTGCTCCGGGAGCGGCTCGCCCCGATGCTGAAGGAGTTGTCATGAGCAACCCAACGACCACCGAACACCGCCGCGCGCTGGACGGGCTCGACCGCCTGCTCGCGCTGCGCCCCGAGGATCTCGACGGCTGGGAGGCCGAGGCGGCGGACGGGCTGGAGGCCGACGCGCGCGCCTCGATCGAAGCGGACGACGCGTCGTTCGAGGCGCTGCTGGCGGCGTGGACGGCGGCCGGCGACGGCGACGTGCCGGACCTGTCGGCGGCGGACTTCCTCGGGCTGCCGCAGCAGGAGGCGTCGCGTCTGGCGAAGTCCCCCGCCCGGCACCGCACCTTCCACCGCGACCGGACCGGCGTCCCCGGCTGGGCGACGCCCGTGGCGCTGGCCGCGTGCCTCGCGATCGTCGCGTTCGGGGCGTGGCAGCTGAACGCGCTGGCGCCCGACGACGGCGTCCGGCTCAAGGAGGTCACGCCGTCGACGTCCGCCGATCTGGAGCTCCAGTTCTCCGTCGAGGAGGGGGCCCTGGTGACGCCCGGCACGGCCGGCGCGACCCTCGGCGCGGACGCCCGGCTGGCGCTCCGGGTGGACGTGGCCGCGGGGGGCGGGCACCTGTCCGTGTTCGAGGTCGTCGAGGGCGCCGCGCCGGTGCTGATCGAGAGCGCGCAGGTCGACGACAGCGGCGTGGTCGAGCTGGGCGGCGGCCGCCTGTGGGGCCCGACGACGCGGGGGACGTCCGCGACCTACCTCGCGGTGATGACGTCGACCGAGGTCGAGGCGACGGACGTCCTCGTCGCCGGGATCCTCGCCGACCCCGACCGCCCCGATCGTTGGCCGCGGCCCGTCCTGGCAGCCGACTGGTTCGCCGTACACTGGGAGTAGGGATCGACCGACCGCGATGCGCCGCCTCCTCCCCCTGCTGTTGACGTTGGCCCTGGCCGGCTGCGCCACGACGTCGACGTCGCAGTCGCAGTCGCGGACCAAGGGGTTCGAGGAGAGCCGGTCCACCGCCGAGGCGCTGGACGCGTCCTTCGCCCCGCGCAAGGTGGCGGTGGTCGTCGGGGTGGGGACGTTCGCGGACGAGGCGTTCCCGGCGCTGAAGTGGGCGGAGGACGACGCGCTCGCCGTGGGCCGCATCCTGGAGGACGCGCAGTACGGTGGCTTCGACCGCGTCGTCTACCTGACCGGCGCCTCGCAGGTCCGCCGCGACCGCGTCCTCGCCGAGCTGGTCGCGCTCAAGAACGACCTCCGCCGGCAGGACACGCTGGTCGTCTACGTCTCCACCCACGGGACGATGACGATCGACGCCGCCGGCGAGCCGCGCCTGTACCTCGTCGCCGGCGACACGCGCCCCGCGGACCTGCGGGGGACGGCGATCGAGCTGGCCGAGCTGCAGCGCTTCTTCAGCGACATGCGGGCCGAGCGGAAGGCCCTGATCCTGGACGCTTGCTACAACGGCGAGGCGAAGTCGGCGCTCCAGCCCACGATCCGCCAGCGGGTCGAGCGGATGGAGGCGGCGCCGGTGCTGTCGCGGAACGTGCGGCTGGGGGAGTCGGAGGCCCACCTGTTCGCGTCGACGTTCGGCCGCCCCGCCCGCGAGGACGACGAGCTGAAGGCGGGCGTCTACACGTACCACCTGCTCGACGCGCTGACGTGGAACCAGCAGGCGGCGGACAGCGACTCCGACGGCGTGGTGACGGTCTACGAGGCGCACGACCACGCCCGCCGGGGGACGCTCGCGTACACGCTCGGGGTGCAGGTCCCGGAGGCGTACTTCCGGGTGGTCGGCCACAACGACGTCGTGCTCGTGGGCGCCCCCGAGGCGCGCGCCAAGGCGGAGCTCGGCGCCGTCTACTGGTACGGGCCGTCGACGGAGACGATGGACGGGGCGACGCTGCTGATCGACGGCGAGGAGAAGGGCGTCCTCCCGGGGACCTTCCCCGTCACGCCGGGCCGGCACCGCGTCAAGGTGGTCGGCCACGACGGCTCGCTGCTGCAGGACCGGGTGGTGACGATCGGGGTGGGCGAGGCGATCCCGGCGGAGACGCTGCGCCAGCGGCCGGTCGTCCACAACGGCTTCCTCACCCTCGGCCCCAAAGCGCGCTTCACGCCGGCCGCCGCGGCTCGCCCGCTGCTCGGCCGCGCCCACGTCGGCGCCGAGCTGTCCGGCGGCTACCGCTTCATGGGCGGCATCGCCGGCCTCACGCTCGGGGCGGGCCTCGGGTACGCCCCCCACCAGGCGCGGTTCGTCGACGGCGACGGCGTCCGCTACGTCCCCCGCCACGCGGTCTGGTCCTTCGTCCAGGTCGGCTACCGCGGCCTCCTGAACCGCGGCACCCTCGGCGCCGCCTACCGCCTCCGCCTCACGGGCATCACGGCCCTCCCCGACGTCCCCCCCTGCATCGGCGAGCCCACCTGCGACGCCTGGGTGTGGCCGACGCAGGCGCTGGCCTTCGACCAGACGGTCACCCTGGGCAAGCGCTGGAGCCTCTACGTCGAGGAGGAGATCGGCCTGTCGGTGCTCGACGTCGACGGCGAAGGCGCGGTCGCGATCCCCGACTTCGCCCTCCGCGTCGGCGTGCAGGTGGGCCTCTGAAGATTCGTCCTTGA
>CAYFOA010000042.1:0-11045 GCA_964344575.1 uncultured Rickettsiales bacterium | reverse complement strand
CCGGGGGGGGGGGGGATCAAGAATCGTCTCCGCTGGCGGCTCTCGGGCCGTCTTGGGGGAGCGCGCCATTCGGGGGGTGGGCTCCAAACGTGAACGGGTCGTCCGGGCTACGAAGCCCGTGGCGGCTGCATGGATGGAGAAACGAAATGGGCTGCGATTGCACAAACAACTTCCAGCAGGTGCGTCTCGGTGAGATGCTGGTCTTCGAGTGGAGTGGAACCACGGTGGTGACCGACCCGCTGGAAGACCTGGCCAACTCGATCGACGTCGGCGGCGCCGACAAGGTCGCCGTAACGTTCACGGTCTGCTCGGTGACGCTGGGGACGAACGTGACGGGCGTGCGCTTCGACTTCGAGACGGCCCCGATCAACAACGACCAGTTCTTCGACAACATGGGCGGCAGCGGCACGGCGGTGAACGAGACGATCTCGGCGGCGGGCACGCAGTTCAAGACGGCCGAGGGCCTGTCGCGGTTCTTCCACCTCGTTCCGAACCTCGTCGAGACGGGGGCGAGCGGGACCACGAAGCTCGTCGTGACGATCGACGTGCTGGTGAAGGGCTGAGTCCATGACTGCCGGATTCCTGGGCAAGAGAACGCGGAGAGGTCGCCGGTTCTTCGGCTACCGTGGAGCAGGGTCGGGTCTTCTCGGCAAGCCCGCACTGCGGGGCCAACGATCGCCCGCGCTGAACCGTCGCACTTACACGCCGCCGTGCCCTGACGGAACCTACTGGCGAGC
This sequence comes from uncultured Rickettsiales bacterium, assembly GCA_964344575.1. Classification (GTDB taxonomy): domain Bacteria; phylum Myxococcota_A; class UBA796; order UBA9615; family UBA9615; genus JAAESI01. The sequence goes on along the minus strand of CAYFOA010000042.1, from coordinate 10,308 downwards.
GGCGGGCTGCTATCCCCCATGCGACACGATGGACGCACACACGATTCCCAGCGGGGGGTCGCACTGCGACTCGATGTACATCCGGGAGGACGGCACCGTGTGCCACAAGGATGACTCCTCCACGGACAAGATCTGCATCTACGAGTGTACGGACGGCACCATTGAGTCGGAGCCGCCGCACGCCTGAGGGCGTCTTGCCGGAAGCATGGTGGCCTCGGGGCTGGCCGGTCGCGATCGGGCTTCTCGCCGTCGCGGTTGGTGTGCTGCTTCTGCTGATGCGGCCTCACCTGTCCGAGGACTCGTCGCGGGTTGTGCTCGCTGGTCCCGACCCTGCTCCCACGAGTTCGCGTGGGGGCCACCTCGGGGAGCGGCTTCGCGGAGTGTCCGAACGCGAGTGTGAGTTCAGCGGAGTGGTGCTGGACTCTGCCCTCGAAGAGCCGATTCCCGGGCTTCGTCTCCAACTCGGAGGCCGGACTCCGATCGATTTCCAGATCGAGACCGGGGAAGGCGGGCAGTTCGCCGGGACTCTCCCCTGCGACGAGCCGCTTCGGTTCTTCGTCGTCCCCTCGCAAGGGTACTTGCCGGGCCTCGTCCGAAGCGACGAGGGCGAGTGGCTTGCGCAGCAAGCTTGGCAGATCCGACTGAAGGTCCGTTCGGCGGGTGGGGAGGCCGTTGCAGGAGCTTGGTTCGACCCACTGGGTGCTCGCCCCCGGATCGAAGTACCTCCGGAGGGATTGGAACTCAACGCGGAGGTTGCGGGCGGATTGACACCGGGTCGGGTTGGCGCTCCGGGCTACGCAACGCGGCAGTACTTCGTGGGTGAAGAAGATCGGTTGGTCGAGGAGTCCGACAACCGGCATCTCGTGACCGTCAAGCTCGAGCGACTCGACGCTGCTCGCCCCATCCATGAGTGGGCCCACCCGAGCGTGCAGGGAATCAACTGCCTTTCGGACGGGGACTACACGCGCTGCACACGTGGCGACACCGGGTGGGAGTGTGCATGTCCGGCCCCTGCGGTGCTGGGCTTGTTCTCGACAGATTCGATCGTCGGTTTCGCAGCCGACCTTCTCAGCTGGGAAGACTCGCTTCCCGAAACTCCTCGCCCGGTCGAGGTATGTCTCGAGAATCCGAGCACCGAGACGGTCGAAGTCAGCCTGTCGGGTCCTCCCGGGTTCGAACACGACCAGCGAATGGGGGCCAAGCTGTCGGTTCCCCCCACTGGCACATGTGTGGACATCTTCGCAGGCGTGAGGGTCACGGTGCTTGTGGGGACGCCTCCCGGGGCCTCGACGGAGTTGGAAACCCGAGAGGGGCTCGTCTTCGTCCTCCCAACGTCGGGGTGAGCGCGCGCCACACGGCCGCGGACGATTCAGGGGAGAGGGGCGGCGGACAGTTCCAGCAGCCCGGACTCCAGGATGTGGCGCATGTCGTTGTCCTTTGCGAGCAGCCGGGCCCCGTCCTTCGCGGCGAGGGTGGCGATGAGGCAGTCCATGAGGGCTCGGACCGTGATGCTCCCCGCGTCGACCGGCCCGCAGGTCACCACGTCGACCCCGTCGGCCAAGCACGACGCCAGCGCGTCCGCCTCGGGCGAGTCGAAGCCGTTGAGGAACTCCACCCACACCGACGTGTCGACGAGGACCCTCAACGGCGCTCCCGGAGCTCGTCGAGGTCGCCTTCCCAGTGGAGCTCGCCGCGCAGCTCCAGCAGCTCCCGCATCCGGGCCCGGCGGGCGAACGCGCGCAGGGCCTCGTTGATGACCTCCGTCTTAGTCCGGCCTTCGGCGTACTTCATGGCGGCGCGGAGCGCCTGGGGGTCGAGGTTCAGGGTCGTTCGCATCGCTGCATCCTGATGCAGACGATGGGGATCAATGGTCTGCGAAACAAGGCAGATCAGCGACACTCCACCTCGAACCAGTCGTCCGCCGGCGTGCACGTGCAGCCGTCGACGTTGCCCTCCACGACTTCGGCGCCGGCGACGTCCGCGCGGTCCGCGATCGCATCGGCGAGGCACGTGGCGAGGGCCTCGTTGTCGGTGACCCGGAGGTCGCCGCCGACGGTCGCGAGCGCCGGGACGCGGAGCTGGGCGAGCGTGGACGTGTACTCCACGACGAGGTCCTCGCCGACCGCCGCGAGGAGGGGGGCGTGGACCTCGGCGAGCGGATCCGGGTTGCCCTCGGGGAGGTTCGCGATCGTCAGCGCGCCGCCCACCGACTCGAGGGCCGCGAGGTCCAGCGCGAGGAGGGCGTCGTTGTTGCTGAACCTCGCGTCCCCCGCGACCGTCCTCAGGGCCCCGAGATCGACCGACGCCATCGTGTAGTTGTTGCTGAACAGGTTCACCGCGCCCGCCTCCTCCAGCGCACCGAAGTCCGCGGCCAGCAACGCGGAGTTGTCGACCAGCTCGACCGTCCCCCCGACCGTCCGGAGGGCGGGGAACGCGCACCCCTCGAGCGCCGTGTTCGCGAAGATCGAGACCCTCCCGCCGACCTCCTCCAGGGCGGGCAGGGTGAGGTCCACCAGCGGCGTCTCGTCCACGAACAGCGAGCCGGTGATCCGCCGGTACGGGGCGATCGCGGCGACGTCCGCCTCCTCCTCGATCCGGAAGTTCCCCTCCCAGACGTCGTCGGGGGAGGAGTCGTCGTCGTCGGGGGAGGAGTCGTCGTCGTCGTCCGTCGTCGCGTCGTCGTCGTCGCCCGCCGCCGCGTCGTCGTCGTCGCCCGGCGTCGGGGACGGCGGCGGCGCCGCGCAGGCGGTCGCGAGCAGCAGCGCCAGGACTCCCCGCCGCATGCCCCGAGCGTACCCCGGCGACCGGGGCCGAGTCCGCCCTGCGTGCGCGCCGTCGGGCGCGAGTAGACTGCGCGGCATGCGGACGACCTCCCTCGTTGCCCTGCTCGCGCTCCTCGCCCCCGCCGCCGCCTCCGCGCAGACGGTGCCGTACGTCGACGCGAACTTCTCCACCGCCGTCGTCACCGAGGAGGACACCGACCTCTTCATCAGCCGGGAGGCGTATTACGAGACGCTCGACCTGGCCGCCTACGGGCTCGGAACCTTCGACCACGTCCAGTCGCTCATGATCGCCCCCGGCGGCGAGACCCAGCCCGGCGACGCCGCCAACCTCGGCGCCATCGTCTTCGAGCTCGACTTCGACAACGTGGGCGAGGGGTTCGAGCTGCTCGTCGCCGACTTCCGCCACTCCGCCGCCGAGAACGCCACCTGGGGCTGGACCCAGGGTGACTGCACCGGCCCGTGGGACAGCTCCGGCCAGTTCCTCCTCCCCGGCGGCGCCCCCGTCGGCGGGGCCATCGGCAGCAACGACGGCGTCACCGTCCTGACCACCGACGAGCTCGACGCCCACGCCTACTTCGTCTACGAGCCCTGCCGCCCGTCGTCCAACGACATGCTCCGGCTGATCTTCACCCACGGCGACAGCCCCGTCGCCGGCACCTCCTTCTCCGTCACCCTCGTCGAGGGGACGCCCTTCGGCGGCGGCAACGTCAACAGCGCCGCCGGGCTCGTCGTCGGCTCCGGTCAGGACGTGGCCGTGGACGCCGACTACGGCTTCGGCGACTACGGCGAGGGGACCTCGTTCACGGTGCCGCTCGTCCCCGCGGGCCTCGCCGACGAGGACGAGGACGGCTCCACCCTGCTCGACGGCGACTGCGACGACGACGACGACACGATCTTCCCCGGGGCGCCGGAGGTCTGCGACGCCGTCGACCAGGACTGCGACGGCGACATCCTGGAGACGTTCGCCGACGCCGACGCCGACGGCATCCCCGACTGCGTCGACGACGACGACGACGACGACGGCTTCTGCGTGGACCCCGAGGGCGACGGCTGCGACGACCCCCTCGCCGCCCCCGGCGACTGCGACGACGCCGACGGCGACGTCTTCCCCGGCGCCCCCGAGTTCTGCGACGGCGTCGACTCCGACTGCGACGGCGATCTGAACGACGGCTACCCCGACCTCGACGGCGACGGCCTCCCCGACTGCTTCGACGACGACGACGACGACGACGGCTGGTGCGTCGACGTCGAGGGGGACGGCTGCGCCGACGCGGGCGCCACCGACGGCGACTGCGACGACGCCGACGCCTCCGTCAACCCCGACGCCGCCGACGTCTGCGACGCCGTCGACCAGGACTGCGACGGCGACATCCTCGAGACCTTCTCCGACCTCGACGGCGACGGCCTCCCCGACTGCGCCGACGACGACGCCGACGGGGACGGCGCCACCGCCGCGGTCGACTGCGACGACCTCGATCCCACCCGCTACCCCGGGGCCCCGGAGGCCTGCGACGCGATCGACTCCGACTGCGACGGCGACCTCGCCGACGAGTTCGACGACACCGACGGCGACGGCGAGCTGGACTGCGTCGACGACGACGACGACGGCGACGGGCTGTCGGACGACGACGAGGCGATCGCCGGCTCCGACCCCCTCGACGCCGACACGGACGACGACGGCTTCGGGGACGCCGAGGAGGTGGGGGCCGACCCGTCGAACCCGACCGACACCGACGCCGACGGCACCCCCGACTTCGCGGACGACGACGACGACGACGACGGGGTCGACACGTCCGACGAAGGGGATCTCGGCACCGACCCCTACGACGCCGACACCGACGACGACGGGCTCGGGGACGGCGTCGAGGGCCTGCTCGGCACCGACCCGCTGGACGCGGACACGGACGACGACGGCCTCGACGACGGCGACGAGGAGGACGCGGGGACCGATCCGCTGGACCCGGACAGCGACGGCGACGGGCTCCTCGACGGGGTCGAGGTGCTCCTCGGGACCGACCCCCTGGACGTCGACTCGGACGGCGACAGCCTCGCCGACGGCGACGAGGTGGGCGCGGACGTCGAGTCCCCGATCGACTCCGACGAGGACGAGACCATCGACGCCCTGGACGAGGACGACGACGGCGACGGCATCGACACGCTGGACGAGCTGACCGTCGACAGCGACCTCGACGGCGAGCCGAACCCGGACGCTGACCAGGACGGGACGGACAACTACCTCGACGACGACTCCGACGACGACGGCCTGTCCGACGAGTTCGAGGGGGACGGCGACGCCGACAACGACGACATCCCCAACTACGTCGACACCGACAGCGACGACGACGGGATCCTCGACGAGAACGAGGGCTCCTCCGACACCGACGGCGACGGCGACCCCGACGCCTACGACACCGACTCCGACGGCGACGGCTTCGACGACGAGCTCGAGGGGGACGACGACCTCGACGGCGACGGCGTCCCCAACTTCCAGGACACCGACGCGGACGGCGACGGCGCCCCCGACGCCGTCGAAGGGGCGGGCGACCTGGACGGCGACGGCGTCCCCAACTGGCTCGATCCCGACGACTCCGACGGCCCCGACGCGGACGCGGACGGCGACGGCCTCACCAACCTCCAGGAGTCCGAGCTCGGCACCAACGCCTACGACGAGGACACCGACGACGACGGGCTGACCGACGGCGAGGAGGTGTTCGACACGGGCACCGACCCGACCGACGAGGACACCGACGACGACGGCCTCCTCGACGGCGAGGAGGTCGACGAGTACGGGACCGACCCCGAGGACGAGGACACGGACGGTGACGGCTACAGCGACGGCGAGGAGATCGACGCGGGCACCGACCCGCTCGACCCGACCGACCCGCCGCCGGGCGACGACGACGACTCGGCGGGCGACGACGACGACTCCGCCGGCGACGACGACGACGCGGCGGACGACGACGACGACTCGACGGTCACCGACGACGACGACGACATCGCGCTGGACGACGACGACCTCGTCAGCGGCGGCGGCCCCGACTGCGGCTGCGCGGCGACCCCCACCGCGGACGACGCCGCCGGGCCGGCGCTCCTGCTCCTCGTCGCCCTCCTCCCCCTCCGGCGCCGTCGAGCCTGACCGCGTTGCGGGCCCTCGTTCCCCTGCTCGCGGCGCTCTTCGCGCCCGGCCTCGCGCTCGCCGATCTCGACGGCGACGGGGTGCCGCCCGAGTCCGACTGCGACGACCTCCGGGCGGAGATCCACCCCGGCGCGACCGAGCTGTGCGACGGGCTCGACGGCGACTGCGACGGGGTCGTGCCCGTCGACGAGGTCGACGAGGACGCCGACGGGTGGCGCCGCTGCGCCGGGGACTGCGACGACCTCGAGGCGTCCGTCCACCCCCACGCCGACGAGGGCTGCGACGGGACCGACACCGACTGCGACGGCGCCCCCGCCCCCGCCGAGGTGGACGCCGACGCCGACGGTCAGGCCCCCTGCGCCGGCGACTGCGACGACGACGACCGGGCCGTCCGGCTCGGCGCGCTGGAGCAGTGCGACGGGGCCGACAACGACTGCGACGCGGTCGTCGACGAGGGCTGCGTCGAGGGCGACGACGACGACGACGACGGCCCCGGCGAGGGGGGCTGCACCGCCCGCGGCTGCGGCTGGTCGGTCTCCCCCAAGGCGTCGGTCCTGCTGCTAGCCTTCGCCGCCCCCGCGGCCGGGCGGTTCCGGCGCCGGCGGAGGGTCCGGAGCAGCTAGTTGCGAAAGCGCTTCGCCCTGGGCATCGCCATCTCCGGCGTCCTGCTCCTCGGCCTCTACCTCCACTACCGGAACCGCGTCAGCTTCGACGACCTCGTCGGCAGCTTCGCCGACGCGTCGCTCCCGATGATCGCCGTCGTCTTCGGCTTCCACCTGCTCGTCCTCAGCCTCAAGGCGGTCCGGTGGAACGTCGTCCTCAAGTCCCTCCCGGGCGAGCGCCCGTCCGCCGACGACGACCCCGCCGCCCGGTGGCTCGTCTTCGACGCCCTCTTCCTCGGCTACTTCGGCAACTACGTCCTCCCCGCCAAGCTCGGCGAGCTGGGCCGCAGCCTCCTGTACGCGCGCCGCGCCGCCGTCGCCTTCACCTCGGTCCTCGCGACCATCGTGTTCGAGCGCTTCGTCGACGCCCTGACGCTGGTCGTCTTCTTCTACGTCACGCTCATCTTCCTCCCCGAGACGCTGCCGGAGTGGGTCGGCGAGGGCGCCCGCCTCGTCTGCGTCGCCTCGGTCGTGGGGCTCGTCGTGCTCCGGATCCTGTGGAGCCGCCTGCCCACCGAGGGGGACGCCCCGCTCGCCGCGATCGCCGCGAAGTTCCGCGACGGCCTCGCCATCCTCCAGCAGCGCGCCCTCGCCGCCCGCGCCGTCGGCTGGACGGTCCTCATCTGGGCGCTGGAGTGCTGGTCGGTCTGGATCTGCATCCGCGCCTTCGGGTTCGAGGCGGAGGGGCTGTGGACGGCCGCGGTCCTCCAGACCGTCATCAGCAGCTTCGCCATCGCGGCCCCCTCCGCGCCCGCCGGCCTCGGGATTCACCAGTGGGTGTCGGTCCTCATCCTGAGCGAGGTGTTCGGCGTCCCGGAGGAGGACGCGCTCGCGATCAGCCTGATCGTGACGGGGTCGGTGATCTTCTGGACGGTCCCGCTGGGGCTGTTCGGCCTGGCCCGGCAGGGGGCGTCGCTGGCCGAGCTGCAGGGGGACGTGGCCGTGGTAGAGGAGGGAACATGAAGATCAACGTGAGCGAGCCGATCCCGTTGACCGTCGACGAGGCGTTCCACCTGATGCGGGACGACATGCCGAGCCTGGTCCCGTTCCTGTACGACATCGAGCGGATCGAGGTCACGGACCGGCGCGAGGACGGCGACGTCGTACACATCACGAACCTCTGGTTCGGGGACATGAGCCGCGTCCCGAAGGCCGTCAAGAAGTTCGTCAAGCCGGAGCTGTTCAGCTGGAAGGACCACGCGACGTGGACGACGGAGACGACGTCGGCGAGCTGGCGGCTGGAGCCGCGGGTGGGCGCGAAGGCGTTCGAGTGCAGCGGGACGACGCGCATCTGGGCGGACGGCGACCAGACGATGCTCTCGATGGACATCGACCTCGTCACGCACCCGGGGAACGTGCCCGGGGTGCCGAAGTTCCTCGCGCGGAAGTTCCAGCCCCAGATCGACGCGGCGATCGAGCGTCAGATCGCGCCGAACATGAAGAACATGGCGGTCTCCATCCGCCGCTACGCGGAGGCGAAGGCATGAGCCGGCTCGCGCTGCCGCTCCTGACGGCCGCCGTCGCGCTGCTCGCGGCGTGCGAGACCGAGCCCCCCGGGCCCGAGCCCGACACCGGCCCGGTGATCGTCGAGGTCTACCCCGAGCCGGGGGCCACGGACGTGTTCGGGGGGGACGTGATGATGGCCCGCTTCGACCGGGCGCCCGACGAGGCGGCGATCTCGCTGCTCGACCCGAACGGCGACTCGGTCGCGGGCGTCGCCTCGGAGTCGGACGACGGGCTGACGGTGTGGTTCGACCCCACCGACGACCTGCTCCCGTCGAGCGACTACCTGATGTCGGTGACGCGGGAGCCGTCGGATCCGGTGGACGTCGAGTTCACGACGAGCCGCCACGGCGAGCCCCTCGGCGAGGACGCCGACTCGCTCCGGAGCACGGTCTTCGCGCTGGACCTGTCCGAGGCCCGGTTCGTCGAGCCGCCCGCCGGCGGCAGCCTGATCGTCACCCGCCTGGAGAAGGCGCGGGTGCTGATCGGGTTCGACGACCGGTCGGCGTTCGGGATCGAAGACCAGCCCGCGGTCCACCTCATCGCGGCGCTGTCGAGCGACGACGGGACCCAGCAGGACCCCTGCTCGCGGACGGCGATGCTGACGTTCGGGCTCGACGCGGAGCACGGCACCGACGACGACGCGCCGGGTTCGTGGGAGGACCCGCGCCTCGTGATCGGGCCCCGCGACCTCCAGTTCGTCATCGGGCTGCTCTTCTGGGACGTCACCGAGTTCGAGTTCCGGGCCACGTTCCACCCCGAGCGGACGGGCTGGAAGGGCGGCGTCCTCGCGGGGACGATGGACCTCCGCGACATCGACCCGATCGTGGACCCGACGGCCGAGCCGGGCCTCGTCTGCGACATCCTCGCGGCGGGCGGGATCGACTGCTTCGAGTGCCCCGACGGCAGCGGGCCCGTACTGCCTGTCGTCGCGGGCCGAGGGGGTCAACGGCGTCGCGGTCGACATGCCCCCCCTGGAGCGCCGCACCTGCGGCGACGTCCTCGCCCACCACGAGGCCACCGGCGAGTGCACCGACGAGCTCCCCAACTGGGACGCCGACGGGGACGGCGTCTACGAAGGCTGCGACGAGTAGCGCCATTTCACACAGTCGCTAGAATCCGCCCTCAGGAGCCGTAGGAGGGCGGAATGCGTTGGTGGTTGGTTTCGGTGGTGGGCCTCGCGGCCCTGATGGGCGGATCTGCGTTCGCGGCGGACGCCGTGCTGAGCTGCGGTTCGCCGTCGACGTCGGGGGTGACGACGGCCCAGCAGGGCTACTACGACGTCGCGATGGAGGGCAGCAACGGCGCCTACGTCGCGGGGACGGGGCAGCTCCACCCGGTGACCATCGGCGAGGGCGGCGACGAGCAGAACGTGCTCTACGGCGGCGCCGAGGACCTCCCCATCACGTCGTCGTTCGGCGTCTTCGTCTACGACACCGACACCCACTACGACACCCAGTCGGGGACCACCGACGCCGACGTGCTCGGGTTCGACGCCGGCACGTGCGACTTCGATCCCGCCGACACCGGCTCCGAGGCCGACAGCGTCGGTGTCGAGGCGGAGTGGAGCGTCTCGCCGGGCGGCGACCGGTCGCTGATCGTCCGCCACGAGGCGGTCGCGTTCGGCGCCGACGCGGACAGCGCGGGGGTCCGACTGACGCTGACGGTGACCAACGAGGCGACCTCCGCCAACCCGGCGACGGTTGGTTTGCGGTGGCAGCTCGACTACCAGATCGGGGGGAACGACGGACCGACGTACGCGAACGTCGACTGCGACCCCGTCTTCAGCGTCGAGCCGGCGCTGCCCCTGACCGAGGTCGAGATCGACCCCGCCGACCTGGGCGACTTCTTCGTCATCGAGAACTCGGCGTCGTCTCCCAACTTCCCCGTGTTCACGTCCGCGTCCGCGATCGGCGGCTTCCCCGGGACGGACGTCCCCGACCGGCTGATCTTCGGGAATTGGGGCGTACTGCAGTACGCCGAGTGGGACTACGCGGCCAGCGGCGAGACCGGGGTCGGCGACACCGCGGTGCTCTTCTACTACGGCGACGTGGAGGCATCGGGGTTCGTGCTGAACCCCGGCGACAGCATCAGCCGGAGCGTCGTGATCTTCTCCTCGGCCGAGGACAACAACAGCTGCGGGGACTTCGGCGACGACGACGACAGCGGGGACGACGACGACAGCGGGGACGACGACGACGACGACTCCGGGGACGACGACGAC
>CAYFOA010000041.1:24751-44270 GCA_964344575.1 uncultured Rickettsiales bacterium | reverse complement strand
GGTTCACGTCCCCGTCCGTGTCGTCGCAGTCCCCCTCGCAGATCCGGAACCCGTCCCCGTCGCCGTCCGCCTCGTCCGCGGGCACGACGCCGTCGCAGTCGTCGTCGACCCCGTTGCAGGCCTCCGCCGCGCCCGGGTTGATGGCCGCGTCCGTGTCGTCGCAGTCGCCGGTCCCGTCCGCGGTGGGGTCGTCGCAGCCGTCCCCCTCGGGGTCGACGCACCAGCCGTCGCCGTCGTCGTCGTCGTCCGCGCAGTCCGGGATGCCGTCGCTGTCGAGGTCCGGGTCCCCGTCCACGAGGTCGCCGTCGCAGTCGCTGTCGACGAGGTCGCAGGACTCCGGCGCGCCGTCGTAGATCGCCGCGTCCGTGTCGTCGCAGTCGCCGTCGTCGGGGGTCTGGCCGTCCCCGTCGAAGTCGTAGCAGGGGATGTCGCCGCCGACCGACGTCGTCACCGAGAACGGGGACGTCACGAAGTCGGCCCCGCCGAGCACCGACCCTGGGTACGTGCCGTTCGCCTCGTCGGGAGCCGTCGGCGATCCCGGGGCTTCGTTCATCGGCCAGTACGCGAACAGGCCGTCCTCGGTGCCCGTGAGCGAGTAGTCGGCCAGGCAGGACAGCTCGTCGATGTCCTGGACGCCCGTCCAGAGCCGGACCTCGTCCATCGTCCCCGCAAACGAGTCGGACGTGAAGGAGCTCCCGTTGTCGGTGTCCGCGCCGGTGACCCACTGCGCCGTGCCGAAGACCGGGGCGCTGGGGAGCGTGCCCGAGAAGATCTCGACGCCGTCCACGAACAGCTCGAACTCGTCCCCGTCCAGCGTGAAGACGACGTGGTAGTTCGTGTCCTCGGACAGCGTCGCGTCGGTGCAGACGGCGACGCCCGCCGAGCAGGAGCTCCCCTCGGTGGTGTTGTTGTCGTTCGCCTCGATCTGCCAGTCGCCGTTGACGATGCCGAGGTAGAGCCGGTTCAGGCCCGTGCTCTCGACGACTTCCAGGAGCGTGATGTAGCCGCGGGGGAGCGACTCGCTGAGGTCGTCGAAGCGGACCAGCGCCTCCCACGTGAACTCGTCGCCGACGTCGACCACGCCGTACGCCACGTAGTCGTACAGGTCGTGGGCGACCGCGTTGTCCTGGGCGGACGCGGGGGCGGCGAGGTGGAGGACGAGGAGACCGGACAGCAGGCAGACGACGCGGCGCATCCGCCAAGGTTAGCCGTTCGGCACCCGGACGCCCGCCGTCCCGCCTTGCATAATCGGTCCGTGCGCCGCGCGCTCCTCTCCCTGCCGCTCCTCGTCGCGCTGACCGCGTGCCCCGTCGAGCCCATCGATCCGGTCCTCGATGACGGGGTCGAGGTCGTGCTCTGGACGACGCAATGCGAGCCCGACGCCCTCCCCCAGGACCACTTCTTCGTGACGAACGACGGCCCCTACGCGATCGCCTGGGACGTCCTCTGCGTGCGCGACCGGGGCGAGTTCCTGTGGTTCGCGGTGAAGGTGTCGTACTGGGAGGACCGCGCCGAGGACGCGTGGAACCTCTGGCTGATCGACCCGTCCGTCCGCGAGGTGACCTACGGCGAGCGGGACGTCGACGGCACGACCGACCCCAACATCCCCAACACCTCCTTCCCCGACGCGCTGGAGCGGGTCCCCCCCGCCCCCCTCGATCCGGGCGACTACCGCGTCGAGGTGTGGGGCATCGTCGGGGAGTACACGGACTCCCAGCGGAACGAAGTGCGGCTCACGGTGGTCGAATGACCGGGATGCGCCCCCTGATCCTCGCGCTGGCCCTCGCCCTCCCCGCCGCCGCGGCCGCGTCCGTGCCCACCCTCGCGGTGACCAACTTCGACAACCACACCTCCGAGGCCCGCTTCGACCCCCTCGGCCACGGCCTCGCCGACATGCTCATCACCGACCTGTCCGCCGTCTCCGGGCTCCAGGTGGTCGAGCGGGGGCGGCTCGCCGAGCTGATGAAGGAGCTGGAGCTCCAGAGCTCGTCGTTCGTGGACCCGAGCACCGCCGTCGAGGTCGGCAAGGGGCTCGGCGCGCAGTACGTCCTCACGGGGGCGTTCGCGGCGGTCGATCCGTCGATGCGGATCGACGCCCGGATCGTCAACGTCGCCACCGGCGAGGTCGTCCAGGCCGACTCCGTGACCGGCGCGGCGGCCGAGTTCTTCCTCCTCGAGAAGGAGCTCGCCACCCAGATCGTCGGCCGCCTCGGCGTCAGCGTCTCCGCCCGCGAGAACGCCCGCATGGGGCGCGTCGCGACCGAGAGCTTCGACGCCTTCCTCGCCTACTCCGCCGGCCTCGAGGCGATGGACCGGGGCGCCCTGGACGAGGCCCGGGACAAGCTCAACGCGGCGCTGGAGGCGGACGACCGGTTCGCGCTGGCGACCGACGCGCTGAACGACCTCGAGGAGCGCCTCCGCGCCCACCGCGAGCGCGGGAGGGCGGCGATGTCCGCCTACGCCGCCGACACCCTGAAGAACCTCGAGGCGATCGAGGCCTCCGGCGATCTGGACGCCCTCGACGACATGACCCTGGACATGCAGGTCCGCCTCACCACGGTGCAGGCGTCCCCCGACATCCTCGTCGTCGCGGGGAAGCTGATCGACATGAAGCTCCCCGAGGACCGGAAGATGGGCGGGGAGTACGGCGTGATGAGCGTCAACGAGTGGGCCCTCGGGTCCTACACCGTCGCGGCCTACGCGATGGGGATGCGGGCCGACGTGCTCACCTACGGCGAGGAGTTCCTGAAGCGCTACCCCGGCTCGGCGTCCTACGGGTACACGGTCGGCGCCTACGTGAACCTCGTCATCAACCAGACCCGCAAGGAGGAGGCGGGACGGGACCAGATCCCGAAGATCGAGGCGACCGCGCGCGTCCAGCCGCTGCAGATGGGGTGCATCATGGCCGCCGCGCCCGCCGTCCGGGCGCAGCAGTGCGAGGCGTGGGTCGTCGCGCTGGACGAGGTGAAGGACCTCGTCGATCCCGTCGAGGATCCCGAGTCGAGCTGGGGCCGGGCCGCGCTCGCCGCCGGGGACGTCGACGCCATCGAGCGGGCGCTGGCCCACGCGAAGGCGCGCGACCGGTACTCCCGAGCGGTCGAGGACCTCAGCGGGATGCTCGCCGACGCCCGGGAGCGGGCCGCCGCCGCCGAGGCCGCCGCCCGGACCGTCGGCTCGGCGTCGACCCCCGCCCAGTGGAGCGACGCCGCCCGCGCGCTGATCCTCGGGGGGCGCGCCGACGAGGCGTTCGCCGCCGTCGGGGCCGGGCTGGACGCCTTCCCCACGGACAACGGCCTCCACGCGCTCGCCATCGAGCTCGCCGTCGCGAACGGGGACGTCGCCGCGGCCGAGGCCGCGCTGGCGGCGTGGGAGGCGGCCGAGGCGCGGGGCGCGACCGTCGACCCCGGGACGGCCCGGAGCGTCCGCGAGCTCGCGGAGATGCGCGCCCAGGCCGACGACGCGATGAACATGGGCCCGTACCTCCTCGCCAGCGGCTACGCCACCGCGGGCCAGGCCAAGCTCGCGGGCGACGCCTACGTCGCGATGGCCGACGCCGGCATCGATCCCGCCCTGTCCCTCTCCTCGGCCGGCGGCCAGTACTACTCCGGCCTGTACCCCGTCGAAGCCCGCGCCGCCTACGAGCGGCTGCTCGACGAGTTCCCCGACACCGCCGAAGCCGCCCTCGCCCGGTCGGTCCTGGAGTCCATCCCGTGAAACGAGCCCTCCTGCTGCTGCTCGCGGCGTGCGTCCTCGCCGCCGCGGCGACCCCCGCGCTGGCGAAGACCGACCGCCGCGTCGCCGTCCTGTACTTCGAGAACACCGGCAACCCCGAGCTGGAGATGCTCAAGCTGGGGCTGTCCGAGATGCTGATCACCGACCTGGTCGGCCAGCCCGGGATCGAGGTGATCGAGCGGGGCCGGATCAACGAGATCCTCGGCGAGCTGGACCTCCAGAAGACCGACAAGGTCGACCAGTCGACCGCCGTGCAGGTCGGCAAGCTGCTCGGGGTCGAGCGGGTCGTCATCGGCTCCTACTTCGAGCTGATGGGCCAGTTCCAGCTCATCGGCCGGGTGGTCGAGGTGGAGACCGGGATCATCCTCGGGGGGTCGCAGCACAACGGCACCGTGGCCGACTTCATGACCCTGGAGGACCAGCTCGCGGCGGGGCTGCTGCCGTTCCTGTCGGACGAGGAGGGGACGATCAAGGTCCGCGGCGAGTCGACCACCGGGGACGCCGGCGGCACCAAGTCGGGTCGGGGCAAGGGCGGAGGCGCCGGCGCGCCGGACGAGGGCGAGAGCATGGCGGAGTCCGTGTCCGCCGAGGACGCGCCGCCGCCGCCCGCCGGCGCCGCCCCCGCCGACCCCCTCGGGGCCGCGCTCGCATTCGGCGAAGGGCTCGACTACCTCGACCGCAAGGACCTGACCCGCGCGCGGGACGCCCTCCGCCGGGCCGTCGAGCTCGACCCGTCGCTGGAAGCCGCGCAGGCCGAGCTGAGCCGGATCGAGATCTGACCGCGTGAGGCGCCTCCTCCCGCTGCTCCTCGCCGCCGCCCTGCTCGGCGGGTGGGAGACGTTCGAGAACGGCGAGGCGGCGCTGGAGGCGGGCGATCTCCCGACGGCCATGGTGCAGTTCCGGCTCGCGCTGCGGGAGGCGGAGGAGGCCGACGATCCCGAGGCGGAGGCGGCCGCCCGCGTCGGCCTGGGGCGAGTCCACGCCGCGCTCGGCCGCCACGCCGACGCCCTGGAGCTGTTCGAGGAGGCCGTCGCCATCGACCGGCGGACGGGCAACCAGCAGGCGCTGGGGTCCGACCTCGTCGCCCTCGGCCGCGAGCTGGAGGCGCTCGGGCGGGTCCGGGAGGCGAAGCGGCGCTACGAGCAGGCGTTCGACGCGTTCCAGCAGAGCGGCGACGTCATCGGCGCGGCCGACGCGGTGGTCAACCTCGCCCTCGTCGAGGCGGCCGCGTGGCAGCACGGCCCCGCCCTGGAGCTGCTCGACAGCGCCGCCGTCCTGTACACCGCGGCGGGGGACGCGGGCGGCCTCGCGGACACCCTCACCAACCGCGGGATCGTGCTCGGCGAGCTCGGCTTCTACGCCGACGCGATCGATACGCAGCTCGCCGCCATCGAGGCCTACGACGCGGCGCTGGACCCCGAGGGGCGGGGCGTCGCCCTGCACAACCTCGGCAACCTCTACGCCGAGCTGGGCGACTACGAGTCCGCCGCCAACGTCTACCGCCAGTCCCGCGAGCTCCTCACCCACCCCGACGACCTCGTCGCCGCGGACCTCGCCATCGCCGAGCTGCTGCTCGCCGCCGGGGAGCTGGACGCCGCCCGGCAGGTGTACGCGGCCGTGGCGGAGGTCGCCTCCCCCTTCGACCAGCCGGGGATCCTCCTCAACCTCGGCGAGCTGGACGATCTCGCCGGCGACCGCGTCAACGCCCGCCGGTCGTTCGAGCAGGCGGCGGCCGCGGCCGAGGAGGTCGGCGACGAGCCCACCGAGTGCGCCGCGCTGCTCGGCCTCGGCGCGCTCCAGCTCGACGGCGGCGACGGGGAGAAGGCGTTCCAGACGTTCAAGAAGGCGGGGGCCATCGCGACGCGGCTCGAGATCGCGGACCTCCAGTGGCGCGCGTGGTTCGGGATCGGCCTCGCCTCCCGCGCCCGCGGCGCCGACGGGCTCGCCCCGCTCCGGAACGCGGTCGAGTTCCTGGAGCAGTCCCGGCGCGGCCTCGAGGGGCTCGACCCGTGGGCCGTCCAGCAGTTCGTGGAGGACCGGGCGGACGTCTACCAGACGCTGATCGACGCCCTCCTGGCGAAGGGCGACGGCGCCTCGGCGATGCTCTACGCCGAGCGCCTCCAGGTCGCCGAGATGGACGCCGGCGGCCCGTCGTCCGACGCCGCCGAGCGGCAGTACCTGGCCCTCAGCGAACGGCAGACGTCGCTGGAGTCGTCGATCGCCGAGGAGCAGCGCAAGCCCGCGGACAAGCGGGACGCCGAGCGCGTCGCCGCCCTCCAGCAGCAGCTCGCGGAGACCCGCGTCGAGTTCAGCCGCTACGTCGACAAGCTCCGCACCGAGTACCCCGACTTCGACCGCCTCGTCCGCGTCGACCCCACCGACATCGAGGCCTACCAGAAGGACCTCGCCGACGACGAGGTGGTCCTCCAGCCCGTCGTCCTCCCGGACCGCGTCGCCATCCTCGTCTTCAGCTCGGGTCCCCTCGTCTTCCGCGAGGCGGCCGTCTCGAAGGAGGAGCTGGAGAAGCGGATCGGGCGCGTCCTCCGCGTCATGCGGTCGCGCCGCCTGTCGAACCCCGACCGGCTGCTCGAACACCTCGACGCCCTCGGGGGCTGGCTGTGGGAGCCCGTGGCGAAGGACATCGAGGGGAAGAAGCGCGTCATCGTCGCCGCCTCGGGGCCGCTCCGGTACATCCCCTACCAGCTGCTCCGCCGCGACGGCCGCTACCTCGTGCAGGACCACGAGGTCGTCAACGTCACCAACGTCGGCAGCCTCAAGCGGCGCGAGGGCGAGACCCTCCGGATGACCCGGACCGGCCTGCTCGCGCTCGGCAACCCCGACGGCACGCTCCCCGCGGCCGACGCCGAGGTCGAGGCGCTCGCCGCCCTCTTCCCCGGGGCGAGCACGCTCCAGGGCGCCGCCGCCACCCGCGAGGCGCTGGGGGCCCAGGCCAAGGGCCGCGCCGTCGTCCACCTCGCCACGCACGGCGTCCTCGACAGCAGCAAGCCCGAGAAGTCCTACATCGTCCTCGCCGGGCAGCACCTCGGCTACCTGGAGATCCCCGGCCTCTACCAGCCGCTCACCGACACCGGGATGGTCGTCCTGTCCGCCTGCGAGACGGCCGTCCCGCTCGCCCCCGAGGGGGACGCCGTGCAGGGCGGGGGGCTCGAGATCGCGGGCCTCGCGAACCAGTTCCGCCGCGCCGGCGTCCCCCGCCTCCTGGCCTCGCTGTGGCAGGTCTCGGACACGTCCACGCAGCAGCTGATGGTCCGCTTCTACGAGGCCCTCGCGGAGGGCCGCCCGCCCCCGGAGGCCCTCGCCGTCGCGCAGCGCGCGCTCCTCGCGCAGGAATCGACGAATCACCCCTTCTACTGGGCACCGTTCATCCTTATAGGGACGCCAAGGTAGGATCTGCACGTGCCCGAGAGCCGCTCCAACGAACTCCCCGCCAGTCCCGAAACCGCCGAGCCTCGCCGCGACCTCCTCCCCGAAGAGGTGGGGACGCTGTACACCGGCCCGGACGGCCACCTGTACCTCGCCCACGGCGACGGCAAGGTCACCAGCCGCCTGACCTGGGCGCCGGAGGACTTCGCCGTCCTGCCCGGGCTGCCCCCGATCCCCGGGGTCGCGGGCGAGCTGGAGGAGGGGCACGTCTTCGCGCACCCGACCCCCAGCCGCGACGGCGAGCGGGTCGCCGTGTTCGGCCTCCTCCCCACGTTGGAGGAGGACTTCTGGGACTACGACGGCGACGACATGCCGTGGGAGATGGTCGAGGACGAGTTCCCCTACCTCGAGGACGTCACCCACGACCCGGACGACGTCGACGACGTGCTCGGCGACGGCGTGGTCATCGCGGTCGTCGGCGAGGCCGAGCCGGAGGAGGTCCTCGCAGAGTTCGAGGCGGCAGAGGCGGAGGACGAGGGCCTCGACGAGGACGAGCTCGAGGGCGAAGACGAGCTCCCCCAGTTCTGGCCCGGCGGCAAGGTCTACGTCGTCCACCGGGACGGCGTCCGCGTGTGGGAGCCGTTCGAGATGGAGGGCGGCAACCCGACCCACCTGGAGTGGGCGCCGGACGACCGCCACCTCCTCGTCCTGCACCAGGAGGAGGACTTCCTCGAGCTGCACCTCGTCGACGCCGACCAGCCCGGGGACAGCGCGCTGCTCCACGTCGGCGCCCCGATCTTCTGGTCGTGGCAGCCCGGCGGGCAGCTCCTCGCCGTCCGCCTCGGCGCCGCCGGCGAGCACCAGCCCGCGAGCCTGATGATCAGCGACCCGCTGACGACGCCGGGGACGAGCGAGGAGATCGCGGACGCAGGCAGCTTCTACGTCCCCGCCTGGCACCCCGACGGCAAGCGGCTCGCGTTCGGCGCGATCGGCTCGGGCGCGGAGGACGACATCGTCCTCATGGACCCCCGGGGCAACACCCGCCAGACGCTCTTCAGCTACCCCGGCCGGGGCGCCTTCCGGTTCGACCCCGCGGGGACCCGGCTCGCCGTCGCGATCGCGCCGGAGGGGCACGGCGCGTTCGAGGGCCTGGAGGTCCTGGACATCGCCGCCGGGACGTCGAAGACGCTGTGGCAGGCGCCGTTCGTGGCGATGCAGTGGCTCCCCGGGGGGCGCGAGCTCCTGATCTGCGAGGCGCACGAGGAGAACGGCCGGCTGCGCTGGGTCATCGTCCACGCCGAGACCGGCCTGAGCCGCCCCGTCGGCCCGTCGTGGGCGCCGTCGCGGGAGACCGTCGTCGCGCTTCACTTCTTCGAGCAGGTCGGCGGCAGCCACCCGTTCGTCACCCCGGACGGCAAGTACGTCGTCTACGCGGGGGTCGCGGACGACGAGGTGTGGTCCGCCGTGGCCGATCCCGAGCCGCTCATCGTCGGCGAGGAGCACGTCCCCAGCCGGGTCCTCGTGACGCCCCTGGACGGATCCCCGACGGTGGTGGTCGGCAGCGGCCGCTTCGGTTGCTTCGCGCGGTAGCGGTCCGTCGAATCAGGAGGTAGGGTCCGGGTGATCCAGGCCCGGACAGGCCCACCGTCCGGCCCCCGCCCGTGGAGGCACCCCCTTGCAGACCGTTGACAGCGTGGTCGTCCGCTTCGCCGGAGATTCCGGCGATGGCGTGCAGGTCACCGGCACCCAGTTCACCAAGACCGCGGCGCTCGTCGGCAACGACATCGCGACGCTGCCCGACTTCCCGGCCGAGATCCGCGCGCCGGCGGGCACGCTCTTCGGCGTCTCGGGCTTCCAGATCCAGTTCGGGGCGACCGACATCCGGACCCCGGGCGACATCAGCGACGCCCTCGTCGCGTTCAACCCGGCGGCGCTCAAGGTCAACCTCGGCCGGCTCCGCAAGGGGGGCCTGATCCTCGTCAACACCGCGTCCTTCAACGCGCGGAACCTGACCAAGGCGGGGTGGGAGACCAACCCGCTGGAGGACGGCGACGACGCCCTCGCGGGGTGGCAGGTCATCAAGGTCGACATGACCAAGCTGACGCGGGAGGCGCTGAAGGACTCGCCGCTGAAGACGAAGGACAAGGACCGGGCGAAGAACTTCTTCGCGCTGGGCATGGTCTACCACCTCTACGACCGGCCGATGGAGCACACGATCCGGTGGCTGGAGGCGAAGTTCGCGGCCAAGCCGGACATCGCCGAGGCGAACGTCAAGGCGCTGAAGACGGGCTACTACTACGCCGAGACGGCCGAGGTCTTCACGTCGACGTACCAGGTGCCGGAGGCGCCCATCGCGCCGGGGACGTACCGGAACGTGACGGGGAACCTGGCGACGGCGATGGGGCTGGTGTCGGCGGCGCAGACGGCGGACCTCGACCTCTTCCTCGGGTCGTACCCGATCACGCCGGCGTCGGACCTGCTCCACAACCTCGCGGCGATGCGGGCGCACGGGGTCCGGACGCTCCAGGCGGAGGACGAGATCGCGGCGGTGTGCGCGGCCATCGGGGCGTCGTACGCGGGCCAGCTCGGCGTCTGCTCGACGTCGGGGCCGGGGCTGGCGCTCAAGGGCGAGGCGATCGGGCTGGCGCTGATGGTCGAGCTGCCGATGGTGGTGGTGGACGTGCAGCGGGGCGGGCCGTCGACGGGGCTCCCCACGAAGACGGAGCAGTCGGACTTCAACATCGCGCTGTTCGGCCGCAACGGCGACGCGGACCTGCCCGTGATCGCGGCGAAGTCGCCGGCGGACTGCTTCGCGGCGGCGTACGAGGCGGCGCGGATCACGATCAAGTACCGGACGCCGGTCATCCTCATGACGGACGGGTACCTCGCCAACGGCAGCGAGCCGTGGAAGATCCCGGCCGTCGGCGACCTGACGCCGATCGACGCCGACTTCCGCACGGATCCCGAGGGGTTCCAGGCCTACGCGCGCGACGAGCAGACGCTGGCGCGGCCGTGGGTCAAGCCGGGGACGCCGGGGCTGGAGCACCGGGTCGGCGGGCTGGAGAAGGACTTCCTCACGGGGAACGTCAGCTACGACTCGGTCAACCACCAGCGGATGAGCGAGGTGCGTCGGGACAAGGTGCTGCGGGTGCAGCAGGAGATCCCGCCGACGGAGGTGTACGGCGCGGACTCGGGCGACGTCCTCGTGATCGGCTGGGGCTCGACGTTCGGCGCGATCACCTCGGCGGTCGAGGGCGCGCAGGCGGACGGGCTGAAGGTCAGCAGCATCCACCTCCGCTGGCTGTCGCCGCTGCCGCCGGACCTCGGCGAGATCATCGCGCGGTTCGACAAGGTGCTGGTGCCGGAGATGAACATGGGGCAGCTGATCCGGGTCATCCGGGCGGACTACCTCGTCGACGCCAAGGGGCTGAACAAGGTCCAGGGCCTGCCGCTGAACGTGGGCGAGGTCCGGCAGGCGATCGAAGACGTGCTCTACGGGGAGGCCTAGGCGATGTCGGACGTCGTTCAGCTCACTCGGAAGGACCTCGCCAGCGACCAGGAGGTGCGGTGGTGCCCCGGCTGCGGGGACTACGCGATCCTCAAGGGCGTCCAGACGGCGCTCGCCACGCTGGAGGTCCCGCGGGAGAACATGGTCGTCATCAGCGGCATCGGCTGCGCGGCCCGGTTCCCGTACTACATGAACACCTACGGGTTCCACACGATCCACGGCCGCAGCCCCGCCGTCGCGACGGGGACGAAGATGGCGAACCCGGATCTGCACGTCTGGATCGTGGGCGGCGACGGCGACATGATGTCGATCGGGGGGAACCACCTGATCCACGTGCTGCGTCGCAACGTCGACCTGACGGTGCTCCTCTTCAACAACCGGATCTACGGGCTGACGAAGGGTCAGTTCTCGCCGACGTCGGGGCTGGGGAAGCGGACGAAGAGCTCGCCGATGGGGTCGATCGACCCGGCGTTCGAGCCGGTCTCGCTGGCGCTGGGGGCGGGGGCGACGTTCGTGGCGCGGACGGTGGACCTCTGGAGCAAGCACCTCCAGGCGGTGATCAAGGCGGCGCACGCGCACAAGGGGACGTCGTTCATCGAGATCCTGCAGAACTGCATCATCTTCAACGACGGCGTCTTCGAGCCGGCGGTGGGCAAGCCGCACAAGGCGGAGCGGACGGTCGAGCTGGTGCACGGCGAGCCGCTGATCTTCGGGGCGGAGCGGGACAAGGGCGTCAAGCTGAACCACGACCTGACGCTTGAGGTGGTGCCGGTCGAGGGGACGGACCCCGCCGAGCTGCTGATCCACGACCAGCACGCCCCCCTGCCGGGGCTGGCGCAGCTCCTGGGGACGATGGCGTACCCCGATCTGCCGGTGCCCACGGGCATCTTCCGGCAGGTGGAGCGGCCGGTGTACGAGGCGGGGATGGACGCCCAGGTGGCGGCGGCGCAGGCGGCGACGGGGGGCGCGCGGCCGTCGCTGGAGTCGCTCTGGAAGCAGGGAGACGTCTGGGACGTCAGCTGATCGGATGACGCGTCGGTTCCTCCTCCTGCAGGCCCGCGAGCCGGGCGACCCGATGGCGGCGCACGAGCACGAGTGCTTCGCGGCGGCGCTGGAGGTGGAGCTCGCGACGATCGTGTGCCACGACCTCCTCCGGGGGCCGCCGACGGAGCGGGACCTCGCGGTCCACCCGCTGTTGTTGGTGGGCGGGTCGGGGGCCTACTCGACGCTGGACGACGTGGCGTGGCTGCACGCGTTCTTCGACTTCCTCGCGGACGTCCTGATCCCGCGGCGCGTGCCGACGTTCGCGTCCTGCTTCGGGTTCCAGTCGCTGGTCCGGGCGGGGGGCGGGGACATGACGAAGGACCCGTCCCGGGCGGAGGTGGGGACGTTCGACATCCACCTCACGGGGGCGGGCGAGGCGGACCCGCTGCTGGCGCCGTACGCGCCGAGCTTCGCGGCCCAGCTGGGGCACAAGGACCACGCGACGCGGCTGCCGGCGGGGATGCACCACCTCGCGGGGAGCGAGCGGTCCCCGTTCCAGGCGGCGCGGATCGACGGCACGTCGATCTTCGCGACCCAGTTCCACCCCGAGCTGGACCGGGCGGGGAACGTCTACCGCTACAAGGCGTACCGGGCGGCGTACAGCGGATCGTCGGCGGACGACGACGACGCGGTGCTGGCGGGCATGCGGGAGACCCCCGAGGCGACGGCGCTGCTCCCGCGGTGGCTGGAGGAGGTCCTCCACGGCCACCACGTCCCGCACCAGCGGGACTGAGGCCGCGCCGGCCTCGGCGCCTCCGCCGGTCAGGGCCGGCCGCGGCTCCCCGCCCCCGCCGCGAAACCACGGTCGTAGGCCTCCTGCAGCCTCCGCTCCAGTTCTTCGGGGGTCAGCGTCACGGGGGTCGTCGCGGCCGGGACGATGGCACGGACGAAGGTCCCGGCCGGGGCGGTGTAGGTCACGTTGACGTGCTCCGCACGGTCCCAGTACCAGCGGAGCACCGCCCGCGCGGCCGACGTGGCGACCAGGGTCCGGGTGACCTTCCGGCCCCGGGTGTTCTCCACCCAGTCCCAGGCGACCCCCCTGAACAGGCCCCCGAGGAAGTCGGCCACCGGCTCGCTCCAGAGGCCGATCGAGGTGAGGTCGGCGTTCCGGAACATCGTGACCATGTGCTGGTCGCCGTCGACCCGCTTCTGCGCGGCGTCGGCGGCCACCGCGTCGAGGAAGAACCGGTGGAGGTGGGCTCCGGCCTGGTCGGCGGTCAGGTACTGCGGCAGCAGGAGGTCGTCCCGCCGGACGGCGTCCGGGATCACGCGCTCCGTCGAGGCGCGCTTCAGCACGTTCTGCACCGACGAGCCGGGCCCCACGGCGACGCCGGCCGCCCCGACCTGGAACGTCTTCGCCTCGATCCCGTGCCCGCCGGCGCGCCGCATGTCGAACCACTTGCGGTCGCGCCCGAACCGCTCCTCCACGTCGGGGAGCACTTCGGCGAGAATCGCCTCGAACTCCTCGCCCGGGGGCGTTCTCCACCTCGGCGGCGCGGGCCGCGACCTGCTCCGCGATGCGATCGGCGAGTTGCGTCGTCAGCATGGGTCCCTCCTACCGGAACGGAGCGCCTGGTCAGGTCCCCGGCTCGCGGCGCTGGAGGCGGGCTCGGACGGCGGCGTCGAGGGCTTGCTGGTAGCGGCGGATGGTGCGGGGGCGGCGGGCGCTGAGGGTCACCACCGCGCCTCCCCGATCGGCCTCGCCGACGTCGATCCGGACCTCCTCGCCGCGGCCCAACAGGGACGCCACCACCGCCTCGATGCGGCGCCCCGGGACGTCCACGCTCCGGACCGTCCAGCCGAACTGGGTGCGGGCGACCGCCTCGCATTCTTCGAGCGTCGTCGTCGGGTCCAGCACGAAGACCTGGGGGGCTGCAGGGGCGGGCATGGGATTCGTCCTTGGTGGTCCGGGGGGCGCCCAATATATTGCGGCCGCTTCGCTCAGGGGAGTTCAGGGCATGAACCGAGTCTTCATCATCATCGCCGCGGCCGCGCTGCTGCTGCCCGCGCTCGCGCACGCCCACGGGGACGACTACGTCGCCTTCGACTGGTCCGTGGACGGCTACTGGGGCACCCCCACCGTCTCCGAGGTCGAGGCCGCCATCGAGGCCGCGTCCCTCGAGTTCGGCGTCCCCGAGGGCATCCTCCAGGGCGTCGCCCACACCGAGCAGCGGTGGCACCACAAGCCCTACCGCGTCTCCCAGGACGGCCGCCGCGGGCTCTTCCAGATGACCGACGAGCGGATCGCGCTCGCCGCCGACCTGCTCGAGGTCGACGTCGACGTCGTCATCGGCGACGTGGTCCAGCACGCCCGCGGGTTCGCCGCCCTGCTCGACAGCGAGCGGCCCTGGATGACGGGGAACGCGTCCGAGATCACCGTCGGCGCGTGGCGCGACGCCATCGCCTGGACGATGGACCTGCCCGCCTCCTTCAGCGACCAGTACGTCGACATGCTGTTCGAGACGATCGCCGACGGCGTCATCGACCAGACCGCCGACGGCGAGCCGCTGACGATCGCGCCCTGGCCCATCGAGGCGGCCTACCTCGGCCACTTCGCCCCGTCCGCCCACCGCAACCCCGACTACGCCGGCGCCATCTGGAACCCCACCTCCTGCAACTACCAGAACGCCTCGCGCAGCGGCTCCGACGTCGACACCGTCATCATCCACACGGTCCAGGGCTCCTACTCCGGCGCGATCTCCTGGTTCCACAACTGCAGCGCCTACGTCAGCGCCCACTACGTCGTCAGCACCACCGGGGCGATCACGCAGGTCGTCGACGAGGCCGACATCGGGTGGCACGTCAGCTGCTGGAACAGCTTCACCATCGGCATCGAGCACGAGGGCTACGCCGAGGATCCGGGGACCTGGTACACGGACGCGATGTACGAGGCGTCGGCCGCGCTGACCGCGGACATCCTCGACCGCTGGTCCATCCCCGCCGACACCGACCACGTCGTCGGCCACGTCGACATCGACCCCGGCTGCAACAGCAACGGCCACTGGGACCCGGGGCCGGGCTGGGACTGGGACTACTACATGGACCTGATCGGGGGGTCGTCGACCATCGACAACACCGAGCTCGTCGGCTACGTCCGCCACACGGACCTGTACGAGGCCGACTACGGCGTGGCGAGCGCGACGGTCTCCATCGACGGGGTCGGGTTCGAGCTGACCGACGGCTCCGGCTTCTACACGTTCGACGAGATCGGCCCCGGCGACTACACGATCTGCGCGAACGCGCCCGGCTACCAGGAGACGTGCCGCACGAAGACGGTGGAGTTCAACGTCACGAACTGGGGCTCCATCCTCATCGAGGAGGCGGAGGGCGACGACGCCGACGACGTGGCCGACGACGACGACGACGACGACACGTCGGTCTCCGACGACGACGACAGCGAGCCCGAGGGCGACGACGACGACTCCGACGAGCCGGCGGACGACGACGACGGCGAGGACGACGACGACGACGACGAGGCCGTCGTGGACGCCGACCGGTCCAGCTATGTTTCGCGCCGCGGCGGGTGCGCCGCGACGATCGGCGGCGGGGAGGCCGCCGGAACCCTGGCCCTGGCGCTCGTCGCCGGCGCCCTCATCCGGAGGAGAGAGAACCGATGAGCAAGAAGGTTGGAGTCCTGCTGGCCGGCTGCGGCGTCTACGACGGCGCGGAGATCCACGAAGCGGTGCTGACGCTCCTGTCGCTGCAGCAGCGCGGGGCGGACGTCCTCATCACGGCCCCCAACAAGGACCAGGCGCACGTGATCAACCACCTCACGGGCGAGGTGTCGAACGAGACGCGGAACGTGCTCGTCGAGTCGGCGCGGATCGCGCGCGGGAACATCGCCGACCTGGGCGACGTCGACCCGAGTCAGCTCGACGCGCTGATCCTCCCCGGCGGCTTCGGGGCGGCGAAGAACCTCTGCAACTTCGCCTTCGCGGGCGCGGACATGGATGTCGACGAGGGCGTGGCCGCGTTCATCACGGCGATGCGCGAGCAGAACAAGCCGATCGGCTTCATCTGCATCACCCCGACGATCGCGGCGAAGCTGATCCCGGGGGTCAACCTGACCCTGGGCGCGGCGGGCGACGCTCCCAACGCCGCCGAGGCGATGGGCGCCTGCCACACGGTGACAGACGTCGCGGGCACGGTGGTCGACGCCGAGCACAAGGTCGTGACGACCGCGGCGTACATGCTGGGGCCGTGGGTGGCAGACGTCGCCAAGGGGATCGACAAGCTCGTCGGCGAAGTCCTCGATCTCGCCTAGATACTGAAAATCATTATCATTTTCGATGACATGATTTTCGTCATGGCGGTGGATCCCGTTCTGATCCGGCGTTAAGGTCCGGCCCATGAAGGGCGACCCGAACATCATCGACTTCCTCAACGAGGTGCTGACCGCCGAGCTGACGGCGATCAACCAGTACTTCATCCACTACAAGATGTGCGCGAACTGGGGCTACGAGCGCCTCGCGGAGTCCAAGAAGAAGGAGTCGATCGAGGAGATGCACGACGCCGACAAGGTGATCGACCGCATCCTCTTCCTGGACGGCATCCCGAACATGCAGCGCCTCTTCCCGGTGACGGTGGGCGAGACCGTCCACGAGATGCACCAGCTCGACCTGAAGCTGGAGCAGGGCGCGGTCGCGCGCCTCAACAAGGGCATCGCGCTGGCCCGGGACGCGGGCGACAACGGCACCCGGCACCTCCTCGAGGAGATCCTCACCGGCGAGGAGCACGCCATCGACCACCTCGAGGGGCAGCTCGACCAGATCTCCCAGATGGGGATCGAGAACTACCTCGCGGAGCAGATCAAGGACTAGACGGAAGCGTCAGTCGGACGGCTTGTCGGCGGCCGCGCCGACGGGGACGAACCCCGGAGCGGCGGGCACCAGCCCGACGACGGGCAAGCTCCGCGGCGTCAGCATCGCGCCCCGCTCGCCGGCGACGATGGCGTCCACCAGCGGCGCGCACCCGCCGCACCCCGAACCCGCAGCCATCACCTCGTCCCCGCGGCGCACGGCGGCGCGGATCTCGCGGTCGGTGACTCCGAAGCAGTGGCAGACGAGCATCTACCCACAAGGTAGCACCGTGATTTTGAGAATCAATATCAATTTCAAAGACCAGAGCATCCGTGTGCCGACTCACCCCTGCTCCCGCGGCTCATGGAGTGGTCCGCCTGGATCGCCACCGTCGCCACCCGCGGGAACTACTTCCGGACCTACCCGGAGTGGGTCCAGTCCGAGGTCGCCGCGGCCGTCGGGGACGGCGGCAAGGTGGAGACGGGACCCCTCGTCCCCAGCTACGCGAGGCCCTTCACGGTGCGGGACGGGAACCTGATCACGGCGCGCTGGCCGGGAGACGCCCAGGCCTTCGCGGACGCGCTCGTGGAGCTCCTGGGCGACGGAGGCGGAGGCAGGTAGCAGGGTCGCCGGCGATTGCTCGAACCTCCGGGCTGCCCGCTGGACGACATCGCAGCCCCCCTCCCCGCCCTGCCGGTTCAGCCACCCCGCCAGCTGCAACGACAGTCTCCTCGTCTCCGTCGTCCCCTGCGACGCCACCCTGTCAGGCGAGAATCAATCGCCGAGATTCGGAATTTCATTTTCTGATATTCGGAGTACTATTCTCCCCAGTGACCGAACTTGGCCGAACACTGACCTCCGTACGGCTGGACGAAGCCCTGAGAACGCTCGGCGCGCTACTGCTCGAATCGGGCGATGAGTACGAGCTGGCGCTGATCGGAGGCGGCGCTCTGCTCCTCGCAGGCCTGATCGAGCGGCCGACCGAGGATCTCGACGCTGTCGCCCGCATCGAGGGTGGCCGGTGGAAGGGGGCACGTCCGTTCCCTGACAGGCTGGCCGATGCGATCCGCGACGTCGCCGACGCCCTCGATCTACCGCCGAACTGGCTGAACTCCGGCGCAGCCATGGTGTGGCGCCACGGCCTGCCTGACGGCTTCGCCCAGCGCGTGACCACAAGGGAGTTCGGCGGGTTGGTGGTCCACCTCGCATCACGCGCGGACCAGCTCGCGTTCAAGCTCGATGCGGCCGCCGACAAGTGGCCGACACGAGGGAAGCACCTCAAGGATCTTCAAACCCTCCGGCCGAAGCGGGGCGAACTCCTTGCCGCGAGGGGGTGGTGCAACGGGCATCGCGCCGAGGAAGACCAGGCGGCCGTGGACGAGGTGATCACGTTCCTGCTGATGGGCGGCGACGATGCGTGGGTCTGAGCTGAACAGGTCGCTGGTCGATCTCGCCTGGAGCCTCTGGACCGAGTTGGGGGTCCCGGGCGTGCTTCGCCGCCATCGCCGCATCGCGGTCGACATCGAGCCCCTGTTGCTGTTCACCCCGCACCTCCTTCCGTTGGAGCCGCGACTGCGCGAACAGACCTACGCCTGGTGCGTCGCGCACCACCGCCGGGTCTCGGCAAGTCGGCTCCGAGGACTCGTGAACCGAACGCCCGCGAGTCTGCTTCCCGCCTGGGCGCGCTTCTGCGCGACGCTGCGGACGTTCGACTCCGTCTCGTGGCCGGCGGATGAAGGCGAGCCGTGGATCGAGCGACCTTCGGCCGACCCTCCCCACCTGTCCTCGGCCCGACCGTCCCTGGCTCGACTTCGGGCGCGCTGGATCTGCGGCGTGGGGGTGAAAGCAGACGTCGTCTGTGAGCTGCTGGGAAGCGGCACGCGAGGCCGTAGTGCGACACAACTCGCCGTCGACCTGGGATACACGCCCCGACAGACTCGCCAGGTCGTGAGCGAGCTCCTGCTCGCCGGCGTGGTCGCCGCCGGCGACGAGTCCCACAGCCGCGTCTTCCGATTGCGGGAGCCCTCCCTGTGGCGGGCGATGCTCACCGCTGAGGGAGTGGTCTTTCCGCGCTGGGGACCGCTGTCGCGGCTCGTCGGAATCGCGCTGAGCCTGACCGCCGAACCCGGGCGGTCGCCCCTCGTCCGTCGTGTCGACGCCCACAAGCGCCGCGACGACCTTGCCGGCATCGCCACGTCACTGGCGCTGCCCCCGATTCCGGAGACGGCCGGGAGGACCGACGCTCACGAGTTGGTGGTCGCCTGGCTCGTCGAACGAGTCGGGGAGCTCGCTGACGGGACCTCGGCCGCGTTCCTGTAGACCTCGTTCCCGACTACTCGGAGCCGCCATGAGACACCCTCGTTATGGGCAGAGGGGGACGTCCTCGAAGGTGAGCGTCCAGGCCACGTCCTGGTCGAACGTGGTGCCATCGAACCGTCGCCCCTCGTCCTCGTTCTCGTTCTCGTTCTCGTTCTCGTTCTTGTTCTCGTTCTCGTTCTCGTTCTCGTTCCCGTTCTCGTTCTCGGGAGACCGTCACCCACGATTCAGCCACCCCGCCAGCTGCGACGACAGCCTCCTCGTCTCCGTCGTCCCCTGCGACCAGACCCGCTCGTAGAGCGCGTCGTACGCCTCCGCCGCCTCCCGCTGCGGCTTGGTCGTCGGCGCCTCGGGGACCATCGCGGCCACCGCCGCGTCCAGGTTCGCGTGCACCCCCGACGCCGCCGCCGCCACCAGCGCCGCGCCCCGCGCCGCCAGCTCCTCGCTCGGCGGCCGCACCACCGGCAGGTCCAGCACGTCCGCCAGGATCTGCACCACCACGTCCGACCGCGACCCGCCCCCGCCGACCCGCAGCTCCTTGATCTCCGTCCCCGTCGCCCCCTCCAGGATCTCCCGCCCCCGCCGCAGGTCGAACGCGATCCCCTCCAGCAACGACCGGAACAGGTGCGCTCGCGTGTGCGTCTCCCGCAGCCCCATCACCGTCCCCGCCTCGCACGGCTCCTGCAACGTCGGCGACCACCGCGGCCACGTCACCACGCCGTCCGACCCCGGCGCG
>CAYFOA010000041.1:0-24637 GCA_964344575.1 uncultured Rickettsiales bacterium | reverse complement strand
CGCCGGCTCGCACGAGCACAGCGTCAGCCAGTGGTACCGCCCGCTCTGCAGCGCCTTCGGCCACGGGAACATGATCGACGACGCGGTCCCCAGCGACACCGCCGCCACCCCCGGCGTCGACCGCCGCACCCCCGCGCCCAGCGCCTCCGCCTGCTTGTCCCCGCCGCACGCGTAGACCGTCAGCCCCTCCGGCAGCCCCGTCGCGGCCGCCGCCGCCGCCGTCACCGACCCGATCGCCGAGCCCGCCTCCACCACCTCGGGCAGCCACCCCCGGTCGAAGCCGAGCAGCTTGTAGAGCAGCCCCTGACCCGTCCAGCCGCGCTTGTTCAGGTCCGACGGCAGCACCCCCGCCAGCCCCCCCGGCGCCATCGCCATCGAACCCGTCAGCTCGTGGTTCAGCCACGCCTCCAGCGGGGCCACGTGCCGGAGCTCCTCCAGCAGCTCCGGACGCCGCTCCCGCCACAGCCGCGGCACCGACTTGCTCAGCAGCCGCGGCACCATCGCCCGGTCCCCGAGCAGCCGCAGCACCGTCCGGAGCGCCCGCGACGGCTCGCTGCTGACGCTCGCCGTCCGCCGGTCGAGCCAGCTCACCGCGTCCCCCAGCGGCGCTCCGCCCGCCCCGCAGGGGACCAGCGTGTTCCGCTGCGTCGTCAGCGCCGCCCCCGCGATGTCGCCCACGTCCCCGCCCCACGACTCGACGCACTCCCGGATCGACCCGAACAGGCACGCCCGGATGTCCGCCGGGTCCTGCTCCACCGCCCCCTCCTCGGGGTGCTTCATCGGCTCGTGCGCCCGCGACGCCTTCGCCAGCACCGCGCCCCCCGCGTCGAAGAGCAGCGCGCGCGAACTCTGGGAACCGGAATCGAGGGCGAGGACGACGGGACCGGGCATAGGCGCAGGAGCTTATCGGGGCCCGCTTGCGGATGCGCGTCCAGCGACTACCATGCGCGCCGCGCCATGACCGACGTCCCCCGATTCGTCTTCGACAAGCCCAAGCTGGAGCGCCCCCGCCAGTGGGACGCCCGCGTCGTGCTCAAGGAGTGGCTCACCCCCGACACGCTGAAGATCGGCTTCGAGCCCGTCGGCGCCGCCATGTTCCCGTTCGAGGCGGGGCAGTACGTCAGCCTCGTCCTGGACGCCGACGAGGGCGCCGGCCTCCGCCGCGAGCTCCGCCCCTACTCGATGTGGAACCACCCCGACGAGTTCGAGTACGCCATCACCGTCGTCAAGATGGTCGAGGGCGGCCGGCTCCCTCTTCCTCCGCCGCCCCCTGCACCCGCTCCTCTACCTCGTCGCCACCGGCACCGGCCTCGTCCCCCTCCGCGCGATGGTCAAGGAGATGGTGTCGAGCGGCGAGCTGAACGACGTCGACGTCACGCTGCTGTGGGGCTGCCGCTCCGAGCAGGACCTCTTCGAGACCGACGAGCTCCGCCGCTGGGACGAGCGCTTCGACCGGTTCCGCTTCCTCCCCACGCTGTCGCGCCCCTCGGAATCGTGGACCGGCCTGCGGGGTCGGGTCACCGACCACCTCGCGAGCTGGGACCTCCCGCTGGACGACATGCAGATCTACCTCTGCGGCAACGGCGCGATGATCGACGACGTGCTGAAGCTGGTAGAAGGGCGCGGACTCGACCGGCGGACCCGCCGCGTGGTCTACGAGAAGTACTTCGACTGATGCGCCGACTGCTCCTGCCCCTGCTGCTCCTGACCGCCGCGCCGCTGACCGCGTGCAACCCGTGCGCCGAGCGGTGCCGCGCCGAGTCCAACCACATCGAGGACTGCCTCCACGACTGGGGCCTGGAGTGGGCCGACCTCGACGCCGACGACCGGATCGACTACCGGACCTCTTGCGTCGAGGCCGAGCAGCAGTTCGACGCCGGCCTGGATCCCCAGACGCGCCGCGCGGAGCGGGCGCTGTGCCAGGACGTGGTCAACGATCTGAGGCTGGCGACCTCGTGCGACGAGGTCTGGGACGCCCTGATCAGCTACGGCGCCGAATAGCCGCGAAGCCGAGCAGCAGCAGCAGCCCGGGCACGCCCGAGGCCGGCCCCCCGCCCGCCGCCGCCGAGCAGGTCCCGCCGCCGGTCCCCCCCGTGTTCAGGATCGGGCTGTAGGCGGTCTCGATCTCGCGCGTCAGGAGCACGTTGCCGAACCCGTAGGCCTGCTGCTCCAGGCTGTCCGTCACCGTCACCATGATCGTCGGGAACTGGTCCACGAACTGCTGGTTCTCGTCCTCGTCGGGGGGCGCGTTCCAGAACACCGTGGACGTGTCCGCGGGGTCGTCGAACGTGCCGTTCATGTCGCTGAACCACTCGTACGTCAGCGAAGTGTCCTGGCTCACGACCAGCACCTCGCAGCGGACGCGGTCGCCGAGCTCGACCTGGAAGCGGTCGCAGATGACGCCGCCGATGACCCGCGGGGGGGCCGTCTGGTCGATGCAGTCGTCGTCGATGAAGCCGTCGCAGTCGTTGTCGATGGTGTCGCACCACTCGGCCGCGCCGTTGAACACCGTCGCGTCGTCGTCGTTGCAGTCGCCCAGCGCCTCGGTCTGCCCGTCGCCGTCGTCGTCGTAGTACGACGTCCCCTCGTCGGTGATGCCGTTGCAGTTGTCGTCGACGAAGTTCAGGAGCTCCTCGGTCGCGGGCGAGATCGTGACCCCGTCCACCACGTCGTCCCCGTCGAGGTCGGCGACGCTGTCGTTGCAGTCGCTGAAGTCGGCGGAGTCCGCGGCGAGCCCCGTGCAGGTCGTGGTCGGGTCCGGCGCGGGCCCCTGGCCGAGGCACGGCGGGCTCTCGCAGTAGCCGTCGCAGTCGTCGTCCCACACGATCGTCGACTCGTCGATGCTGCCGTCGCAGTCGTTGTCGAGGCCGTCGAGGATCTCGGTGTTCTGGGGGAACACGTCGCGGCTGTTGTCGTTGCAGTCGCCCTGGTTGGCGTCGAACCCGTCGCCGTCGACGTCGCTGCTGCTGAGCGGGTACTCGATCGCGGCGACGAACGTGTCGTAGCCGAAGAGCGGGCAGCCGTCGGACACCCGCAGCGTGAACGGCTGCAGGCCGCTAGGCAGGGGCGGGTTGTGGTCGTCGATGTCGATGTTGAACGTGACGAACCCGTTCTCGTCCGGGAACTCGTCCTCGATCAGCAGGTCGCCGAGGAACATTTCGACGTACATCGAGTCTGCGGGCTGCTCCGAATCGAACACCCGGGCGGTGACCACCACCTCCTGCCAGTCGTGATAGAAGGTCGCCTCCGCGGGGCTGACGACCTGGATCGACGGCGGCGTGCAGTTCAGCGCGCTCTCCCCGTTCCCCAGCAGGAACACCGTGAACGACGGCCGCAGCGGGTCCGACGTCGAGATCAGGAGCTGGGCCGAGACCGACTGCAGGTTCAGCGGCGAGAACACCAGCTCGAGCAGCGCGCCGGAGCCGGGGACGATGGGGGCCACGAGCAGCTGCGGCAGCAGCTCCGTCTCCCAGTCGCACTCGTCGAGGGCGCGGCCGGGGCAGGCGATGGCGAAGGCGGGCTGGGCCTCGGACTGGACCAGCTCGACGTTCGTGACGAAGAGGTCGTCGTCGCCGGTGTTCCGGATCTCGAGGATCTTGCGCTCCTCCTCCGCCCGGAACTGGAACCCCCAGTCCATGATCGTCTCGCTGACGTTCGCCTCGGGGCCGGAGGTCGCCTGCCGCCCGATGAACGCGACCGTCTTCTCCGCCTCGTCGGGGTCGTCGCTGTAGATCTCCAGCGCCGCGAACGTGTCGATCTCCGCGGCGGCCGTGTAGACGACCTCGACGACCGCGTGCTGGTGGGGCGCGATGATGTCCGGGACCGTGTCCTCGCGGAGCTCCCAGTTGAGGTCCGACTGGTAGTTCAGGCTGACCTCGTCGATGGTCAGGTCCTTGTCGCCGGCGTTGTGGATGAAGATGTCGGAGACGACCTGGCTGCCCTCGGGGAGCACGTCGATCTCGATCAGCCGCTCCGGAATGAAGATGTCCTGGAACTCGACGGTGGTGCTGATCGGCACCTGCGAATCGTCGGAGTCGTCGTCGTCATCGCCGAGGCAGCCGGTGGCGAGGGCCGCGCCGAGGAGCAGGATCAGGCTTCGGGGAGTCGACATCGCCGCAAGCTAACAGCCGCGCGCGTGAGCGTCCAGGGTGTCTACGGAGCCCGCAAGTGGAGGCTGAGCGTGTACGCGGTGGGCACCTCGTGGTGGCAGCCGACGATCACCGTGCGGG
The DNA here is from genome assembly GCA_964344575.1 of uncultured Rickettsiales bacterium. GTDB lineage: Bacteria > Myxococcota_A > UBA796 > UBA9615 > UBA9615 > JAAESI01. The sequence goes on along the minus strand of CAYFOA010000041.1, from coordinate 20,408 downwards.
ACTCCCCTTCGGCGACGTACAGCACCTGGGGGGAGGTCTCGGGGTAGTCGCGGCCCACCCCGCCGTCGCTCACGATGATCAGGCCGTCGAGGACGACGAAGTCCAGGTCCGACTCGGTCGCCCAGTCCCCCTCGGGGTCGCCCGGCTGCCAGGGCGCGTTGCTGTCCCCGGGGGGCGCGTTGTCCCACTCCAGCGAGACCTCCAGCCAGCCGTCCGTCGCCGCGTCGAACCCGTACTGGTCGACGTCGCCGGTGTACCAGCCGCTGAGGCTCGCGAACCCGTCGGGCTGCCCGTCGCCGTTCTCGTCCACGGGGTGCTCGGGCCAGGTGTACTCCTCGGCCTCGGCGTCGTAGCCGCAGCTGTCGACCTCCCCCGTGATGGTCAGGATCGCCGGCGCCGTCAGCTCGCCCGCGGCCTGGACCTCGTCGTCCGACGCCTCCGGATCCTCGGCGTAGTCGTGCTCCGTCGGCGTCGGGATGGGGACGTCCGGGTCGGGCAGGTTCAGGTACAGCGGCCAGTTGTCGCACCCGCTCAGCGCGAGCGCGGCCGTCACGGACAGGAGGAGACCCCGCATCGGCGCGAGTGTAGCAATCAAGTCTTTCCGACCGTTGCCGATGAGCACTTCTGTATGTCGTCGGGTTTCCTCGACTCGGTAAAGCAGGCGCTGTCGTCGGTCTTCGGACGGGGCGACATCGAGCACCTGTTGCAGGACGAGTGGGAGTTCTCCGACTCGATGGACAAGAAGGAGGTCGACGCCTTCCTGCGGCGGCGGCCGGGCTACGCGAAGCCGATCCGGGACCGGAAGAACGGAAAGCCGGTCGCCGCGACCCGCCCGATGCCCGCCGCCAACGACCCCGTCCACGACCTCTCCCCGGCGCCCGAGCCCGACTTCGACGAGGCGTCGGCGCGGGCGGCCGCCGACAAGCCCGCGGCCGCGAAGCCGATCGTCCTCGAGCGCGAGGAGCAGCTCACCGTCGGCAAGCCCCACCCGTCGGACACCGAGGACCTCTTCGCCGACTTCGGGATGGGGCTCCACGACCCCTACCCCGCCGACCTCGATCACGACCCCGACGCCCCCGTCCCCAAGGACACCCTCGACATCACCGGGGGGCCGTCGCTGCAGGCCCCCGAGCCGCCGCCGCTGCTCCCCGACGAACGCACCTCGCCGGCGATCGGTCCCTCGGGGCCGGTCCGCCTCGACGAGCCCGCCGAGCCGCTGCTGCTGACCGTCGCCCAGCCGGATCCCGTCCCCGTGAAGCTCGTCGAGCGGACCGCGGGGCTGCCGGATCCGCCGTCGGCAGACGACTCGCACGAGGAGCCCGCCGCCGAGTCCCTGTCCGCGTCAGGATCCCTGTCCGCGTCGGGATCCCTGTCCGCGTCGGGGTCCCTGTCGCGCCGCCCCAAGGCGAAGACCGACCGCGACAACGGCCGGCCGCCGGAGTCGATCTGGGACGAGCGCGCGCTGAGGAACTCGGTCGTCGGCGACCTCTACGCCGAGGCGGGGTCCTGCGGCGACGAGGGGAAGGCCCGCGTGCTCCGGGCCCTGGCGGAGATGGTCGATCACGAGCCGCTCGCGCTGCCGCCGTTCCCCGACGCCGCCCGCCGGCTGCTCGGCAAGGACGGCAAGCCGCCGACCGACGAGGAGGTCATCGAGATCGTCCGCTCGGAGCCGACGCTGGCGGGCAACATCGTCAAGGTCGCCAACTCGCCGTTCTACATGGCGGCCACCCACGTCGCCTCGGTCAACGCCGCCGTCATGCGGATCGGCCTCGACCAGGTCCGCCGCGTGGCCCTCGCGTCGGCGGTCAACTCGTCCCTCGACGTCCCCGGCTTCGGCCCCTCCATCCAGCAGATGCGGCGCCACTCGTTCGCCACCGCGCTGGCCTGCGAGACCCTCAGCGCGGGGACCGACATCCCCGCCGGCGAGGCGTTCCTCGCGGGGCTGCTCCACGACGCCGGCGAGGTGCTCGCCTACCACCTCGTCCGCAAGGCCATCGACCGCGCCCGGTCCGAGGGGGGGCGGGAGATCGACCCCGACCGGCTCTTCCTGCGGCGGACCGCGCGGCGCTACCACTGCCGCCTCGGGGCGCTCTTTCTCGGCGGCTGGGACCTCGCCGCGTCCGTCGCCCACGCGATGGCCTACCACCACCACCCCGAAGCCTGCGACGTCCGCTTCATGGAGCTCGCGTCGCTGGTCCACGTCTGCGACGCGCTCGCCTACCGGGGGCTCGTCCACGCGACGACGCGGGAGTGGAAGCGGGCCCGGGCGATGCGCGAGCCGGGGGCCACCCGGGAGGAGCTGGACGAGGCCACCGCGACGGACGCGGTCGAGGCGATCCAGGTCGACGACCTGCTCTTCCAGGCGCCCCGGGGGACGGGCCGCGACCGGCTCCACGGCGTCATCCGTTCGACGCTCCTGCGGCTTGACAGCAGCGACGACGGGCCGTTGGATGCGAGCGATGCGCTCGCCACCAGCACCCTCTGATCCCGCCCTCCTCCGCGACTGGGCCAACGGCAGCCGGCACGACCCGGAGTCGTCCCGCGGCTTCTACGAGTCGTGGTTCCAGCGCGCCAACCACCCCACCCGGCCGCTGGCGTTCTGGATCCGGTACACCGTGTTCGTCCCCAAGGACCGCCCCGACGACGGGATGGGCGAGCTGTGGGCGATGTTCTTCGACCGCGAGGGGGGGCGGATCGTCGCGACCAAGGCGGTCGCGCCGCTGGCGTCGTGCTCGCTCGGCGCGCCCCGGCTGGACGTCCGGATGTGCGACGCGACCCTCGGCCCGGACGCGCTCCGGGGCGCCGCCCGCCACGGCGGCCACGCCATCGAGTGGGACCTGACCTACACGAGCCCGTCCCCGCCGCTGCTGAACTACCCCGCGAAGTTCTACGCCGGCGGGTTCCCCAAGGCGAAGGCGCTGGTGGGGTCGCCGCTGGCGGTCTTCGGGGGGACGCTCGGGGTGGACGGCGACGAGATCGCGGTCGACGGCTGGGTCGGGAGCCAGAACCACAACTGGGGGCTGCAGCACACCGACACCTACGCCTGGGCCCAGGTCTGCGGGTTCGACAACGCCCCCGACGCGTTCCTGGAGTGCGGCGCGGGGAAGCTCAAGTTCGGGCCGATCTGGACGCCGTGGCTGTCGATCATCGTCCTCCGGGAGGGGGACCGGACCCACGAGCTGAACGGCGTCGGGCAGTGGATGAAGAACGGCGGCCGGTTCGGCTGGTACAGGCTCCAGATCGACGGACGCAAGGGCGATGTCCGCATCCGGGGGACGGTCGAGGCGGAGGCGTCGGACTTCGTCGGGCTCCCCTACTGGAACCCCCCGGGGGGCATCCGGACCTGCCTCAACAGCAAGCTCGCGCGGGCCGAGATCGTCGTCGAGGAGACCGGCCAGGAGCCGCGGACGCTGGTCAGCGAGCACCGCGCCGCGCTGGAGCTGCTCCCCAACGCGACGGACCACGGGATCGACGTCATGGATCTGCCGGCGCCGGTTCCGGAGGCGGAGGCGCCGGCTCCGTGATCGGGCCCCACCCGCGGGGCACGTCCGCCCGCACCTGGTAGGGGACCCCGCAGCAGAACGACGGCCCCCGGTGGGGCCAGTCGCGGACGTCCTGGGGCGGCGGCTCGACGCCCGCGTCCAGGATCTGCTCGACCTGCGCCCCCGCCTTCTTCCAGGCGCCCCCCTCCCACCCCGTGGCGATCGCGCAGGCGGCGATCAGGCACGCCGCCGCGACCGGCGCGTCGTCGAGGAGATCGCCCCACGCGAGCGCGATCCCGAGGGTCGGCAGGAGCAGGTACCACTGGCCGCCGTCGTTGGGGAGGACGTGGAGGACGGGCAGGAGCGCGACGACCGCGACGGCGACGCCCTGCTGCCATCGCTTCCGGCCCGCCCCGAAGTAGACGAACGCCCCCGCGACGGGCGCCGCGACCGCGATCCCGACGAGGTCGCGGGGCACCGCCGGCACGCCCGCGGGGACGAAGAAGGGGGCCGCCAGCTCCACCGCGGACGGCGCCCAGAGGCGCGACGCCGGCCCCCACGTGGACGGCCCCGGCCAGTACGCGCCGGCGACCCCGCCCGCGAGGAGGACAGCCGCGGCGAAGGCGAGCCCCGCGACGACGGCCGCGGGCGCGACGCGGAGCCGGTCGGGGCAGGACAGCAGCAGCAGCGGCGCCACGACCACACCCGTCTCCTTGAAGAGCACCGCGGCCGTCGCCAGGACCGTGGTCAGCAGCCAGCGCCGCCGGTCCGCCGCGACCAGCGCCCCGACCGCGCACGTCGCCATCGCCAGGTCCGCCCGCCCCCCGATCCAGCCCGCCGTCGCCGCGTGGGACGCGTGCAGCGCCAGCACGAGGCCGCCCGCCAGCGCCCCCGACGCCGTCAGCCGCGCGCGCAGCCACACCCCCGCGAGGCCCACGAAGGCCGCGTGGAGCAGGAGCTGGAACGCGTGACGGAGCGGCCACGGGAGCCCCGCGTCGAGCCAGAACGCGTAGGTCGTCAGCGGCCGCCACGTGCCGCTCCCCCCGATCGGGAGCAGCCACGGCGCCAGCGGGTCCAGTCCGATCCACTTCCGCGCCTCGTACGTCATCACCCGCTCGTCCAGCAGCGGGGGCGCGCCCAGGCTCGGCAGCCAGGCGACCACGGCGGCGGCGATGGGGAGCCACACCTCGGAGCGGCGGGCGGGGCGGGGTCCGTCGATGGCGGTTAGGATACGCGGCCGTGATCGACCCCCTGTCCGAGCTGACCGCGGACGAGCGCGCCCTCCTCGACGGGCTCGGCTTCGACGCGGACGCGTTCGCCCGCCTCGCCGCGACGGTGGCGTCGGGGGACGTCCCGTCGAACGTGGTCGAGGGAGACGTGGCCCCCCCGCCGGCCGGCGCCATCCTCCCCACCGCCCCCCCGAACACGATGCAGGGAGACGCGCTGACCGACGCCGGGCTCCAGCTCATCGGCGCCCGCAAGGCCGCCGTCGTCGTCCTCAACGGCGGCATGGCGACCCGCTTCGGAGGCCGGGTCAAGGGCGTCGTCGACGCGCTCCCGGCGCGGTCGTTCCTCGCCCTGCAGGCCTCCCGGCTGAGGGCGGCGGGGGCGCCGTTGCTGGTGATGAACTCCCACGCGACGGACGCGGCGACCCGCGCCCACCTCGCCGCGCACGACTCCTTCGGGCTCGACGTCCGCTGCTTCGTGCAGTCCGCGAACCCGCGCCTGAATCCGGACGGATCGCTGTACCGGGACGCCGCGGGGGCGATCTCCCCGTACGGGCCGGGGCACGGCGACCTCCTCCCCTCGCTCCGCCGCAGCGGCGCCCTCCGCCGCCTCATCGACGAGGGCGTCGAGTACCTCCTCATGGCGAACGTCGACAACCTCGGGGCGAGCCTCGACCCCGCCCTGCTCGGCCGGTTCGCCGCGTCGGGCGCCGAGATGATGGTCGAGTGCGCCCCGAAGAACCCCGGCGACAAGGGCGGCGCCCCGGCGGCCGTCGACGGCCGCGTCAAGATCCTCGAGGGGTTCGCGTTCCCGCCGTCGTTCGATCAGGACTCGATCGACGTCTTCAACACGAACACGCTCTGGTTCCGGACCGACGCCCTGGACCGGGACTTCCCCCTCCGCTGGTACATCGTGAACAAGCGCGCCGGCGACGACGACGTCGTCCAGTTCGAGCGCCTCGTCGGCCAGCTCAGCTGGTTCCTGACGACGGAATGGGCGCGGGTGAGTCGCGATCGGTTCCGCCCGGTCAAGACGCCCGCGGATCTGGAGGCGGTGCAGCCGATTCTGCAAAGGATGTTTGGCACGAGGCTCAACGTCCTGTAGTGATGCGCGGCCATGGCCACCGCACGCCTCGACCGCCCCCAGTACGTGATGATGCCGCTGGCGCTCCTCTCGTACTTCGTCTTCACCTGGGTGCCGATCGCGATCAGCGGCGGCCTCTTCTGGGCGTGGAACACGTGGAGTGGCACCGCGATCCACATCCCGATCTTCGAGATGATCGTGTTCCTGCTGATCCTCCGGCAGATCAACGTCTTCACCGTCAGCTCGCTCTTCCACCGCAGCTACAGCCACAAGCAGTTCGAGTACATCAAGCCCGTCGAGTGGCTGATGCGGCGCTGGAACTGGCTCCTCCTGGGGACCGGGGGCAAGGCGTGGGCGATGATGCACCGCTGGCACCACGCCGCCTCGGACACCGACGACGACCCCCACAGCCCGACCAAGGAGGGCGGCTCGCTGTGGAACATCACGGCGCAGTCGGCCAACAGCTACGTCGAGTGCATCAAGAACGAGGACGGCCGCTTCGACAAGTACGCCAAGGGGCTGCCTGACGACCGCTTCGAGCAGTTCGTCCGCTTCTTCGAAGTCCGCGGGTTCTGGGTCCTCGCGCTGAGCCGCGTCCCCGTCGTCGCCGGCGTGCTCTGGGCGGTCCCCGGGATCTCGCTCCCCGCGGCCTTCCTCGCGCTCCCCGCGGTGATGGGATCGGCTTGGTACAGCACCGTCGTGATGGTGAACGGCCTGTGTCACCTGATCGGCTACCGCATCTGGGCCAACGACGACACCTCGACCAACATCTTCCCCATCGACTTCTTCGGGTGGGGCGAAGCGCTGCACCACAACCACCACGAGCGCCAGTCGCGCGCCAACAACGCCCACGCGAAGTGGGAGTTCGACCCGGGCTACTGGGTGCTGTGGGGGCTGTCGAAGATCGGGATCGTGCGTAACCTGCGCCCATGAGGCGGGCGGCACTTCTCCTTCTCCTTTTCGTTCTCCCCTTCGTCGTCAGCGGGTGCCCCGAGCCGGGGCAGACCGACCTCGACTTCGACGGGTACCCCGAGTTCCAGGACTGCGACGACCTCGACTCGTCCGTCTACCCCGGCGCGCCCGAGCTGTGCGACGGGAAGGACAACGACTGCGACGGCGAGATCGACGAAGACGAGGACATCGTCGACGGCGAGGGGGGCACCGCCGGCTACCCCGACGTGGACGGGGACGGCTTCGGCGACGAGGACGCGGTCGAGTACTTCTGCGGCGACGTCCCCGACGGGTTCGTCCCCGTCGGCGGCGACTGCGACGACGCCGATCCGGCGGTCAACCCCGACGCCGAGGAGGACTGCACCAACGGCATCGACGACGACTGCGACGGCGAGGTCGACGAGGACGTGGACGAGGACGGTGACGGCGTCACCAACTGCGACGGGGACTGCGACGACAGCGACCCCGAGGTGAACCCCGACGCGGTCGAGGTCTGCGACGGCATCGACAACAACTGCGACGGGGCGGTCGACGAGGGGTTCACCGACGCCGACGACGACGGCTTCGCGGAGTGCGTCGACTGCGACGACGAGGAGCCCGCGGCGAACCCCGGCGAGGACGAGATCTGCGACGCGCTCGACAACGACTGCGACGGCTTCGTGGACGACGGGATCGACCTCGACGGCGACGGCTTCCCGAGCGACTGCGGGGGCACCGCGTCGGCGCTCGTCGACATCCTCACGGTCGTCGACAACTCGTGCTCCATGGAGGACGAGCAGGCGGCGCTGCAGGCCAACGGGGAGGCGCTCTTCGCGAGCGCGCTGGCGAGCAACACGGACCTCAACGTCGCCGTCATCAACACGACCAAGCCGCAGTTCATCACCACGATCGACTCGTCCACCGCGGACCCGGCGGGGGCCTTCGGCGCGGCGGTCGTCCAGGGGAGCGACGGCAACAACATCGAGCAGCCGTTCCTCCGCGCGGTCGAGGCGCTGGAGCTCCAGCCCGACTGGCGCCGCCCCGGCGCGGCGCTGTCGCTGCTCGTCATCAGCGACGAGGACGACCAGTCCCCGCTGCTCCTGAGCAGCTTCCTGCTGAGCCTCGCCGACGTCGTCAGCTCGACGCAGTACCTGAAGGTCAACCACATCTCGGGCCTGATCAGCGGCTGCAGCGGCGACAGCGGCAGCGCGATCCCGGCGCCGCGGCTGGTGTTCGCGGGCGACTTCACCGGCGGCGCCAGCGCCTCGATCTGCGACCTCAGCTGGGACCTCGGCGACCTCTCCATCCCCGAGGACGCCCCGATGGACTGCGACGACGACGACCCCGAGACGTTCCCCGGCCAGCTCGAGCTGTGCGACGGGATCGACAACGACTGCGACGGGGCCACGGACGACGACAGCGACGGCGACGGCTTCAGCGTCTGCCTGGAGGACTGCGACGACAACAACGTCAACGTCTTCCCCGGTGCGCTCGAGCTGTGCGACGGGATCGACAACGACTGCGACGGGACGCTGGAGGAGACCGACCTCGACGGCGACGGCTTCTTCGCCGGCTGCGACCTCCCCGAGCTGGAGGACTGCGACGACAACAACGTCCTCCGCTTCCCCGGCGCGACCGAGATCTGCGACGACGGCGTCGATCAGAACTGCGACGGCAGCGACGAGGATCTCGACGGGGCCGACACCGACGGCGACCTCTTCGACACCTGCGAGGGCGACTGCGACGACGACGACCCGCTGATCTTCCCCGGCGCCCCCGAGGACAAGATCGACGAGATCGACAACGACTGCGACGGGCTCATCGACGGCATCGACCCCGAGGAGACGATCACGAGGACGGGCGACTCCAGCAACGAGGCCATCCTCCAGTACATGCCCGACCCGATCGACTTCTGCACCGAGCCGAACTGGGAGATCGTCGGCGTCAACTCCGAGGGGCTGGCGCGTCTCCAGCTTGTCACCGACCTGACGGGGACCTTCGACGGGACCCCCGAGGCGGCCGAGATGGGCGCCTACGCGCCCGCCTTCGGGACCCCCTGGGTGGCCGGCGACATGACGACCGGGGGGACGATCACGATGGGCATCGAGCCGGACGGCACGCGAAGCGTCTGGTGGCAGGAGATCCCCGGCGAGTCCGGCGGCTTCCTCAACGGGCAGCTCACGCTCCACCCCGACGGCTCGTTCACGATCTTCAACCGCGGCGACGCGCTGGGGACGTCGATCCTGGGGTGGTCGTGCGGCGAGGAGGTGTCGACGGTCCTCGACGACCTGACCTTCGACGGCGACTGCATCGACACCGCGGGCAGCGCCGGCCAGTTCGAGGTCTTCCCCGACGGCGCGCCCGCGGGGATGTGGACCTTCTGCGCGCCGAACTGACCCTTCCGGGCAGCGACTTGCCCGGTCGGATCTGGCACGCCCGCTGCACTGGCGGCCTTGCATGTCACGACCGCTCCTGATCTCGACCGCCGTCCTCCTCTCCACGCTGCTGGTCGGCCTCGCCCACGGCCGCGCCGCCGCGGACGTCGCCCTGATCGCGCTCCCCCAGGGGTTCTCGATCCCGACGCCCGACAGCTGGCTGGCGACCCCCGAGGACGAGCCCGTGGCCGTGGACGCGCGGCTCGGCTGGACGCTGCAGGAGTTCCACACGTCGCAGCTGGACGGGGGCGCGGAGTTCGAGGTCACGCTGACGCTCGCCGACGACGACTCCGACGAGGTCGAGCCGATCCCGGGCGAGGTCGTCGAGGAGCGCTTCGGCGACGGGCAGGGCGTGCTCTGGTTCTTCCCCGCCGAGCCGCTCGCGCCCGAGACCGCCTACCTGTTCACGATGGTGGACGGCAACGGCAGCGAGTCGCTGTCGGACTTCACCACCGGCGCCGCCGAGCTCGCGTCCGTGGAAGCCGACCTCGACCTCGACGGGAGCCTCACCGCGACGTGGACGAACCGCCCCTACGAGAACCCGTGGCTCCAGGTCAGCCTGACCACGTCGCTCGACGACGGGGCCGCCGGCAGCGCCCGCACCTCGGTCATCCGCGTCTCCGAGGTCGACGAGGACGGCGACGCCACCCTCAAGCAGATCAACGTCGTCGGCATCGACCGCTCGGCGCTCGCCTTCTGGAGCGAGACGTTCGACATCGCCACGCCCAAGCCCGGACAGGTGTGCGTCGTCGTCGTCCACGAGAACGGGCGCGGCGAGCTGTCCGACGAGGTCGAGATCTGCACCGACGTCCAGCGCTCGAGCGGCTGCTCGGTCAGCGGCGGGGCGGACTCCCGGCTGGCGCTGCTGCTCGTCGCCGCGGCCGCGATCCTGCGCCGCCGCGCCGCGTAGAGGCCCTCCCCGGGCGGGTGACGGCGCCGGCGGGGGCTACTTCTTCTTCCCGTCCCCCGCCCCGACGAGCACGTAGAGCGCCGACGCGGCGCGGACCGCGACGTGCGGGTCCTCGTCGGTGAGGAGCTCCAGCATCAGCGCCCGGTCCTCCTCCCGGCACGACGCCACGCCCGCGTCCACGGCCAGCTCCCGAATCGTGGGGAGGTCCGCCTTGAGGCCGAGCTGCACCAGCGGCGCCCAGGCGTCCCCGCCGTCCTCGACCATGCCCCGGAGGACCTCGTTCATCACGCGGTCCTGCCCCTGGCTGAAGAGCCCCTGGACGGCGAGGCTCAGCGCCGGCGCGCCCCGGACGACCACCGCGCGGGCGGCGTAGGCGCGGGTCGCCGGGTCCATCGCCTTCATCCCCGCTTCCAACGCCGGGGCCACCGCATCGTCGTCCCCGAGGCCCGGCAGCGCCATCGCGCGGGCCGCCTGCTGGGCGACCACGGCGTCGCTGTCGGTGAGCGCCAGCTTGGCCCACGTCCCCCGATCGGCGGCCTTCGTCCGGACCACCGCCGGCGCCCACGTGCGGCGCTCGTCGGCGGGGATCGAGGCCCACACGTCCGAGGGGGCGGGGGCGTCGGCGCGGGCGTACCCGACGACGGCGGCGAGGCGGTCGCCGGTGACGCCCGAGTCGTCCTTCTTCGCGAGGTACTTCCCGTGGGCGCGGTTCGGCTCGGCGGCCAGCAGCCCGGCGACGGCGAGCGTCCGGAGGACCCCCTCCGCGGTCTGCGCCCACTCCCCGAGCTGGTCGCCCGACCACGTCGGACCGGCGGTGTCCGGCCCGAGCAGGAACAGCCCCATGGCGCGCTGCTCGTCCCCGGACGCGGCGAGCGCGGTGACCATCGTCGCCACGAAGTCGCCGCGGCCCGGCCCGGGGGGGAGATCGAGCGACGCGACGAGCGCCGCCTCGCGCAGATCCTCGTCCCCCAGCGCCCCCTGGCGGAGGATCTCCAGCGCCTGCCCCGTCTGCTGGTCGTCCAGCCCGCCGGCGGCGAGGTGGCGCCCCGCGGCGCGGATGACGCGGTGGCGGATCTTGGGGTCGGCGGAGACGGAGTGCTGCTCGACGATGGCCCACGTCCCGGCGGGGGGGAGGTTGCCGGGGAGCGCGTCGATGACGGCGGCGATCTCGTCGCTGCTCACGGCCACCTTGGTCAGCGACCCCGTCCCCAGGTGCTTGGCCGTCAGCAGGTCCTCGAAGAAGGCGACGTCGGCGACCCCCTCGGGGGCGCACCGGGCGAGGGCGCGGTAGTCGGACAGCAGCCAGCGACCGCCCGCCCCGAGCACGACCTCGCGCAGGACCTCGGGCTCGTGCCGGCTGAGCGCGTCGTTCAGCGCGGCGTACTCCGTCGCGGCCAGCGCGCGGTCCTCCTGGGCGAGCCGGATGAGCACCCGGTAGCGCCACCCCGACAGGATCTGCGAGTGCTTGCCGAGGTACGTCTCGAGGAACGTCAGCGCCTGGTCGTAGCGCTCCTCCTCCATGAACCGCTCGACCTTGAGGATCATCTTCTGCTCGTGCCCGAGGCAGCCGCCGAGCAGCATCGTCAGGCAGATCAGGACCGGCACAATCGGGCGTCGGAGCATGGTAGGAAGCGTGTCACATGCGCGACGTCACGCACAAATGGGCCGCCTGGATGGCCGCCCTGGCGCTGCTCACCGGCTGCCCGTCGGAGCCCGCGGACGACGACGACGCGAGCGGCGCGGACGACGACGACGCGGGGGACGACGACGACGCGACCGACGCGCCCCCCCTGGGCGAGGTCATCGGGGTCTTCAACCTGACGAACGTGGTGCAGGCCGAGGGGGTCAGCTACGTCGACTTCTCGGGCGGGTTCGGGACGTTCGCGGAGGCGCCGGACGACGTGCTCTCGGTGGCCGCCTACCTGGGGACGTTCAGCTACGGCGCGGACGCCCCCTACTGGCGAATCGACCTCGGCGCCTACCCGCTCCCCGGCCTCGGCGAGTCGGCGGTCGTGGACATGGACAGCTACTACCCGTTCGAGCCGTCGGAGCAGACGTGGTGGGACGGCGGCCCCCGGATCGGGGCGGGCAACTACCTGACGTCGCGGCTCGATCTCGAGGACCTGTCGGCCTACCAGGTGGACGACCCGGTCAGCCCCGGGGCGGACGGCTGGACCGCGGGGGGGGCGCTGACGTGGGCGAGCGAGGAGGGCGCCGACGTGGTCGGGTTCGTCGCCGAGGACGGGATCGCGCTGCCCGAGTCCGTCGCGATCGTGGCCCCGGAGGGCGCCGCCCCGGAGCACCCCGCGGCGTGGGACCTCGCGGTGCAGTGGACGTCCGCGGACGACGGCTCGTTCGTCACCGTCACCCTGATCGACGAGGAGACGAACGTCGCCTACGTGGCCCACCCCCCGGACAGCGGCGAGCACGTGATCCCGGCCGACGTCCTCCAGGCGGAGTTCGGCGAGGGGCCGGTGGAGCTGGTCGTCGCGCGCAACCTCCAGACGCCGCTGGACCACCCCCAGGGGAACGTCTTCGTGCGGGCGCGGGAGGAGCGGCGCGTCACGGTGACGCTGCTCCCGGACGTGGTCCTCGACCCGGCGTACGGCGAGGCCGGCCAGAACATGACGATGAACGTCCGCTGGTTCACGGCGGACCTCTCCGGCGGCGTGACGTTCGACGGGGGGCAGTCGATCGCGGTGACGGACACCGAGATCCTGTCGGCGTACGAGGCGCAGCTCGACATGAAGGTCGGGCCGGACGCGGGGGTGGGGGCGCGGAACGTCACCCTGAGCACGCCGGCGGGCGAGTCGATCACGCTGCCGGGCGGCTTCACGGTGCTGGACCTGCTCCCGATCGACGACTGCGCCGGCGCGGACGCGGCGGACGCCCTGGCGCCGGGGACGTACACGTCGACGACGGCGGGGCTGACCAACGACTACGGCAGCGGCTACGCGTGCGTGAGCTGGTCGCTGAACGGGGCGGACGCGGTGTACCGGGTCGAGGTGGCGGCGGGGCAGACGCTGGTGGCGGCGCTGGACATGCCCGCCCCCGGGGACGGCGCGCTGGCGCTGCTGACCGACTGCGACGGCGCGGAGTCGGCGGTGGCGTGCGCGGACGCGGGGCTGTCGGGGGATCCCGAGACGCTGGCCTGGACGGCGGAGGAGGACGGCGTCGTGTACCTCGTCGTGGACTCCTGGACGGTCGGCGGCAGCGGCGCCTTCAGCGGGCCGTGGTCCCTCGAGCTGAGCCTCGACCGGGACGTGATCGAGCCGGACTGGATCGTCCCCGGGGAGAGCAAGTCGTTCACCCTCTTCGGGGAGGACGCGTGGTCGCCGGACCTCATCGCGGCGGACGTCGACCTGGGCGACGGCGTGGGCATCGACGCGGTCGCGCCGGGGGCCGAGCCGACGGAGCTCGAGTTCCTCGCGACGGCGAACGAGGCGGCGGTCCCGGGCCCGCGCACGATCGAGGTGACCAACGGCGCGGCGGGGCTGGTGACGTTCGAGGACGCGCTCTGGGTGACGAGCTGGCCGGTGCTGGACACGTGCAGCGAGGCGGAGGCGGCCGCCGCGCTGACCCCGGGTTCGGCGACGGGCTACGCGGTGCAGACGACGGCCACGCTGGACGACGTCGCGTGCATGCCGTTCGCGAGCGCGGGCCCGGAGGTCATCCTCCCCTTCGACTTCGAGGCGGGGCAGCGGATGACGGCGACGGCGACGCTGCCGACGGAGGACGCGCAGCTGTACGTGCTGTCGGACTGCAACGACGTCACGAGCTGCTTCGAGGGCGCGGCGGTCGACGACACGCTGGGCGGCGAGGCGGAGACGATCACGTCCTGGGAGATCCCCGAGACGGGCCGCTACTACGTGGTGGTCGACGTCTACGGCGGCGTCAGCGACCCCCTCACTCCGTGGGAGTTCCTGCTGGACGTAGCCGTCGACTGACTCCCCTTGTATGGCGGGACATACGTTTCTACACTGACCGCATGCAGCGGACGACCATCTACCTGAGCGACGAGCTTCGGAGGCGCCTCGCGCGCCTGTCGGACGCCACGGGACGGACGCAGTCGGAGCTCATCCGCGAGGCCGTGGAAGCGTACACGTCGGAGCGACCGCTCCGGCCCCGATCGATCGGCATGGGCCGGAGCGGCCGGGGTGACGTGGCCCGCAACGCGGAGCAGCTTCTGGCCGGGATGGGAGCCGAGGCCGAGTGATCGTCGTCGACACGGGGGGGATCGTGGCGCTGCTGGACGCGGACGACGACCACCACGAGGCCGTCCTGGACTACTACGAGCGGACGGGGGGGCGGTGGGTCCTCCCCTGGGCGATCCTCCCCGAGGTCGACCACCTGTTGCGGTCGTACGTGGGAACCGAGGTCGCCGACGCGTTCGCCGAGGACGTGCGCGACGGGCTGTTCCACCTCGACGCGGACGTCCGCCGGGACCTGGACCGCGCCTGCGAGATCATGGCCACGTACCGCGATCTCAACCCCGGCCTGGTCGATGCCCTGGTGATGGCGGCGGCCGAGCACCACGAGGCGGAGGCGATCGTCACGGTCGACGGCCGGGACTTCCGCGCGGTCCGCCTGAAGCTGGACCCCCGCCCCCCGCTGGTCCCCCTCGACGTCGCCTGATCTCCGACCGGGTCAGTCGACCCTCCTCCGGGGGGCAGCCCTCCGGGCACCCAGGGGAAGGAAGATCAGGAAGCCGCTCAAGCTCTCGGAAGATCCTATCCGGCGGGAGCCGCGACCCTCAAAACCGCGGCCGCCAGCCACCTCGCGACGACAGGGGCGCCTCGCGCGCTGTAGTGGCAGTAGTCCGAGAACCAGAAGGAGGGGGGCACCCCGTTCTGTCCGGCCCGCTGAACGACCTGGTCGAGGTCGACGAGGGGGACGTCCAGCGACCGCGCGATCCCCCGGAGCCGGTCGTTCGTCGGGTGATCGGCGCGGTAGTACATCTGCGTCGGGTAGCAGTCCACGAGGTTGCCCTCCGGGCAGGGCCCGGGACGACCGGTGGGGGACTCGTACCGCCAGTTGACCGCCATCGTCGCCATCACCATGGGGACGCCGCGCGAGGTCGCCGTGCGGTTGATGCGGCGGAGGCCTCGCTCCATGCGATCGAGGGCGTAGCGCTCGACCGCTTCGCGGTCCGGGATCTGCCACTGGCGGGCCGGCTCCGGGGCGGGGGCGTCGGGGGCCGGCGGGGGCGGGGGCGGGGGTTGGACGAGGCGGGCGATCGCGAGGTGGCGGCGGAGGGCCCGTGCGCGGAGGACCGGAGCCGCCGCGCCCTCCGCCGCCACGATGTTGGCGATGTCGTGGCGCTCGTTGTTGCCCAGGAAGGCCAGCACCACGTCCGGGGCGAGGCGGTCGATCGTCGCGTCGAGGACCGTCGCCACCTGGTTCGCCGCGAAGCCCGAGCGGCCGAGGTTGAGGACGCGGACCTCGCGGTCGGGGAGCGCCTCCGCCAGCGCCGCCGCCGCGAGCTCGACCGGCCCCTCGCCGTACGGCAGCCCGTCGCCCGCCGCCGTCGATCCGCCCACCACGACCACGCGCAGCTCGTCCGGCGCCTTCGCCGCGGGGACCGTCTGCTGCGCGTGGTTGACGACCTGGGGGTGGAACCGCCAGCCCCCCGGCACCTCGCGCAGGAAGTCCTCGTCGGGGAGCTGCTGGAACGGGAGCGGGCTCCAGACGTCCGCCGCGACCACCGCCCCCGGCGGCTCGACCAGCCGCACGCCCCCCTCGATCACCGCGAGCCCGAGGAGCGTCGCCGCCGCCGCGAAGGCGAGCGTCCGGCTACGCGACCGTGGTCTCACCGCGCCCGCAGGTCCGGTCGTCCACGATCGAGGCGCGCTGGTCCTCGGGGACGGGCAGCGGGTAGACGCCGTCGAAGCAGGCCGCGCAGCGCTTCTCGCGGTCGTAGATGCGGTCCAGGCGGTCCATCGACAGGAAGGTCAGCGAGTCCACCCCGAGGTCGCTCGCCCACGCCGCCTCGAGGTCCCGCAGCGCGCCGTCGTCCAGGCCGCCGGTCGGAGCCCCGGCGGCAGGGAGGTACCGCCGCGCCGCCAGCTCCGCCTCCGTCGACATGTCGATGCCGTAGTAGCAGGGGTTCAGCACGGGGGGCGCGTGGATGGCCACGTGGACCGCGCGCGGCCCCTGCGCCCAGACCAGGTCCATCAGCCGCCGGATCGTCGAGCCGCGGACGATCGAGTCGTCGATGATGACCACCCGCTGCCCCTCGAACTCCGCCCGGATCAGGTTGAGCTTCAGCCGCAGCGCCGACTCCCGCCCCTCCTGCGTCCCCATGATGAACGTCCGCCCGCTGTAGCGGTTCTTGATGAACCCCTCCCGGCACGGCAGCCCCACCTCCTCGGCGAACGCGATCGCCGCCGGGCGGGACGTGTCGGGGACCGCGATCACCCGGTCCGCCTCCAGCCCCTTGGCCTGCCAGCACTTCGCCAGGTGGCGCCCCAGCTGGAGCCGCCGCTCGTAGACCGTCTCGCCGTTCGCGATCGAGTCGGGGCGACTGAAGTAGATCGACTCGAACACGCACGGCGAGCTGCCGCGGACGTCGAGATCGCGCACGATCGGCTCGGCCCCGGCGCGCAGGAAGAGCGCCTGCCCGGGCTTCAGGTCGCCCACCAGCTCGAACCCCAGCGCGTCCACCGCCACCGACTCCGACGCCACGATCCAGGCCGGCCCGCGCCGCCCGAGGACGCCGGGGCGGATGCCGTGGGGGTCCCGGAACGCCACCAGCGTCGGCTCCCCGTCCACCTCCAGGACCATCCCCGCGGTGAACGCCCCCTCGCACACCCGCAGCGTCGACCGGAGCGCGGCGACGACGTCGTCGGCGGTGTGGTTCCGGCGCCGCCGCGCCATCAGCTCCTCCGCGAACGTGCACAGCATCGGCTCGACGTCGCACGAGCTCAGGAGGTGGATCGACCGCTCCCCGAGCCGCTTCACCAGCCGCTCGTAGTTCGTCAGGTTCCCGTTGTGCGCCATCAGGACGCCCGGCCGCCGCTCGAAGAAGGGCTGCGCGTCGGCGAGGACGCCCTTGCCGATCGTCGGGTAGCGGACGTGCCCCAGCCCGACCTGCCCGCCCAGCCGGCTCACGATCTCGCGGGTGAAGACGTCCTTGACCAGCCCGATCCCCCGGTGGCCGGGGAACGCGTCGCCGGTGAACGTGTAGATGCCGCAGCTGTCCTGGCCGCGGTGCTGGACGGTCTGGAGGCCCGTGGAGATGCGGCCCGCGACCGGCTCGACGTCGACCATGCCGATGAAGCCGCACACATCGGCGTTATAGACTCCCCGGACCGCGATGTCCTCGCCCCCCGACGATCCCCTCGAGCCCCGGTCCCCGCGCGCCCTCGTGGTCATGGCGCGGGCCCCCGTGGCGGGCGCCTGCAAGACGCGGCTGTGCCCCCCGCTGACCGCCGACGAGGCCGCCGCGCTGTACTCCGCGTTCCTCGACGACCTCGCCCGTGAGCTCCCCGCCGACGCCGTCGGGTGCGACCTCTGGATCGCGTGGACCGGCGACGACGACGGCGGCGCCGGCCTCCGCGCCCGCTTCGGCCCCCCCTTCCGGTTGGTCCGGCAGCGCGGCGACGACCTCACCGCCCGCATGGAGGACGTGTTCGAGCGCTTCTGCGCGGCCGGCTACCGCGCCGTCGTCATGCGGAACTCCGACTCGCCCCACCTCCCCTGGAGCCTCGCGGCGGACGCCTTCGACGCGCTGGAGGCGGCGGGCGCGGTCGTCCTCGGGCCCGACCTCGACGGCGGCTACTACCTCATCGGCGCCAACGCCCCCGTCGGCGGCCTCCTCCCCCGCGCGATGTCGACCGCGTCCGTGTTCGAGGAGACGTCCGCCGCCGCCGCCGCCGCCGGACGCCCCGTCGTCGCGCTGGAGCCGTTCCCCGACATCGACACCCCCGACGATCTCGCCGTCTTCTGGCTCGAGTTCGGGGGCCGCGCCGACGTCCACCACTGGGCGACGTGGCGCATGCTGGAGGACGGCGACATCGTCGCCCGCCTGGAGGCCCTGCCGTGAGACCGACCCCGCCGCCGCTGCGGCTGCTCCTCCTCCTCGTCGCGGGTGCGCTCCCCGGCTGCCTCCCCCTCGGCCTCGGCGGGGTCGTCGACGGCCAGGAGCTGTCCTTCGTGGACGTCGCCTACGTCGAGCTCCGGGAGCTGGACGTCGCCACCTCCACCCCCGTCCACCCGATCGACGTCTGGCTGATGCCGATGGAGGACCCCTGCACGAACTTCGGCCCCATGACCCGGCAGCTCGCCGACCTCCGCGAGGAGCTCGACTTCGGCATGTCGCCGGAGGAGTACTGCGACCGCTGGGAGGGGACG
This sequence comes from uncultured Rickettsiales bacterium, assembly GCA_964344575.1. Classification (GTDB taxonomy): domain Bacteria; phylum Myxococcota_A; class UBA796; order UBA9615; family UBA9615; genus JAAESI01. Next base: position 1,989 of record CAYFOA010000041.1, on the reverse strand, counting down.
TTCGCGGAGTACGTCGGCCACCTCGACGGCTTCTGGGTGGGCTGGTTCCGCCTCCAGGCGCTCCCCCGCGCCGAAGACGAGACGCCGAAGACGACGTACGCGTTCCTGGAGGAGGACTCCACCGACACCCCCGACGGGCCGTCGTTCGACCTCGACCTCGCGTGGTACCCGCCGACCACCTTCGCCGCCTGCGCGACCGAGTTCGAGGGGGACGAGTTCTACGCCCCGACGATCCACTCGGCCGACGGCGGCGAGGTCCAGGTCACGTCCTACGTCGAGGACGACCGGCTCCGCGCCGTGTTCGGCCCGACCGTGGACGAAGCCGAGGAGAACCCGCTGACGGGGCAGGCGAAGCCGTCCTTCTGCACCGCAGCGCTGGACTGGTCCATCGAGTTCGGCCTGGGGGGCGGCTAGACGAAACGTCACGATAGAATCCCCGATCGAAGACGATGATGGGCAAGTCCAAGCCACCGAAGGCCCCGTGGGATCCGAAGTCCCGGCCGGGGGCCCCCGTCCCCGAAGCGCCGGCGCCGCCCGAGCCGCTGGAGGCGTCGGAGCCGGCGGAGGGGTCGGAGCCGTCGGAGGCGTCGGAGCCGTCGGAGGCGTCGGAGCCGTCGGCGGCGTCGGAGCCCTCGGCGCCTCCGGAGCCGCCGGAGCCGCCCGAGCCGCCGCCGGAGGCACCGGAGCCGACCCGCCCGATCGGGGGCTCCGAGATCGAGGTCACGAGCGACGTCGGCATCCGCAAGGTCGAGCTTCCGGAGCCCGCCACGACCCCGAGCGAACCGGAGTCCGACGAGCTCACCGCCGACGACAGCTTCTGGGGCGTGGCCACCGAGACCGTCCCCCGTCCGTCCGCGCCGGCGGACGACGACGGCGAGATGCTGTCCGGCGGCGAGGAGCTCTTCGACCCGTCGACGGGGTGGGACTACGGCGCCGTCAGCGGCGACCACGGCCACGCCGCCGACCTCCTCGGGTCGGACCCGGTCCTGTCGCCGGTGGCCCCCGCCGGGCTCGCGTCGGTCTCCGGGCGGCACCCCGCGGTCGAGGAGCCCGCCGCCCCCGCGGCGCCGCTGGCCCCCGACACCGCCGACCTCCCCGACCTCCCCACGTTCAAGACGTCGGGCCGGTGGCGCAAGAACCCGGCCGCGACGGGGACGCCCATCCTCCCCGACCCGAACACGCCCGACGACCTCCTCGACGACATCGAGGACGACGAGGTCGACGAGGTCGACGAGGCCGACGGGGAGCCCACGGTCATCGACCCGACCAGCAGCGTCACCTTCGACGACGACGGCTTCTTCTCCATCGCGGACGAGCCGGCCCCGATCCCGCGCGAGCCGACGCGCCTCGAGGACGAGGAGTCCGTCTACGAGATCGGCCCCATCGACGACTCCGTCGCGGACGTCAGCTCACCCGTGGTCCGGGTCGAGTCCACCGGCGAGTTCGACTTCACGGTCGATGACGGCCTCCCCGACGTCGGCGACGACATCTACAGCGAGGCGACCATCCCGGCGCTCCCGCCGGACCTCTTCGGCCTCGCGACGGACGACGCGATCCGCAAGGCGCAGACGCTCTTCCAGGAGGGGGAGGCGGACATCGGGATGGCGCTGCTGGAGGCGACGCGGCTCAAGGACCCCGACGACGACCGCCTCGTGACGTGGCTCGAGTACGGCGAACGGCGCCTCATCTCGGCGTTCTGCCCCGCCGCCCGGCCCGAGCGGATCCCGGTCCTCCGCCACCCCCGCGACCGCCTCCTCGCGGTCACGACCGGGAACCAGCGGGACCTCGTCTCCACGATCGACGGGACGCTCACCATCGCCGCGCTCCGCGCGAAGCTCCCGCACGTCCCCGTGGTCGCGTTCTGGAAGGAGCTGGGGAAGCTCGCCCAACGCGGCTGGCTCGGCTGGGCGAACTAGATGCCATCGGCAGGAATCCCGGACCGCCTTCCGCCGGCCCTCGACGCCGCCGACGCCGCCGCCCCTCGTCGCC
>CAYFOA010000040.1:0-44368 GCA_964344575.1 uncultured Rickettsiales bacterium | reverse complement strand
CCAGCAGCGCCGCCAGCGCCCCCACGAACTGGAGCCCCCCGAGGATGAGGTGGATCCAGGCGACGGCCGTGATGTGTGAGCGCATGCCGGGAGTCTACGCGCCGCCCCCCGACGCATTGCGCGTCACTCCCGAAGCTGCTCCTCCAGCCAACGCTCCGCCGCCGGCGCGAGCGCCAACGTCGACTGCATCTCCGTCACCACCGCCTCGAACGTCCCCTCCCCCCCCCCCCCCCCCCTCAGCCCCCGCCAGCGCCGCGTCGAACGCGTCCCCCCGCCCGCTCTCCACCATCGCCCGCGCCAGCCGCCACGGCCCCACGCTCGCCGCCCGCTCCTCGTCCGCGTCGTACGACCACGCCAGCCCCAGCAGGAACCGCTCCACGTCGATCCCGATCTCCTCGATCCGCTCCACGTACGTCGGGAACGACGCCTCCCCGTAGCTCGACCACGCGTTCCGCGTCCCCACCCCGTCCCCCATCACCCGGACCTGCAGCTGCAGGTAGCACCCCGTCCGCCCCGCCGCCGCGCACACGTCCGCGTACTTCATCCCCTCCACCTGCGGCGACCGGTCCATCGAGCAGTACCCCCGCGGCCAGAACCGCCGGCGCAGCTCGATCGCCAGGTCCAGGTCCCCCTGCTCCTCCGCCCACGTCGCCGCCTGCCCCCACACCCGGTCCTCCGGGCTCAGCCCCGCCGACAACAGCTCCGGCAACGCCGCCAACCCCTCCTCCGGAGACCGCTCCATCGCCGCCGACACCCGCCCCCACACCTCCGCCGCGCGCTCCCCGTCCGCCGCGTCGTAGTCGATCAGGAACAGCTCCTCGTCCGCCTCCAACAGCGTCGTCGCGTACGACCAGTCCGCCCACGCGTCCCCCGCCGGAGCCGCCGTCGCGTACGCCGCGTCCACCCGGAACGTCATCACCGCCCCGCCCCGGCGCAGCTCCAGCGTCTCGCCCGCCGCCGCGGCCGCCGCCGCGCCCGGGTCCGCCACCGCCCCGTCCAGCGCCTCCCGCGCGTCCCACCCCCCGCCGCCGAACACCACCGTCCCCTCGTCCCCCGCGCGACGCACCGCGATCGACACCCCCGCGTGCCGCTTCCCCCCCGGCAGCACCAGCGTCCCCTCGAGCAGCCTCCACGAGAACGCCGCCGCCCGCGCCGGCTGCTCCCACTGACGCTCGAACCGCGCCTGCGCCGGCCACGACCACCGCTCCTGGGCCTCGGGATCCGACGGGTAGGTCAGCCGCGCAAACCGCGCCGCTGGGAACGACCCTCCAGCCCCATCCGCGCCCGCACTCGCGGCCGACGACGACTCCGGGGCCGACGAGGAGGAGGCCACCGAGGACGTGGACGCGGGCGCTGCCGCCCCGGAAGCCGACGACGACGACTCCGAGGCCGAGGCCGCGGACGAGGACGGCGGAGACGACGAGAGCGAGGTCGGCGGCGGCGTGGGCGGCGCAGGCGCGGCGGCCCGGTGCGCGCACGACGACAGAGCCATCGCGGCGAAGACGACGAAGAAGATGGATCGCATGACAGGTCCCAGTGGGGCGCTGGGTGAGGTACGGGCGGACGCCCGCCGTTTGTCAGTCTACAGCCGGTCGGACCCGCGTCCCGCCTACATGTTGTCGGGCCCGTCCGGGGCCCGACCCTTCGGGCGCGCCGCGTGCCGCGTCACGCGACATTTCGGCTCCTGCCTACATGTTCCGCCGGTACCGCCCCCCGACCTCGTACAGCGCCGACGTGATCTGCCCCAGCGACGCCACCCGCACCGTCTTCATCAGCTGGGCGAAGACGTTCCCCCCCGCCAACGCCACCGCCTGCAGCTCGCTCAGCGCCTCCCCCGCCGCGTCCGCGTGCGCCTCCTGGAACGCCCGCAGGGCCGCGATCTGACCGTCCTTCTCGTCGGCCGTCGCCCGCCGCAGCTCCATGCTTCCGTCCTCCGACGCCAGCTTCGGACCCTCCGGATCGAGGAACGTGTTCACCCCGATGATCGGCAGCGACCCGTCGTGCTTCCGGTGCTCGTACAGCAGCGACTCCTGCTGGATCCGGCTCCGCTGGTACTGCCGCTCCATCGCCCCCAGCACCCCGCCCCGCTCGCTGATCCGCTCGAACTCCGCGAGCACCGCCTCCTCGACCAGCTCCGTCAGCTCGTCGACGACGTACGACCCCTGCAGCGAGTTCTCCGACGCCCCCAGCCCGAACTCCTGCTGGATGATCATCTGGATCGCCATCGCCCGCCGCACCGACTCGGACGTCGGCGTCGTGATCGCCTCGTCGTACGCGTTCGTGTGGAGCGAGTTGCAGTTGTCGTTCCACGCCAGCAGCGCCTGCAGCGTCGTCCGGATGTCGTTGAACGCGATCTCCTGCGCGTGCAGCGAACGGCCGCTCGTCTGGATGTGGTACTTCAGCTTCTGCGACCGCTCCGACGCCCCGTACCGGTCCCGCATCGCCACCGCCCAGATGCGCCGCGCGACCCGCCCCATCACCGTGTACTCGGGGTCCATCCCGTTGCTGAAGAAGAAGCTCAGGTTCGGCGCGAACGCGTCGACGTCCATCCCCCGCGCCAGGTAGTACTCCACCAGCGTGAAGCCGTTGGCGAGCGTGAACGCCGTCTGGCTGATCGGGTTCGCCCCCGCCTCGGCGATGTGGTAGCCGCTGATCGACACCGAGTAGTAGTTCCGCACCCCGCGGTCGATGAACCACTCCTGGATGTCCGCCATCATCTTCAGCGCGAACTCCGTGTTGAAGATGCACGTGTTCTGCGCCTGGTCCTCCTTGAGGATGTCCGCCTGGACCGTCCCCCGGACCACCTTCAGCGTCCGCTCGGCGATCTCGGCGTGCTCCTCGGACGATGGACGTCGCCCCTGCTCCGTCGCCCACGCGTCCACCTGCTGGTCGATCGCCGTGTTCAGGAACATCGCCAGCAGGATCGGCGCCGGCCCGTTGATCGTCATCGACACCGACGTCGCCGGCGCGCACAGGTCGAAGCCGCCGTAGAGGATCTTCATGTCCGCGAGCGTCGCGACGGACACCCCCGACTCGCCCACCTTCCCCCAGATGTCCGGCCGCTCGTGGGGGTCCTCGCCGTACAGCGTCACCGAGTCGAACGCGGTCGAGAGCCGGTGCGCCGTCTCCCCCTCCGTCAACAGGTGGAACCGCTCGTTCGTCCGGATCGGCGGCCCCTCCCCCGCGAACATCCGCTTCGGCGCCTCCGCCGCCCGCCGGAACGCGAACAGCCCCGCCGTGAAGGGGAACCGGCCGGGGACGTTCTCCAGCAGCAGCCACCGCAGCGCGTCCCCGTCGCCGAGGAAGTCCGGCACCGCGACCTTCGGCACCTTCAGCCCCGACAGCGACTCCTTCGCCGTCTCCACCCGGATCTCGCGACCGCGCACCGAGTACGTGAAGACCTCCTGCCGGTACCCGTCCCGGAGCGCCGGCCACTCCTCCAGCAGCCGCCGGCTCCGCGGGTGGAGCTCGTCGGAGAGCGACGCCACGACCCCGAGGAGCGCGACCCTCGCAGGCTCGCTGTCCGTCGCCGCGAGCGCGAGCCGGACCCCCTGGAGCTTCTGCGCGACCTCCGCCTGGGCCCGCGCCTGCCGCTTGTAGCCGCGCACGCAGTCCGCGATCTCCGCGAGGTACCGGATCCGGTCGGCGGGGACGATCGGATCGCGCTTCGAAGGCGCCCGCACCCCCGGGTCCTCGATCGTCCGGTCCCAGTGCCCGTCCGCCCCCTCGTTGAGCTTGTCCGCGATGGCGCAGTACAGCGCCGTGACCCCGTCGTCGTTGAACCGCGACGCGATCGTCCCGAACACCGGCAGCTCCGCGTCGGCCGGCTCCGGGCCGAACAGCTCGCGGCTCCTCCGGTACTGCTTCCGGACGTCCCGCAGCGCGTCCAGCGCCCCCTTGCTCTCGTACTTGTTGAGCACGAGGAAGTCGGCGAAGTCGATCATGTCGATCTTCTCGAGCTGGCTCGGCGCCCCGTACTCCGGCGTCATCACGTACAGGCAGAGGTCGCTCAGGTCGACGACGTCGCTGTCGCCCTGCCCGATCCCCGCCGTCTCCAGGATCACGAGGTCGAACCCCGCCCGCTTGACCACCTCCAGCACCTCGGCCGTCGCCGCGCTGACCTCGCTGTGGGATCCGCGCGTCGCCAGCGACCGCATGAAGATCCGGTCGTCGCGGAGCGCGTTCATCCGGATCCGGTCGCCGAGCAGCGCCCCCCCGCTGCGGCGCTTGCTGGGATCGACGCAGATGACCGCCGCCCGCCGCGTCGGGTGGTCGCGCAGGAACCGCGTCAGGAGCTCGTCGACCAGCGACGACTTCCCCGCCCCGCCGGTCCCCGTGACGCCGACCACCGGCACCGGGGGCGCGTCCGCAGAACGCTCCGGCAGCCGCGCCCGCCAGTCCCCCGCCGTCCCCTGCTCCACCTGCGTGATCAGCCGCGCCAGCTTCATCGCCGTGTCGGGCGGCCCGTCCATCTCCGCGGGGGCGACGTCCGCCGCCTCGAGCAGGTGGTTGATCATCCCCTGCAGCCCCATCTGCCGCCCGTCCTCGGGGCTGTAGATGCGGACGATCCCGTACGCGTGGAGCTCCTCGATCTCCGCCGGGACGATGACCCCGCCCCCGCCGCCGAAGATCCGGATGTGCCCCGCCCCCTGCTCCACGAGCAGGTCCTTCATGTACTTGAAGTACTCGACGTGACCGCCCTGGTAGCTGCTGATCGCGATCGCCTGGGCGTCCTCGCAGACCGCCGCCCGGACGACCTCCGCGACCGACCGGTTGTGCCCGAGGTGGATGACCTCCGCGCCGGTGCTCTGGAGGATCCGGCGCATGACGTTGATGGCGGCGTCGTGGCCGTCGAAGAGCGACGCCGCCGTCACCACGCGAACGATGGACTTCGGCTCGTACTTCGGGATCGCGACCATCGCGCGCAGGCTACTGGACGGTCAGACGGAACGACAGATCGGTGACGGAGGCGGTCTGGCCGCCGCCCTGCTCCTCGGCGTCGAACCAGCCGCACCCCTCGAAGAGCACCGCGCCGGTGTCCTCGTCCTCCACGAACGCGACCGACAGGAACCCCTCGGCGTCGGCGTTGGACGTGTGCAGCGTGGCGTCGTCGAGGATGACGGTCGCGTCCGCCCCGTGGCGGTCGCCGTCGCCGACCTCGTACTCCGACCCCTCCCCCGCGTCGAACAGCTCGTTGGCCGGCTCCCCCTCGTCGACCACCACCAGCCCGGTCTCCTCGTCGGCCGAGTAGATCGCGGACGTCCGGAGCCGGATCGTGACCTGGTTGTTCGCGTCCTCGGTGAGGCTGAACTGGACGACCCCCGACGGCAGCGACTGGGCCGGGTTGGCGACCGGCTCCCAGGCGTCGCCGTCGACGGTCACGAGCGCGCCGTCGGTCGGCGTCTCGTCGTCCACCGCGCACGACGGGAGGTCCACCCCCGAGTCGGACGGGCAGCCGCTCGCCGCCAGCGCGAACGCGGCGGCGGCGAGGAGCGAGGCGGGGCGCCGCAGCACGTCGGCGCTAGTCGAAGTCGATGTCGACGTGAACGGTGACGCCGTAGTCGTCGACGCCGTTGCCGTCGATGTCACCGATGGGGAAGTAGTCGGAGCTGCCCGCGAAGCCGCTGCCGCTCTGGCTCCCCTCGAGGATCCCGTTCCAGGTCCCCTCGTAGTACTCGAACCAGACGCTGGAGCCGACCCCGACGCCCATGTCGTCGAGGTCCTGGAAGCCGCCCTTGAACCAGGCCTCGTCGCACGTGGTCGCGGCGTTGTTGACGACCATGTTGACGAGCCAGCTCAGCTCGCACCCGTCGCAGCCGCCGGGGGCGCTGCTCCCGGTGTCCTGCACGGTCCGCGCGAGCTCGCAGTCGTAGAAGCCGACCGCCTCGGCCTCGGGCTCGAACGTGTACTCCCAGATGTAGTCGCCGTTGACCGACCCGGACACGACGTCGTCGTCGTCCGAGAAGTCGTCGTCGTCCGGCACGACGTCGTCGTCGTCGGAGAAGTCGTCGTCGTCCGAGGCGTCGTCGTCGTCGGACGCGTCGTCGTCGTCGGACGCGTCGTCGTCGTCCGCGGAGTCGTCGTCGTCATCGCCGCGGCTGCTGCTGCGGGCGGGGGGGCACGCCGCCAGGGACAACGCGAGGAGCATCAGGATCAACAAGCGGAAATCAAGCATCGAAACCTCCGAGGGGAGGCCGTCTCTACCGCGCCTGCGCCACGCGCACAACCCCCCTTGATTCGCCCGATCGCGCGACCCACCGTGGGAGCGGGGAGTCGGACCACGACAGCGCTGTCGCAACGGGACCGGGCACGGACGTACGGGACGTGTAACGGAAAACCCGCTGCCCATCGGCGAGAATCCGCCATGATGGTCCCCGCCGAAAGGACCCGCCATGACGATCATCAGAACGCTCGCCTGCACCGTCGCCGCCGCGGCCGCCCTCACGGGCTGCCAGCAGGGGCTCGACGACAACCGCTACCCGACCGGCTCCACGCCGATCCTGTCGTCCGCCTCCTACGACGCCGTCGTCACGGCGAACACGGACGACGGCACGGTGAGCCGGGTCGACGTCGAGTCGGGCGACGTCCTCGTCTCCGACGTCCTCGGCGACCGCCCCACCCGCCTCGCGCGCGTGGGCGACGAGTACCTGGTGACGATGCGCGGTGACCGCGAGGTCGCGGTCCTCGACGCGGATCTCGAGGTCGTCGACCGGATCGCCACCGGCACCGAGCCCGTGGGCGTCGTCGCCGCCGAGGACGGCAGCCGGTTCTGGGTCGCCGCGTCGACGCAGGGCGTCGTCCAGGAGTTCGACGCGACCACCCGCGAGCTGCTCCGGACGTTCTCGGTCGACGGCGAGCCCCGCTGGCTGGCGCTCCACCCCGACGACCACAGCGTCTACGCCGGCTCCGTCTTCGGCGGCCTCATCTCCCACATCGACCTCGACACCGGCGCCGTCACGGCCCACCAGCCCCCCGCGGTCACGGGGTTCGACCCCAACGACAGCAGCGTCGTCACCCTCACCCCGCGCGTCACCGGCGACCCCGCGGTGCACCCCAACGGCCGCTACCTCGCCGTCCCCGTGCTCCACGTCGACAACATCAGCAAGGGGCCGGACCTGAGCACCGGCGTCACCATCCCCGGCCAGGGCTACTACGTCCAGGACAACGGGAGCCGCTTCCGGCCCGGCATCGCCGCCATCCCCCTCGACGGCAACGGCGACCTCGTCACCGAGGAGGGCGAGACGGTCGACCTGACGGTGTTCGACGCCGACTTCAACCAAGCCGGCAGCTACCCCAGCGCGGTCGTCTTCGCGGACAACGGCAACGTCATGGTGGTCCCCCTGGAGGCGTCCGACGCGGTCGTCGCCATCGACGCCGAGGAGATCGGCGGGGTCACCATCTCGACCGGCGGCTTCGGCTCGAGCTCGCCCTCCGCCGCGGTCGGCGGCCTGACGCAGCGCACCAACGTCGTCGTCAAGGGCGGCGACGGGACCCGCGGCGCGGCGGTCCTCGACGAGGACGCCGTGTGGCTCCAGGACTACCTCGGCGACCGCGTCTCGACGCTCAGCCTGCCGACCGTCCGCACCAAGCTCGGGAGCGCAGCGGCGGGCGCCGGCAGCAGCTTCGGCACGGGGACGCTGTCGATCATCGACTACGACCAGGCGTACATGGCCGACGGCCCCGTGGTGGGCACCGGCGAGGCGCTGACCGACACCGAGCAGCTCGGCCGCGAGCTCTTCTTCTCGGCGACGGACTCGACGATGGTCATCGCCGGCGCCGGCGTCTCCTGCAGCACGTGCCACTTCGAGGGGCGCAACGACGGGCTGACGTGGCCCTTCTCCGACCCCTTCGGGCCGCGCCAGACCCCGTCCCTGGCCGGCGTCTTCGGCGAGACCCGCCCCGTGACGTGGGACAGCGGCGTGCCGACGGTCGCCGAGGAGGCGTTCACGACGTCGAACGGCCGCATGGGCGGCTACGGCCCGGACAGCGCCGAGGCCGCGGCCATCGAGGCGTTCGTCAACTCCGTCGGCCTCCCCGACGCCCCGCTGGTAGGCAGCGACGACGCGGCGATCGCCCGCGGCGCGGAGATCTTCGAGCGCGAGGACGTCGGCTGCGCCGAGTGCCACACGCCGGACGCGCAGTACACCGACGGCGAGATCCACGCGATGTACGACCTCGACTCGGTCCGCACGCGAAGCCTCGAGGGGCTCGCGACGACCGCGCCGTACCTCCACGACGGCAGCTCGGCCACGATCGCGGCGCTGATCGAGCGGCTCGAGGACGGCTCCATGGGCGACACGTCCATGCTCTCGGACGCCGAGAAGGCCGACCTCGAGGCGTTCCTGCTCTCGCTGTAGCGGACCTGTAGTGGACTGCCCGCCGGGCCTGTAGGGTTCGGCAGGTATGCGTCGCCCCGACTCCGGGACCTGGGTCGAGATCCTCACCGTCGCCGCGGGCGTCGTGCTGCTCGGGATCCTCTTCGTCCGCTCCTACGACAGCGTCGCCGTCCCCGTCACCATCACCATCGACCCGTCCGCCGAGGGGCTGGTGGAGACGTGGTCGGGCATCTACGTCGGGGAGCAGAAGATCGGCTATTCGCTGTCCCGCTCGGCGCCCCGGGACGGCGGCGGGCAGCTGCGGCAGGAGCGGACGCAGATGCGGCTCGTGCTCCTCGGCCAGCCCAACGACCTGACCCTGGCGTCGGACGTCGCGCTCGACGGGGCGGGCCGCGTCCAGGCGCTCTTCGCGCAGGTCAAGACCGAGGTCGCGGGATCCCCCGTCACCCTCCGCGTCGACGGCCGGCGCAAGGGCGCGGGCATGCAGCTGCGGGTCCTCCAGGGGGGCGTCGCGCTGACCACCATCGACCTCGACGAGGTCCCCGCCACGCCGGGCACGATCTACCCGTCGGTGGTGAAGCGGGACCCGGCGATCGGCGACCGCTTCACCATCCCGTACTTCAGCCCGCTGAGCCTCGGCAAGGCGGAGGCGACCGTCACCGTGCTGGCGCGCGAGGCGGCGGTCCTCCCCGACGGCACCGAGGTCAGCGCGCTCCGCCTCCGCGTGGACCACGGCGGCCAGGTGCTGGAGGCGGTGGTCGGCCCCGACGGGCAGCGGATCGGCGAGGAGGAGGTCGAGGGCGGCCTCGGGATGAAGCTCGTCCTCCAGACCCGGGACGCCGCCCTGAACCACGGCTGGCCCGAGGACGCGGACGCGGCGGTGGACCTGATCGCGCTGAGCAGCATCCCCGTCGACCGGAAGCTCCCCGGGGGCGGCCGGTCGCTGACGAAGCTGGTGCTCCAGGTCGAGGGCCCCCCGATGGCGTACGACCTGCTCGCCCGGCACCACGGCGAGCGCTGGGAGCCGGAGTCCCACCGCCTGACCATCGAGGTCCCGGACCCCCTTGGCGCGCCGTCGTACACGGTCCCCTACCAGGAGCGGAGCCAGCGGACGTACCTCCGGAGCACGACGTTCGTCCCCGCCGACGACCCGGTCTTCGTCCGCCACGGCGGCCGCGTCCTCGGCGACGAGCTCGACGCGACCACGGGCGCCCGCAAGCTGACCGCGTGGGTCCACGACAACATGACGAAGATCCCCGTCGCGGGGGTGCCGTCGGCGAAGGAGATCCTCAGCTCGCTGCGGGGCGACTGCAACGAGCACACGACGCTGTACACGGCCCTGTCGCGGGCGGTCGGCATCCCCACGAAGATGGCCGCGGGCATCGTCTACAGCGAGAGCATCTTCGCGGACGGGGCTTTCTACTATCATGCGTGGCCCGAGGTCTGGCTCGGCGACCGCTGGGTGCCCGTCGACCCGACCTTCGGCCAGTTCCCCGCCGACGCCACGCACATCGCGCTGGTCGAGGGCGCGCTGGATCGGCAGATGGAGATCATGGGCGTCGTGGGGCGCCTCGACTTGACGGTGGTGGCGGCCGAATGATTCGCACCGAGGGCCTGCGGAAGCAGTACGGCAAGTTCGTCGCCGTCGGCGGCGTGGATCTGCACGTCCGGAAGGGCGAGGTGTTCGGCTTCCTCGGCCCCAACGGCGCCGGCAAGACGACGACGATGAAGATGGTCGCGGGGCTGCTCAAGCCGACCAGCGGGTCCGTCTGGATCGACGGCATCGACACCCGCCTCGACCCCGTCGGGGCGAAGCGGCTCATCGGCTACATCCCCGACCGCCCCTACCTCTACGAGCGGCTGACGGGGCGCGAGTTCCTCTTCTTCGTGGGCGGCGTCTACGGGATGAGCGACGAGGAGATCGGCCCCCGCGCGACGGAGCTGCTGGGGCTGTACGGGCTGGAGCACTTCGGCGACGAGCTGGTCGAGTCCTACAGCCACGGCATGAAGCAGCGGCTGACGCTGGCGGCGGCGCTGCTCCACCACCCCCAGCTGCTGATCATCGACGAGCCGATGGTGGGGCTGGACCCCGCAGGCGCGAAGCTGATCAAGCAGGTCTTCCGCCGGTTCGCCGACGAGGGGAAGACGGTCTTCGTGTCGACGCACACCCTCGAGGTGGCGGAGGCGATCTGCGACCGCGTGGCCATCATCGACAAGGGGGAGATCGCCACGCTGGGGACGGTCGAGGAGCTCAAGGCGATGCACACCGAGGGGGGCGGGCGGCTGGAGGACGTGTTCCTCAAGCTGATCGGCAGCCCCGACGAGCAGGCGGTCATCCAGGTGCTGCGGGACGACCGGGGGACGGGGGCGCGCAGTGCGTAGGGCGGCGCTGCTGGGGCTCCTCGTCGTGCTCGCCGTGCCGGTGACGGGCTGCAAGACCACCGGGAGCAGCGGCCGCTGGTCGAACGGCTGGTGGGTCCGGCCGGTCCACGTGGAGGGGCCCGAGAGCAAGCACATCGTGGGGCTCCGGTACCGCGCCGGCGACCTCGGCCGGGGCTGGTCGGAGGCGAGCGCGCCGCCGGGCGACTTCGCCTACTACAACTCGTCGCTGGGGGCGACGGTGTACGCCGACACGTCCTGCGGCAAGCGGTACGACGACGCGCCGCTGACGGTGCTCAGCAACCACCTCACGATGGGCTTCGAGGACGTCGAGATCGTCGCGCAGACGGAGCTCGAGCTGAGCGGCCGCGCCGCGCTGGAGCGGATCGCCACGGGGGGGCTGGACGGGGTCGACGTCGGGCTCGCGTCGTCGGTGGTCAAGAAGGGCCCCTGCGTCTTCGACCTGATCCTGGTCAGCGCGCCGTCGTCGTTCGAGGCGGCGCTGCGGGACTACCGCCGCTTCCGCGACGGCTTCGACGCCGAGTTCGATCGGTGACCGAGGCCACCGCGGCGCCTCCGCGGCCGCTCTTCAGCGTCTTCCCGAACGTCCTCGCCGCCATCGGGGGGACGACGCTCGACTTCCTGTCGACGTTCGGGGCGATCTCGCGGCTGACGTTCCAGACGATCGGCGGCGCGGTCCGGCGCCCCTACGAGATCCGCGAGCTGCTCAAGCAGATGTACGCGCTGGGGGCACAGTCGCTGTCGATCGCGTTCCTCACGGCGCTCTTCACGGGCGCGGTGATGGCGCTGCAGTTCGGGTTCGGGCTGGAGCGCTTCGGGGCGTCGGCGTACGTCGGCAAGGTGGTCAGCCTGGGCTTCGTGATGGAGCTCGGGCCGGTGCTCACGGCGCTGCTCGTGGGCGGCCGCGTGGGCGCGGGGATCACGGCCGAGCTGGGGTCGATGAACGTCACCGAGCAGATCGACGCCATCCGCGCCCTCGGCGCCGATCCGGTCAAGAAGCTGGTCGTCCCCCGGGTGCTCGCGTGCGTCATCACGATGCCGATCCTCGCGCTCATGGCGGACATCGTGGGGACGTTCGGGGGGGCGATGATCGCGGTCACCGAGCAGGGGCTGACGTACAGCTACTACCTCGACCAGGTGCTGACCACGGTGGACATCGACGAGCTGATGCACGGGCTCTACAAGTCCGCGTTCTTCGGGTACTTCTACTCGATCATCGGCTGCTTCATGGGGCTGCAGACGACGGGCGGGACGGAAGGCGTGGGGCGGTCGACGACGCGGACCGTCGTCATCACGTCGATCACGATCCTCATCGGGGACTTCGTGCTTGGGAAGGTGCTGCTTCCGTTCGTGGGGTGATCTTCGGGGAGGCTGAGGCTCCCGAGACCGCTCACCCTCACACGGAGGCGCGAAGTCGCGAAGTCACGCGAAGAACAAAAACAAAAACAAAAACAAGAACTTCGCGAACCTTCGCGGCTTCGCGTCTCTGTGTTATTGCACCAGCCCTCGCCCCCCCCTGACGCATGCCGAAGATCACCCTCGCCTCCGCCTCCCCCCGCCGCCGCGACCTCCTGACCCGCTGCGGCCTGGATCTCGACGTCCGCCCCCCGGACGTGGACGAGCGCCAGATCGAGGGGGAGGCGCCCCGCGCGATGGCGATCCGGCTGGCCCGCGACAAGGCCGCCGAGGTCGCCGTCACCCTCGCCGAGCCAGCCATCGTCGTCGCCGCCGACACCATCGTCGTGCTCGACGGGGAGGTGCTCGGCAAGCCCGCCGACGAGGCCGACGCGCGCGCCATGCTCCGGCGCCTGTCCGGCCGCACCCACACCGTCATCACCGGGTTCGCGGTCCACGGCGCGCTCGGCATGACCGCCGACGCGGTCGAGACGGACGTCACCTTCCGGCACCTCAGCGACGACCTCATCGCGTGGTACGTCGCCACCGGCGAGCCGCTCGACAAGGCCGGCTCGTACGGCATCCAGGAGATCGGCGTGATGCTCGTCGCCGAGATCCAGGGCTCCTACACGAACGTCGTCGGGCTGCCGCTGGTCGAGGTGCTCGACGCGATCGCCGCGCAGGGCGGCCCCCGGCGGTGACGGACGGCCTCGCCGCGGTCCGCGCCCGGATCGCCGCCGCGTGCGCCCGAGCCGGCCGCGATCCGGGGGACGTCGAGCTGATCGCGGTCTCCAAGACGTTCCCCCCCGACCGCGTCGCCGCCGTCCGCGAGGCCGGCCAGGAGTCCTTCGGCGAGTCGTTCGTACAGGACTGGCAGACCAAGGTCGACGACCCCCGCCTCCAAGGCGTCCGCTGGCACTTCGTCGGCCGCCTCCAGCGGAACAAGATCAAGTTCCTCCTCGGCCGCGTCGCCTGCATCCAGACCGTCGACCGGTGGAAGCTGGCGGCCGAGCTGAGCCGGCGCGCCGAGGCCCGCGGGGCGCCGGAGACCGTGCTGCTGCAGGTGAACATCGCGGGCGAGCCGACCAAGGCGGGCTGGACTCCGGACGAGCTCCGCGCCCGCGCCGGCGACCTGCGCGCCCTCGGCGGCCTCCGCATCGACGGCCTGATGGCGATCCCCCCGTTCCGCGACGATCCCGAGCAGACCCGCCCCGACCACCGCGCGCTGCGCGAGCTGAGGGACGAGATCGGCCTCCGTCACCTCAGCACGGGCATGTCGGGCGACTTCGAGGTCGCGATCGAGGAGGGCGCGACGATGGTCCGCGTGGGGACCGCGATCTTCGGCGCGCGCCCCTAGTCCTGCTCGAGGATCTTGAACTCGACGCGCCGGTTCTTGGCGTGCGCCTCCTCGGTGTCCCCCTCGACGAGGAGCTGCGTCCTGCCGTAGCCCTTGCTCTCGAGGCGACTCGCGTCGATGCCGTTGTCGACGAGCCACTTCACCACCGCCGCGGCGCGCGCGTCCGACAGCTCCTGGTTGTGCTCGTCGGTGCCGCGGGCGTCGGTGTGGCCCTCGACCCGCACCTTGGTGATGTGCGGGTTGTCCGTCAGGACCTTCGCCACCGCCGTCAGGATGCTGTCCGACTCGGTCTTGATCGTCGCCTTGTCGAGGTCGAAGAGGACCTTGTCGAGGATGACGATCTTCTCCTTCGTGACGACCGTCTGGATCTCGTCGGGGCAGCCGTCGTCGTCCTTGAGGTCGTTGAACTCCTCGGGCTGATCGGGGCAGAGGTCGTCGCCGTCGAGGATGCCGTCGCCGTCGTTGTCGGGGTCGGGGCAGCCGTCGGTGTCCTCGAACCCGTCGACGTCCTCGGCGTCGTTCGGGCAGCCGTCCCTGCTGTCCGGGTTGCCGTCGCCGTCGTTGTCCTCGTCGGGGCAGCCGTCCTCGTCCTCGAAGCCGTCGTGGTCCTCGGGCTTGTCGCGGCACTCGGGCTCGTCGACGTCGAGGATCCCGTCGCCGTCGTTGTCCGGATCGGGGCAGCCGTCGTCGTCCTCGAACCCGTCCTTGTCCTCCTTCTCCTCGGGGCACTGGTCCAGCTCGCCGCGGATGCGGTCGCGGTCGGGATCGTCGTCCTCCATCTCCGCCGGGGGCGCCCACGACGCGCCGAAGAAGACGCGGAACTGCGGCGTCCCCACCGCCGGGGTCAGGCCGGGGCCGCCGCCGAGCACGAAGTCCAGCCCCACGGGGGTCATGATGCGGACGTTGAGGTTCATCTCCAGGGGGCTGTGGAGCGCGTCCTTGGCGACCACGTCGTCCGCGCGCCAGCGGGCCGGGCCGATGATCCCGGCGCCCATCAGCTCGAGGTTGGTGGCCAGGATTCCGGGGACCACGCTGACCCCGAAGCCGGCGCCGTACATCACCTCGTCGTCCACGCCGAACGAGTTGATCTCGGTCGACCCGGGGATCAGCCGGTAGCCGCCGTAGACGCCGAAGTGGACCCGCTGGAAGTGGCGGCTCAGCGCCAGGCGGAGGCCGAAGTTGAAGTGGCCGCGCGTCGCGAAGAGATCGCGGTTGCCGGTCGGCATCTCCACGAACGGGATCACCGCGAAGCCGATCGCCTTCTCCTCGGCGAGGATCCGGAAGCGGCCCGCCACCTGCAGATCGCCGATCGAGTAGTGGATCCGGTTGCCGCTGACGTTCTGGATGTTCCCCGCCACCTGCGTCATCTGCATGAAGGGGAAGATGACGTCGATCTCCACCCACGGCGCGGGCGCGAAGCCCGCCCGGAAGTGGCCGCCGATCAGCCCGTCCACCAGCCCGGTCTGCCGCACCAGCTCGGAGCTGGAGATCTGGATCGGGCGGCGCGCGTAGCTGAAGGTCAGGTCGAACCCGAGCCCCAGCCGGGGGAGTAGCCGCGCCGTGTCGACGGTCATGAAGCTGTGGTAGCTCGGCGCCGGCGTGAACCGCTGGGCGTTCAGGGACGACTCCAGCTGGGCGGAGGCGGTGCTCGGGAGAACGAGCAGGAGGGCGGTCAACAGCAGCAGCTTGAACTTCATGGGGTCCCTATCCTCGCGGCAAGGATACCCAAGCACACTTCGCCGGGAAGCCAACCACGGCTTCCCGGCGAGGTGTTGCGTCGAGCGGGCGGCAGCAAGGGGGGGCTGTTACCAGCCGACCGCTCACGATCTCTTGTCGTCGCGACGCCGCGAATCTTGAGGAGAAAGTCCGTTACTGTCCGCCCGCAAAGCAATCGGGACCACCATTGCAGGGCTCGGCCCAGCGCCCCCGGTCGGCGTCGATCGCCGCCGCCTCGGCCTCCGCGAAGTCGTCGCTGAAGGTCGTGTTGGGGGGGACCGGGCACGCCCGGCCGTAGCCCTCTTCGACCATGCGGCGGTTGACGAACAGCCCGTCCGACTCGCGCCACAGGTAGCCGAGGGACCGGCCGAAGGCGTCGGCGCACTCCTCGTCGAACGTCATCCAGGCGCGCTCCCCCTCGACGAGGTCGATCAGCGCCTGCCACGACGGGAGCGCGAAGCAGTCGTGGTTCTCGTCGGGGCCGTGGTCGACCTCGGGGGTGTCGAACCCGATGAGGCGGACATCGTCCTCGCTCCCCTCCCGCGTCCCCTCCAGGTAGCGGACGACGACCGTGTCCCCGTCCGTGACCGCGAGCACCTCGACCAGCGTCTGCTCGTGGCAGGCGGGGTCGCCGCCGGGGTAGATGGGGCGCTCCTCGACGCAGGAGACGAGGGCGAGGAGGACCAGCGGGGCGACGCGCACGGCCGGAATCTAGCGTAATGTCGCGCCGTGATTACCGGGGCGACCGAGGCACTGGCCGCGATCCTCAAGCGGATCGCCGACTTCTTCGAGCTGCTGGACCTCTCCTTCTTCGTCGGCGGCGGGCTCAGCGCGGGGGCGCTGGCGATCGCGGCGAAGAGCTTCGGCGTCCCCTTCCCCGGCACCCCCGGGAGCCTGGTGGACCTGGTCGTCGCGGTCCTCCTCGTCTACGTCCTCGGCCTGGGCGCCTTCGCCGTGGGGCGGACGCTGCGGCGGCCGGTGGTGAAGCGGTTCCCGGCGTGGATGCAGGGGGAGGACTACACCGCGCCGTTCGCGGAGCGGCTGGACTGCGCGGTCCGCGACCACCGGCTCGAGGAGGACCCCATCGTCGCCCCCTACCTCGACGACGGGAAGGTCCGGCGGCGCGTCTACCAGCGGCTCTGGGCGGAGGTCCGGGAGCGGCCCGAGCTCAAGGAGAGCTACCGGCTGCTGCAGCGCTACTGGGTGCTCGCCGCGACGTACGACTCGGTCGCGTTCGCGTCGCTGCTGTGGGCGGTGGCGGTGGGGGCGTCGACGGCGGCCCCGTCCCCCGCGGTGCCGGCGGCGGCGGTGCCCTACGTCGTCGTGCTGTTCCTGCTCTTCGCCCTCGCCAGCCTCAACGAGGCGAGCCGCTACAGCAAGAGCCAGGTCGAGGAGCTGGTGGCCACGGTCGCGCACCTCGCGCGCGTGCGGGTCGAGCAGAAGGAGGCGCTACAAGACACCTCGACGCTTGCCGGGACCGCGCCGGTCGTGTAGCACGCCGCTCCATGAGCGGACGGATCGACATCGAGCTGGACAAGGACTTCGACGCGGCGGCGATCGAGGAGGAGTGCCGGACCCTCTGGGAGGAGTCGGGCATCTACAGGTACGACAAGGACGGCGACGGCGAGCTCTTCAGCGTCGACACCCCGCCCCCGTACGTCAGCGCCGCGCACCTCCACGTCGGCCACGCGATGAGCTACGCGCAGGCGGAGTTCGTCATCCGCTACCACCGGATGAACGGCAAGCGCGTCTACTACCCGATGGGGTTCGACGACAACGGCCTGCCCACGGAGCGGTTCGTCGAGAAGACGTACAAGATCAACAAGAAGAAGACGACGCGGGCGGAGTTCCGGGCGCTCTGCCTCGAGGAGACGCGCAAGGGGGCGAAGATCTACGAGGAGCTGTGGCGGGCGCTCGGGCTGAGCGTGGACTGGCGGCAGCGGTACTCGACGATCGACGAGCACTGCCGCCGCTCGGCGCAGCTGTCGTTCCTGGACCTCTTCCGCAAGGGGCGCATCTACCGCAGCGACGAGCCGGTGCTGTGGGACACGCACTTCGAGACGGCGCTCGCGCAGGCGGACCTGGACACGCTGGAGCGGCGCGGTCAGCTGCACGACATCGCGTTCCGGGCGTCGGACGGGTCGGACCTCGTCATCTCGACGACGCGCCCGGAGCTGATCCCGGCCTGCGTGGCGCTGTACTGCCACCCGTCGGACGAGCGCTACACGGACCTCGCCGGCGGCGAGGCGATCGTCCCGCTGACGGACCGGACGGTGCCGATCCTGACGGACCCCGAGGTCAAGCTCGACTTCGGCACGGGCCTGATGATGGTCTGCACGTTCGGCGACGGCGAGGACGTCAAGAAGTGGAAGCGGGACAAGCTCGCGACCCGGCTGGTCATCGGCAAGGACGGCCTGATGAACGAGCTCGCGGGGGAGGCCTACGTGGGCAAGCCGGCGAGCGCGGTCCGGAAGCAGATCGTCAAGGACATCAAGGCGGCGGAGCTGTACCGCGGCGCGCAGGTGGTCGAGCAGGCGGTGTCGATCTCGGACCGGAGCGAGGTCCCGGTCGAGTGGAACATGGCGCCGCAGTGGTTCATCCGCGTGCTCGACATGAAGGACGAGCTGCTGGAGCGGAGCGCGCAGCTCCGGTGGCACCCCCCCCACATGAAGGTCCGGCTCGACCACTGGATCGAGGGGCTGAAGTACGACTGGAACATCAGCCGGCAGCGCTTCTACGGCGTCCCCATCCCGGTCTGGTTCTGCGGCAACGACGCGTGCGGGTTCGTGGCGCTGGCGGACGAGGCGACGCTGCCGGTGGACCCGCTGGAGGACACCTGCCCGATCCAGGCGTGCCCCGAGTGCGGCGACACGCACTGGATCGGCGAGCCCGACGTGATGGACACGTGGATGACGTCGAGCCTGACGCCGCTGATCAACGCGAACTGGGCGGGGTCGCCGGGGCGGGACGGGGAGATGTCGCTGCACCCGATGACGGTGCGGGTGCAGGCGTTCGAGATCATCCGGACGTGGCTGTTCTACACGACGGTCAAGAGCCACCTGCACGAGGCCACGATCCCGTGGCGGGACGTGATGATCAGCGGGTGGGGGCTGAACGAGCAGGGCAAGAAGATCAGCAAGCGGGACCTGGAGCGGCACACGGACAAGGAGGGGTACAACCGGTACGAGCCGTACGCGGTGGTCCGGAAGTACGGCGCCGACGCGCTCCGCTACTGGGCGGCGGGGAGCCAGCTCGGGAACGACACGCGGTTCAACGAGAAGGACGTCCGGGCGGGGCGGAAGCTGGTGGTGAAGCTGTGGAACGCGGCGCGGTTCGCGCTGATGCAGCTCGAGGGGTTCGACCCGAGGGCGGATCGGCCCGCGTACGCCGATCGGACGCCGGAGGACCGGTGGCTGCTGAGCGAGCTGAACGCCATCCTCCCGGCGGTGAAGGAGGCGTTCGACTCGTACAACTACGCGCCGGCCCGGGAGGCGATCGACCGGTTCTTCTGGGGGACGTTCACGGACAACTACCTGGAGATGGTGAAGGACCGGTTCTGGAACCCGGACCGCTACCCGGAGGCGGCGCGGGCGAGCGCGCGGGCGACGCTGTGGGAGGCGCTGCGGACGTTGCTGGCGCTGTACGCGCCGTTCATCCCGTTCGTGACGGAGGGGCTGTGGCAGCGGATCTACGGGCCGTACGAAGACGCGGTCTCGCTGCACGTGACGAGCTGGCCGGCGCACGACGCGGAGCTGCCCACGAGCGTGGCGGAGATGGACGTGGTGCTGGGGATCCTGCGGGCGGTCCGGACGCTGAGGACGGAGTCGCGGATCTCGCAGACGAAGCGCCTGGCGGCGGTCCAGGTGGACACCTCCGACGCCGCCCCCGCGCTGGCGGAGCAGGTCGAGACGCTGGCGCTGACGCTGCAGGCGATCGGGCGGTGCGAGGAGCTCCGCTTCGAACAGGCGAACGCCCCCAGCGAGCTGGAGGGCGTCCGCGTGGGGATCGTGCCGATGGAGGCTGGAGCGTAGGCCCTAGTCCAGGTTCGTCGTCACGATGTCGAGGCCGTCGTAGGCCCCCTCGAACAGCCCTTGCAGGCGTTCGGCGATGATGTTGATCACGTTGATCGACACCAGCGCGATGCTGCAGATGATGACGACGTACTCGGTCAGGGCCTGGCCGGATTCGTCGTCGTGCAGCCGCTTCAGGATGTCCATGGACACCTCCCTTGCTTGCCGGGGAGTACGAGGGCGCGAGTCGGCGCATTTCACAAATCCTTGACAAACGGGGCCAACCCGGCGTCTTGAAGATCGGAGCGTGCGTGCGAGTCGTCTCGGCATGACCCGGACGCTCCTCCTCGCCGCCCTGCTCTGCCCGGTCCTCGCGTTCGCGCAGGAGCCCCCGCCTCCCGAACCGGAGTGGGGGACGACGATCACCGTCGAGGTGCCCCGTCCGAAGGTCGCCTACATCCTGTCGCGGCAGAAGGCCGAGGACCTCGAGCTGGCGCCGCTGCGGGAGGACTTCGTCCCGAAGATCGTCCGCTCCGTCGACCGGAAGCCGTTCTAGGCCGGCGCTATCCTCCCCGCCCGTGGGGAAGGACCTGCCGGCCGAGGAGCACTCCGCCGCCGCGCTCGCCGAGGCGGCCGCCGCGTGGCTGACGTTCGACGGCTGCCGCGACCTGAGCGGGGTCCCCTTCGTCACCGTCGACGCCGCCTCCACCCGCGACCTCGACCAGGCGCTGCACGTCGCCCGCGCCGGGGTCGGGTGGCGGGTTCGGTATGCCCTCGCCGACGCCGCGCACTTCGTCCCCGTCGGGTCCGCCCTGTGGGACGAGGCGCTCGCGCGGGGGGCGTCCTACTACCTCCCGGACCGGTCCATCCCCATGCTCCCGCGATCGCTCTGCGAGGGGCTCGTCTCCCTCAACGAGGGCGTCGACCGGCGCGCCCTGGTCATGGACGTCCGCCTCGAGAAGGCCGGCACCGTCCGCCGGACCGAGATCTTCCGCGCCCGCGTCCGGTCCCGCGCCAAGCTCTCCTTCGAGGAGGTCGACGCCCACGGCGACGGCGTCTCCGTCTCCCGGATCGACGACGGGATCGCCCGCTCCCTGGACGGCCTCCGCGCCGTCGGCCGCCTCCGCCGCGAGCTCAGCGCCGAGCGCGAGGTCGTCCGCTTCCGCCGCCGCCGCGGACCCCGCTTCGCCTGCGAGGACGACAACGAGCAGCTCAGCCTCCTGTGCAACACCGAGGGGGCCCGCTTCCTCCAGCGCGCCGGCGCCGACGCCGGGGCCCACCCCGTCTACCGCGTCCACCCGCCCCCCTCGCAGGCCCGCCTCGACCGCTTCCGCGGCATGGTCTCCGGCGCCGGGCGCCCCTGGCGGACCGACGAGCCCCTCGCCCGCTACCTCGACCGCCTCCCCGACGACCGCCTCTCCCAGGCCATCCACCGGCAGGCCATCGTCCTCAACTTCCGCTCGACCTACGACGTGAACGCCGGCGCCCACTACGGCGTCGGGGCCGACGTCTACGCCCGCTTCAGCGCGCCGATGCGCGAGGTCGTCGGCGTCTTCCTCCACGCCGAGGCCTACGAGGTCCTCGACGGCACCGGCCACCTCGACATCGCCGCGGACGAAGCCCTCCGCGAGCGGGTCGTCGAGGCCGCCAACCGCAGCAAGGAGCTCCAGCGCGCCCTCGACAAGGAGGCCGCCCTCGCCGCGATCGACGCGCTCTTCGAGGCGTCCGCGGGACCCCACCGGGGCACCGTCGTCGGCGTCACCCCCACCCGCGTCTACGTCTCGCTGGACGACCCCCCGCTGGACGTCAAGGCCGACCGCGCCGAGCTCGGGAAGGTCCGCCCCCGCCTCGGCGACGAGGTCGACGTGTCCGCGACGTCCCGCGATCCGGGCCGCGCGTGGTGGCGGCTGAGGGTCACCCCCGCCGGCTAGGTCAGAACGGGAGCGGCTCGTCGGGGCGGGCGACCAGGCTCCGGAGGCCGGGGAGGCGCTCCAGGCGGCGGAAGACGTCCTTCGCCACCCGCGCCCGGTCGCGGCGACGGGGCTTGCCGAGGCGGCGGACGTCGAAGTCGAGGTCGTGCCGGGCGAACGTCGCCGTCAGCTCGTCGCTGTCCCGGATCAGCCGGTCCCGCGTCATCTCGAACGCGTGCTGCGCGATCCGCTCGCGGACGCTGTACCGCATCGGGTGGTAGCTGAACATCGTCCAGTCGTGCGCCTCGGGCTCGATCATCACGATGTCCACCTCCGGGAACCGGTCCCGGATCGCCTTCAGCCCGTACACGACCTGGCTCCGGATCAGCATCCGGAAGACCTGGTCGAGGATCGCCGGGAGCCCCCGCTCGCTGAGGTACCGGCCGCCCCCGACGATGGCGCCGTCCGCCGAGCGGGGGTCGTTGACGACCGGGACGAGGGGGTTGACCGCGATGACCAGCGACGCCCCGTGCTCGACCACCGCGTCCACCGGCAGGTTCCGCTCGATGCCGCCGTCCACGAAGTCCTGGTCGTCGATCCGGACCGGCCGGAACAGCAACGGCAGCGCCGCGCTCGCCTGCACCGCCTTGCCGATGGGGACGTCCCGCATCCCCGCCTGGCCGAACACCACCCGGTGGCCCGTGTCGATGTTCACCGCCGTGATGAGGAGGTCCTTGGCGAACGCCTCGAACGACGTCGGGAGCCCCAGCCGGCGCAGCACCGTGTCGACGAACTCCGCCAGCGGCTCGTTCGTGAACAGCCCCGGCGGGAGCATCCCCAGCGCGTCGAAGAAGGCGTCCACGGGGCGGGCCGCGTCGCCCGGCATCAGCGACGCCGCGAAGTTCCGCGTCATCGCCAGCGGCAGCCGCCCCGCCGCGAGCAGCCACATGCCGAGGTCCATCCCGTAGATCGACGTCCGCTTCAGCGGCGGCAGGCGGCGCCGGTTGCGGGCCCCCCGGACGATGACGTCGTCCATGTCCTGGGGGGTCAGCCCCGCCGCCAGCATCGTCGCCACCAGCGCGCCGGCGCTCGCCCCCGCGTACGTGTCCGCGGAGTTGACGACCCCGCCGCCCAGCGCCGTGTCCAGCGCCTTGAGCGCCCCCACCTCGAAGACGCCCCCGGTCAGCCCGCCGCCGCCGCAGACGACCGCGATCTTCCCCGACTTCCGCGGGGGGTGGTCGCCGGTGACCCGGAGGACCATCAGAGGGACTCGACGGGCTTCGGCTGGAGCCGGTCGCTGTGGAAGAGCTTCCGCATCGGGCCCATGTACCGCTCGCGGGCCTCGTCGTCCAGCACGAGGCGGGCGTCCCGGCCGTCGCCGCCCTCGTACGGGACGAGCACGCCCTTGCCCCGGAAGTGGCGCACGGCGTTCGTCAGGTTGACCTTGCTGATCGCCTCGGGGAAGCGGACGTCCTCGGTCAGGAACATCCGCCGCCCGACCTTCATCGCCGACTCGACGAGCTCCTTCTCCGTCAGCGGCCCGTCGCGCAGGACCGTGCTCCCCTTGAGCACCACGTAGTACGCCTCGAAGAAGTTCTGCACGGTCGCCACCATCGTCCGCGCCGCGGGCCACTCGGCGATGGCGAGCTCGTCGCCGTCGCGGCTGATCACGCCGTGCCGGATGAGGTGGTCCGCGGCCTCCTCGAGCAGGTACTCGCGCGGGATGTCGGGGTGGAAGATGAACTCCTCCTTGAACATGTCGAGGAGGAACTCGAACCGCCGCTGCAGCTTGTCGGTCGTCTCCTTGGGCTCCTCCCCGAGGAGCAGCGACGTGCACAGGAAGCCGGCGGCGACGAAGTGGAAGAGGATGTTGTTCTTGTAGTAGTCCAGCCCCATCCGGGCGGCGGGGTCGGTGCCGATGGCGATGATGTCGAGGGCCTCGTCGCCGCTGGGGTCGGGGAGGAGCTCCACCCACTTCTCGCCCGCGAACAGCTCGAGGACCTCGTCCAGCGCGTCGTCGGGGAACTGCCACGCGTCGCTGAAGGGGGCGTCACGCCCCTCGAGCCAGCGGCGCATCGCCCGGCAGCGGCGGCGGAAGCGGTCGCGCGTCAGCCCGCGGCGGGGGTGGACGAGGAGCGCCATGGCGGCGACCGTCGACGGCGTGACCACGGTGACGTCCTGGATCTCGGCGGTGATGTGCTGCCCGAGCCGCTTCAGCCACGCCTTCCGGCCGTCGAACCCGAGCTCCTTCCAGGGGCCGCCGTCGACGGTGTCCAGGGACTCCTTGAGCGAGATCGGCTCGTTCGTCTTGACGTAGACGCGGCCGAACCGCTTCCGGAGCACGCTGCTCGCCTTGAGCACCTCGCCGGCGGACTCCTTCTTCTTCTCGCCGCCGGACAGCTCGGTGGTGTAGTCCTCGACGATCCGCTCGTAGGCGATGTAGACGGGGACGATCTGGATGTCGGGGGCGATCCGGTCCGCCATCGCGTCGACGTACGTCCCCAGGAGGCCGACCTTCGGGGGGAGCATCTTGCCGCTGCGGGACCGCCCCCCCTCGATGAAGAACTCCTGCGTGTAGCCCTCGCTGATCAGCGCCCGGATGTAGTGCGCCATGAGGGTGGCGTAGAGGTCGTCGCCGGCGAAGGAGCGGCGGATGAAGAAGGCGCCGCTGCGGCGGAAGAGCGTGCCGACGGGGAAGAACGCGAGGTTGGCGCCGGCCGCGATGTGGGGCGGCATCATCCCCTGGTAGAAGAGCAGCCAGCTCAGCAGCAGGTAGTCGAAGTGGCTGCGGTGGCTGGGGATGAGGAGGACGGTCCCCTTGCGGGCGGCCTTGCGGATGCGCTCCGCGTCCTCGGGATCGAACTCGACGCCGCTGTAGATGCGGCGGTTGATGACGTCGATGATCGACCGGAAGAACATGATGGCGCCCCACCGGTAGTCGGCGCCGGCCTTGTCGAGGATGCGGCGGGCGCGCTTCTCGACGGCGGTGTAGGCGCGCCCCTGGGCGGTGGACTCGGCGCGGATGACCTCCTGGACGGCGGGCTCGGACAGGATGCGGTCGAAGATCCAGCGGCGGGGGCGGACGTCGGGCCCCTTGACGACCTTCCGCTCGCGGTAGAGGTAGCCGAGGAGGAGCCAGCGGAGCTTCTTGGCGATGCGCGCGGTGGACTGGCCCTCCTGCTGGGCGATGAACTCCTGGAGGTCCACGGGCTCGCCCAGGCGGACGACCGCGCGGCGGTGGTACATCAGGAAGATCAGGCCCTTGCGGACGAAGCCGGGGTCCTCGGAGCCGCCGAGGAGGACGTCGAGGAGGCCGCGGTTGATGCGGTCGGGCTGGCGCTCCCAGATGAGGATCTGGGGGACGAGGACGATCGGGTCGGGGCGGCGCTGCTGGGCCTCGACGAGCACCTCGACGAGGTCGCGCTGGGACTCGGCGGGGGCGAACCAGCCGGCGCGGCCGCGGCGGAGGAAGACGAGGGTGGGGTCGCCGCGCTCGACGAGCTGGCCGAGGTAGCCGCTGTCGACGGGGTCGGGGAACGCCCGGCCGTGGACGCGGCGCCACTTCAGGCGGGCCACGATCCCGCGGACGGCGGCCCCGATCGGCGCCCACAGGGTGGTCCGCACGCCGTTGGCGAAGCGCGCCAGGGGGAGCCCCTTCTTGAGGCCGAAGTGGTTGAAGTAGAGGTAGTCCAGCAGCGACCGCGTCCGCATGACGTAGACGACGGAGTGGTCCGCCGCGGCCTTGCGGACGGGCTCGAGATCGCAGGACTCGTCGTCGATGCGGTCGAAGAAGAACCGGCCGATCGCGCGCAGCGGCCATCCGAAGCGGGGGAGCATGCGCGACGCCCACGGGTCGATCTCCGGATCCTCGGGGAAGCCGGGGAGGAGGTCGGTCGGCGGTTCGGGGGCGAGTTCCTCGGTCATTCGGCGGCGGCAAGTCTCGCACGTTCGACCCCCGCCGACGCCAGGATCGTCCGGGCGACGTCGGTCCAGGAGGGGGGCGGGGGGAGCGCGTGGAGGGCGCCGTCGTACCACACGGGGAGGCCGGCGGCGGCGGCGGCGGCTTCCTTGAGGGGGCTGAAGTAGCGGGCCGGGGGGGCCGCGCCGGGGAACGTGACGGGCGACGGAGGCCAGGGGCCGCGGGGACACCAGGCGACGTCCCAGGAGGAGCGGTCGGGCGTGCCCCAGCCGTGGACGCGGACGTCGATCCCGCGGCGGCGCGCGGCGGAGACGACGTCGTCGCGGAGGGGGCCGTCACCCCACAGGTCGAGCACCGCGTCGTCGGGCAACTCCCCCACATCGCAGCCCTGCCAGGACTTGAAGGTCCCCTCGTAGCCGAACACACGAGAACGAGAACGAGAACGAGAACGAGAACGAGAACGAGAACGAGAACGAGAACCGTTCGGTACGACCGCGACCCGGTCGGGCTCGGCCCCCAACCCGACCGCGTAGTCGCGCAGGGCGTCGCTGACGGCCACGATCCGCGTCGCGCTCCGCAGCTGCCGCGCCTCCGCCTCCAGCAGCGCCGGGTCGGGCGCCATCCCCTCGAACCAGATCGCCTCCCACGCGCAAGGGGCGTTCAGCTCGACCACGCGGTCGCCCCCGACCGTCGCGAAGAGCGCGTGGCGCTCGTAGATCAGGTCGTACTCCGCCCGCGGCAGCTGCCTCGCGAGGGCGCGCGCGTCGACCCGCTCGTCCCACGCCCGGCTCCGCTTCCGGAGGGCGCCGGGGAGGCGCCCCCGACGGGCGACGTGGAGCCGGACGCGGGGGTCCAGGGGGACCGCCGGGACGCCCTCGCGGACCGCCCGGAGGCACCACACGTCGACCTCGCAGCCCGCGTCCGCGAAGCCCGCCGCGATCGCCCGGACGTGGTGCGACGCGCCCCCCGGCGCGAGCACCGGGATCCGCCGCGTGGGGACGACCACCGCGACCCGCGTCATCGCCCGCCCCCGGTCACTCGACCGCGACGACGCGGTCGAACTCCCCCGTGTCGTCCGACGTCCCGCTGACGAACCCCGGCGTCACCACCGCGTCGTCGTCGTCGATCTGCAGCAGTCCCGCCGTCGCCGTGAACCGCACCTCGAGATCGCCCTCCTCGAGCTGGGACTCGATCGAGCAGTAGGCGTCGAAGAGCACGTCCGCCGTCCCCGCCTCGGCGTCGTAGTCCCACGACTCGATCCCCGCCGAGAAGGCCCGCAGGTAGCGCCCCTCCTCGTCCAGCGACTCGCTCAGGACGAAGTCCCACGCCGCCACCACGGGGACGCCGACCGCCGGCCCCGGGCGGCCCTGGATCGTCGCCTCCCGCAGCGCCTCGTCGATGGGCGGGTGCGGCGTCCGGGGCGGGTCCACCTCGTAGTAGGCGTAGACGTCGACGCTGGTCTCGGCCCACGTCGCCTTGCTCGGGGCGAGGACGTACCACCGGACCGTGGCGCCGACCGTCGCGAACGGCGACGCCGCGTTCATGTCGGGCCGATCCCCGAACTCCCCCGGCCGCTCCAACAGCCCCGGCTTGAAGTGCGCCGCGACGGTCACCTCCAGCGTGTCCGCCGTCAGCGTCCCGGGCGCCACGTCCACGCCGAAGCCCTGGGGGACCCAGCCGTGGGCGGGGTCGTACGTCTCGTCCGGGTAGTCGTCCGCCTGGGGGACGTCGGTGACGAAGTCCACCCCCGCGATCCCGACCGCGTAGAACGCCTCCTTGCGGACGTCCGACAGCGGCACCGTCACCGCCTCCGAGGCGACCCCCGACGGGCCGATCGTCAGCTCGGTCGTGTAGTACGCGGCGACGAGGTGGCGGCTGTTCACGGTCGTCCAGCCGAGGTGGTAGCTGGGCGCGTCGAAGAGGACGTCGCCGCTGCTCCAGGGGCCGCCGATGATCCCCAGCTCGGCGCGGACCTCCCCCTCGCCCGCCGGAGATGCCCCCGCCCGGAGGTACGCGACGCGGTGGTTCAGGTTCTCCCACGCGTAGCCGAAGTCGTTCCACAGCACGACGTCCTCGCCCGGCGGGCGGCACGCGGCGAGGAGCAGGCAGAGGAGCAGCGGTCCGGCGCGCATGACGGCGGAGGATACCCGTCCTTGCGGGCAGTGGACCGGGCATGATATCTGCGGCGGCCGCCTGGGAGAGCGCTTGGATCCGACCCTCATCACCCGCCACGCAGGGGACTACCTGTGGGGCTCGTTCTTCCGGGAAGGCGCCGACGGGGCGTTCGAGACGTCGGACCCCGCGACCGGCGTGCTCCTGGACCGGGTCCCGTGGCGGGTGCAGGCCGTCCACACGGCGGTCGCGGACGCCCGCGCGTCCTCCGAGATGTGGGGGACGCGGCCGCTGTCGGACCGGATCGCGATCGCGCGCGAGTTCCGGGACCTGCTGTCGGCGCGGCGGGGCGCCCTGGCCGCGATGCTCAGCCGGGAGATGGGCAAGCCGCTGTGGGAGGCCACCCTGGAGTGCGTCGCCACCGTCCGCGCCATCGACCTCCTCATCGACTCCACCGAGGCCATCGTCTCCGACCAGCCGCACCCCAGCGGCACCGGGATGCTGCGCCGCCGGCCGCTGGGCGTGGTCGCCGTCGTCACCCCCTACCCGTACCCCGTCTACGGACCCGTGCAGACGCTCCTGCCGGTGCTCCTCGGCGGCAACTGCGCCGTCTGGAAGCCGTCCAGCCAGGTCCCCTTGACGTCCCAGAAGATGGCCGAGGCGTTCGACGCGGCGCGCGTCCCCGCGGGCGTCCTGTCGATGGTCCAGGGGCCGCGCGACCCCATCGGGGCGACGCTCGTGGGGCACGAGGGGATCGACCTCGTCGTGGGGCAGTGCTCGGCGTCCACGGGCGACGCGATCGGCGAGCTGGCGTCCACCGACCGGCAGCCGCGCCTCCAGACCGGGGGCAAGGGGTGGGCGATCGTCTGCGCTGACGCGGACCTCGACCGGGCCGCCTACGACATCGTCACGGGGGCGTTCCTGACGGCGGGCCAGCGGGCCAACGCGACGTCCCGGGTGCTCGTCGAGCGGGCGGTGGCGCGGCCGCTCCTGAAGCGGGTGGTGGCGCTCGCCGCGTCGCTCAACATCGGGCCTCCGTCCAGCGACGAGTCGTTCTGCGGCCCGCTGGTCGACACCCGCCGCAAGCGCGCGTTCGACAGCGACCTCCGCCGCTACGCCAGGGCGGGGGTGGAGTTCCCCCTGGAGGGCGGCAGCAGCAAGCTCGAGTCGCACCTCCGGCGGCGCGGGCAGTGCTACGTCAGCCCCGCCATCGCGCTCATCGACGGCGGCCAGGTCCCCCCCAAGGTGGCGCTCCCCGAGGAGATCGACGGCCCCTTCCTGCTCGCGGCGCTGGTGGACGACGCGGAGACGGCGGCGCGGCTCTACAACGCGCACCCGTACGGGCTCGCGGCGGCGGTGTTCACCGAGTCCCAGGTCCGGTTCGAGCAGCTCGCGGCGATGCTCCGGGCGGGGGCGGTGAACTGGAACCGGGGGACGATCGTCGCCTCGGCGCGCTACCCCAACGCGGGCCTGGAGCGGTCCGGCGGCGGCGCGGAGGCCAACGAGGGGCTCCTGCGGGCGTGCACGTGGCCGCAGTCGACGCTGTCCGCGGCCGGCCGGTTCGACCCGTCGCACCGTGTCCCCGGCATGGGCTGGCCGTCGGAGATGGGCGTCGTGGACCCGTCGTCCCTGACGACCCCGCCCTACGCCCCGGAGTCCGCCGACGACGCCGACGTCGGCCCCAAGGACCTCGTCCAGACCCCCGGCTCCTAGGCCGACTCAGCGCTCGTCTTCGCGCTGCCGATCCAGGTCGAAGCAGGCGTCGCGGCCGGCGCCTCCGGCGGCCAGCCGGGGGGTCACCTCGGCGCGGAGGCGGACCTTGTCGTCGTGGTGCTGGATGCGCGTCCGGATGGGGCGCTCGCACGCCCAGAAGGGGTGCGCGGGGAGGACGTCGACCACCGCCTTGCCGTCTTCGGCGTGG
Organism: uncultured Rickettsiales bacterium; assembly: GCA_964344575.1. GTDB lineage: Bacteria > Myxococcota_A > UBA796 > UBA9615 > UBA9615 > JAAESI01. Next base: position 15,292 of record CAYFOA010000040.1, on the reverse strand, counting down.
ACCCGGACCTCGCCGATCATGTAGCCGTCATGCCCCCCGCTGCCCGCCACCATCCGGGAGACGTACTCGCCGTCGGGGAGCTGCCGGAGGTCCGGCAGGGCCGGGTTGAAGCGGACGTCGAACACGGGGACGTGGCCGTGGCGGACCGCCGCCGAGACCAGCTCCAGGCCGCTCCCCTGCTCGCGGAACGTCCAGATCTGGTCGATCACCGCGTCCTCCGCCGTCAGCCGGACGTCGTCCCCGCGCCGCTCCACCGACAGCGGGATCGCCTGCGCCACGTCGTCGATCGCGATCGCGTCCGCCGTCACGTTCAGCCCGCCCCAGGAGATCCCCCCCGCCGTCTGCTCCAGCCGCCAGCTGAACGGCAGGAACGGCGCCAGCAGCCGCACCGGCGCCCGCTCCCCCTCGACGAACACCTCCGGCGTCGCCCAGTTGTATTCCTCGAGGTCCAGCACCGCGAGCACCCGGTCGGCGCTGTGGTTCATCGCGTTGCCGTTCCGCTTCGGCGGCGGCTCGCCGTGCAGCTTGCTCGTCATCGTCGCCTGCACCAGCTCGCCGTTCGGGAGGTGGAACGCGGTGACGTACTCGACGTGCGTGTCCGACGCGACGCGGATCACGCGGAGGCGGCCGTCGTGGACCGGCGCCGGGAACGTCGCCGCCATCTTCGCCGCCCGCTCCGTCCCCACGACGACGTGCTGCAGGCCCGTGACCTCGCTGACCAGCGCGAACCACTCCTCCTGCCCGCGCGCCCGGATGCGCGTCACCTCGACCATCGCGTACGTCTCGTGGTCCGCGAACTCGAAGAGCATCTCCTCCTCGAAGTCCAGCCCCCAGAGGCGGAAGGGAGGCACCGGGAAGTCGACCAGCCGCTCGCCGGGGGCCGCCCCCGACGGCGCCGCCGCCCCCAGGTACGCGTCCGCCGCGCCGATCACGCGGTCCTGAGGCGACAGGTACGGGTAGCAGCTGACGGCGAAGAAGAGCAGGGGCAGGAACCACGGTCGCATCGCGCCAGAGGATAGGATCGTCGGCGGATGGACGCGCGGCGACTGACGGTGCTCCTGCTCGGGGCCGCGCTCACCGTCAACCTGTTCGCGGCGTGGTCCGCGTCGAAGATCGACCCCCCCGCCAACGACTACCTCCTCCACGGCCAGATGGTCGACCGGGCGAAGGACGTCATCGTCCACGACGGCTGGACCGCCTTCCAGGACCCCTGGTTCCCCGAGCTCAACGGCGGCTACCCGCTCTTCCATCACTACCCTCACCTCCCCCATCAGTGGACGGCGGTCGCGGCCAACGTGTTCAGCGTCGACGGCTTCGCGGCGCTCGCGGGGGCCAACTTCGTCCTCGTCGCGCTGCTCCCGCTGCTCGTGTTCGTCGGGGGACGGTGGCTCGGCCTGCCGCGCGACGGAGCCGCCGTCGCCGCCCTCGTCGTCGCCACCGCCCGGTCCCTCGACGGCTTCGGCCACACCCCCCTCGGCTACGGCTTCGGCGGCCACGGGCTGTACGGCCAGCTCTGGGGGATGGCGTTCGCCGCGCTCGCGTTCCCCGCGTGGGTCGCGTGCGCGGAGCACGACGGGGCGGGGCTGTCCCGGATGCGGCTCCGGTCGCGCCTGCTGCTCGCCGGCGTCCTCGTCTCGCTCGTCGTCCGGAGCTCGCTGCCGGCGGGGTACGTCGTCGCCATCGCGGCCTTCGTCGCGACCCTCGCCCTGGGGCCGCCCGCCGAGCTGCCGCGCCGCCTCGCCCGCTTCGCCGCCGCCGGGGCGATCGCCGCCGTCCTGTCGCTGGGCTTCCTGATCCCCTTCGCCGCGGACCTCGGGGCGACCAACGCGACCCTCCTCGAGCTCGTCGGGGAGCGGCGGGACTCCGTCGGCATGGTGAAGGTCCTCGGACGGCTCCTCGGCGGCCACTACCTGGGGCTCGTGTGGTCGCTGGCGCTGCTCGCGGGGATCGCCGCGATCGGGGCGACGTGGCGCGATCGGGAGCCGATGGAGCGAGCGCTGGCGGTCGCCCTCGCGGCGTCGGTCGTCCTCCTCTTCGGCCGCGCCACGTGGGGCGACTGGGTCTCGTCCCTCCCCCTCCTCGGCCGGTTCCACGACCACCGCTACCTCCTCGGCCTCCACCTCCTCGCCCCCTGGCTCCTCGGGGCCGCCGCCGCCGTCGCCGGGCCGCTGCTCCGGGACCTCCTCGAGGAGCGGCTGGCGGACCGCTGGGACCCCCGCCTCCCCGCCGCCGCGGGCGTCCTCGTCGTGGTCCTCGCGGCGACGACGTACGCCCCCTCGCTGCTCGCCGACCGGGCCCAGCGGCGCGACACCGAGGCCTCCTTCCGGCAGATCGAGCCGGCGCTGGACCTCGTCCTCGAGGAGGCGCGCGCCGCCGGGGGGCGGGTCGCGTGGGGGCCCGAGGACACCGTGCTGGGGGGGACGACGCGGCTGAGCTGGCTCCGGCGCCACGGCGTCGAGACCTTCGGGCGGCCGCTGTACCACTACAGCTTCGTCCACGACTTCGCGCTGTACTGGACCCAGACCGCGGCCGGCGGCGCGCCCCTCACCGAGGCCGACCTCGTCGCCGCGGGGGTCTCCCACGTCCTCCCCGACGGCCCGTCCGCGCCGCTCGGCCCGCGCCTCGTCCGCGCCGATCTCAAGGCCACCGCGGCCGGCTCCGACCTCCAGGGGTTCGCGGTCCGGTGGTTCAGCGACGGCCTCCACGCCCGCGGCCAGCACCCCGTCCTCGCCCCCCGCGGACAGGCCCCCGCCGCGCCGTACCGGGCCACCGTCGCGATCGAGTCCCGGGACGCCTCGGCGCTCGCCGGCCTCCCCGCCGCCGAGGGCCTCGGCGAGGTGCTCGAGTCCGGCTCCGGCGACGGCGCCCTCCGCGTCCGCGTCCGCGTCGACCAGCGCCCCGCGTGGCTCCTCGTCCCCGTCAGCTGGCACCCCCGGTGGACGGTCGAGATCGGTGGCGCCCCTGCCGGGTTCGGGATGCTCGCCCCCGGCTGGCTGGGCGTCCCGCTGCCGTCCGAGGGCGTCCAGGACGTCTCGATCGCGTGGCGGCCGTCGCCCTGGCGCGGACCCTGGGCGGCTGCCAACATCGCGCTGTGCCTGTTCTGCCTCCTCGCGCCCTGGGTCGGACGACGGGACTTCTGATCCTCCCGTTCGTCCTCGCCTGCCCCACCCCCGAGCCCGAGCCGCCGACCCCGTTCGAGCCGATGGCGTGGACGGCGGGCCCGCCCGAGCTCTCCCGCAGCGTCCGCGGCCTGCGCGAGATCCGGGCGATCGTCCACCTCCACAGCCACTGGAGCCACGACGCGTGCGACGGCGACCCCCAGCCCGGCGGCGTCCCCGACGAGGAGTGCCTATACGACCTCCGCTTCGCCCTGTGCACCACGCGGACCGACCTCGCGATGCTCACCGACCACCCCACCCACGCCGAGGAGGTGCCGCTCGCCGAGCGCCTCCTCAACCGCGACGACGACGAGGTCCTCATCAACGACGCCGGCGACGCGATCGGGGCCTGGCTCGCCTGCGACGACGGCCACCGGACGCTCATGCTCCCCGGCCTGGAGGACGACCTCATGCCGCTCGGGCTGGAGGCCGACGTGGACGGCGCGGCGAACCACCGGACCCCCGAGAACGTCGCCCTCCTGCGCGAGGCGGGGGCGGTCGTGTGGCACGCCCACACGGAGGAGCGGACGGTCGAGGAGCTGGCTCCCCTGGGGCTGGACGGCGTCGAGATGTACCAGCTCCACGCCAACCTCGACCCCGACAACCGGGAGCTCATGGGGCTGGAGCCGTTCGGCTACCTCGGCGACGTCGCGCCCTTCTTCTTCCCCGAGCCGAACGGCATCGAGGACCCGCCCGAGCCGGACCTCGCGCCGCTGGGCTTCCTCGCCCCCAACCCGATCGCCGAGGACGTCTTCGAGGCGCTGGGCCAGACGCAGCGCATCGGCATGACGGCGGGGACGGACGCGCACCAGAACGTGTTCGACATCCCTCTGGCCGACGGCGAGCGGGGGGACAGCTACCGGCGCACGATCCGCTGGTTCAACAACCGCCTCCGCGTCGAGCCGCCGCTGTCCCCGGAGTCCGCCCGCGAGGCGCTCCTGCGGGCCAACAACCACGCGGTCTTCGAGGTGTTCGGGACCCCGCTGGACTTCGACTTCCGGAGCGACGCGGGCGAGATCGGCGACGAGGTCCCGGTCGGGTCCCGCCTCCAGGCCCAGCTCCCCACCCTCGACCCGGCGGCCCCCCGAGGCGCGTCCGACCCCGAGCTCCGCGGCCTCCTGTACCGCGCGGACGCCGACGGCCGGCACCTCGTCCAGGAGTGGTCCGAAGGCGCGATCGACGTCGCCGCCTCCGACCCCGGCGTGTACCGCGTCGAGGTCTGGATCACCCCCCTCCACCTCGAGCCCTACCTCGGCGAAGTCGCCGCCGAATACGCCGGCGAGGAGATCCTCTGGATCCAGACCGGCGCCCTCTTCGTCCGAGCCGAGTAGCGCGGTGTCTGGATCGACGAATTGCGAATTAGCGCCTTCCAAGCACCTGAAATCAGGTCGTTCTCGTTGGTGTCTGGAACGGAGCATTGCCCTTTGCGCCGCCGCGCTGGCGGCCGCGCTGCTGTCCGCCGCCGGCCCCGTCGAGGACCCCACCGCCCCCCCGAAGGACGCCTGCCCCTCGTTCGGCCGCTGCTGCGTCGAGGGCGAGGCGTTCTGCATCCACCCCGCCGCCGGCCGCGGCGTCCTCGCCGCCGGCTCCCTCGCCGGCGCGGGGATCGGCGGCCTCGTCTACCTCACCGCCGGCGACTCCCTCCGCAGCGGCGAGCCGTTCACCCAGATGATGGGCCTCGGCGCGATCGGCCTGGCCGGCGCGGGCATCGGCGCCATCGCGGGACGCCTCGCCCCCCGCGGCGAGCTCACCGTCCCCGACCGGCCGTCCACCCCCACGCTGACCTTCGGCCTCAGCCCCCACGGCACGTCCACCCTCGACGAGCTCGCCCCCTACGGCGTCCGCGTCGCCCTCGATCCCACCTTCGAGCTCGACGGGATCGCCACGATCCGCCCCCACGTCGGCTTCTCCACGGGCCTCGGAGCGGCCCAGCACGTCGACCCCCGACCGCAGCACGTCGCCGCGATCGAGGGCCAGGACGCGACCTTCCCGGTGGTCCTCCGGACGTGGTCGATGAAGCTGTCCGCGGGCGCCGAGCTGAGCCTCAAGCTCCCCTACCCCGCGCTCGCCCCCGCCCGCACCTACATGGGCCGGGTCGAGCTCCGCTACCGCCCCCGCTGGGAGCTCCGCCGCCGCGTCCTCCAGCCGGGCGCCGCCGACCACCAGGCGATCGAGCACCACGCGCTGTACGTCGCCACGTTCGGGCTCCGCTGGCACCTCTCCCCCCGCCAGCGCTTCACCCTCTGGCTGGGGCCGCGCATCGACGCCATCGCGTTCACCGACCCCGGCAGCACCCGCCTCCGTCACGGGACGCCCAACTTCGGCAGCTTCCTCGCCGAGGCCTGGTACCAGCTCGACATCCCCTTCACCCCCGAAGACGGCATGAAGACCCACGTCGCCGGCCGCATCAACCTCGGCTACGTCCACAACAACCTCGACGGGCAGGGCTTCGACTTCGGCGCCGTCGTCGGCTTCTTCGGCCCGATCGAGGTCTCCTTCGACCTCCGCCTCCGCCGCCTCGGCTCGCCCGTCGCGGCGCAGCTGACCGCGGGGATGATCCTCGGCGTCGGGGGCGGGCCGTTCGTCGAGCTGGCGCTGGTGGCGCCCACCCTCCGGAGGGACCGATGACCACGATCCGCGCGCTGCTCGCGGCGGCGGCGCTGACCGCGACCGCGGCCCTCACCACCGCCGGCTGCACCGCCGCCGAGTGCGGCTTCGGCGAGTACGACGTGTCCCAGTGCCGCGTCGCCGCCGAGCACCACTACGCCCGGCTGGTGACCTCGTCCGGCGTCGAGCTCCGGTTCCAGCAGCCCGACGAGACCGACCCCGCCTCCTGGGACGCCACGGGCGTGTTCGAGCCGGCGTTCGGCGGCGCGGTCAAGGCCCGCCCGGCCGGCCTCACCGACTTCGCCTTCACCGTCGACCCCCGGGAAAGCGGGGCGACGAGCGTGACGCTCCACCTGGACAACGTCGCCGCGGAGACGGTCGTCACGATCGACGACGCCGAGGTCCCGCACGACGCCGGCGGCATCGGGCGAACGCTGGAGGTCCCCCTCGCCGGAGACCTCGTCTGGGTCCGCGGCGTGCGGCCCTGCCCCGACGACTACGTCATCCTCGCCGCCGGCGACGTCCAGACCGGCCCCACCCAGTTCGAGCGGGTCCTCGAGGCGATGCACGACGAGGCCGACGACGCGGGCGCCCCGCTCCTCGGCCTCCTCCTCCTCGGCGACCTCGCGGAGGATCCCGCCGAGGACGAGCTCCGCCTCGTCGAGTCGATCCTCCGCCGCAGCCCCGTCCCCGTGGCGGTGACCCCCGGCAACCACGACGTCCACGGCGACGAGCTCGCCCTCTTCAATCGCATCTACGGCCCCGGCAACCACGCCTTCGACGCCTGCCGCACGCGCGTCGCGCTCTTCGACACGGGCAACGCCGACCTCGCCGAGTCCATCCAGGCGCGCCTCGGCGAGCTGCTCGAGCGCGGCGACGACGACTTCCTGATCGCGGGCACCCACTACCCCGCGTGGTCGGGGCGGACGGGGAACGGCTGGCGGGACGAGCCGGTGGCGTGGACGCTGATGAGCGAGCTCGTCCGGCACGACGCCGACCTGCTGATCGCGGGGCACTACCACAACTGGCGCGAGTACCCGCACGTCAAGGTGGGCGACCGCGAGCTCCACGAGATCCTGTCCGGCACCCTCGGCGCGACCCAGGGCAACGGCGCCCCCCACTACGGCTACACCCGGCTGACGTTCACGGGTGGCGAGATGCGGTCGTGCTTCGTCGAGGTCCCCGAGCCGGGCCGCGCCCCCGGCGACCACCGGACCGGCGTCGTCAACATCCGCTTCTGCGACGAGGAGTAGCGGCGACACGAGCCCTCGCCCGCGCGTCCGGCTCAGTCGCGCGCGATCGTCGCGTTGCCCATCGCGTCGTGGACGCCGGCGTCGATCGTCGTCCCCGTGATCGCGAGCGTCGGGCCGCGGGTCGTCGTGCCGGCGACGAAGATCGCGGCGCCGTCCGCGTCGGTCGCCGTGTTCCCCTCGATGGAGCCGCCCGAGATCGCGACCTGCGCGCCGTCCCGGATCGCGATCCCGCCCCCCCGCGTGCCCGTGTTGCCGCGGATCGTCGTCCCCTCGATCTCCCACCGCGAGACGGTGTCGGCGAGGATGGCGCCGCCCCACTTCCCCTGGTTGGACTCCAGCACCGAGTCCCGCACGACCACCTTGCCCCGCCGCGCGAAGAGCGCGCCGCCGCCGTAGTCGCCGGTCCGGTTGCCGCGCACGGTGCAGCCGAGCAGCCGGACCTCGCTCCGCCCCTCCAGGGTCAGCCCCCCGCCGGCCTCCCACGAGCCGCCGGTCAGGGTGAGCCCCTCGAGCACGACGAGCAGCCCGTCGTCCTGCACGGCGAGCACGGGCCCCTCGCCGCCGGCGTCGAGCACGACGCCCTCGCCGGTCGCCCGCAGCGTCACCGATCGCGAGATCAGGTGGCTGCCCGCGTACGTCCCCGGGGGGAGGCAGACGATCGCGCCGTCCGTGGCCGCGGCCAGGGTCTGGTGGAGCGGCGTGGCGGGGTCGCCGAGGATGTTGCAGTCCGAGTCCGACACCGGCGGCGCCTCCTCCTTCTTCGGTTCTTGCGCGGATCCCCGGCAGGCGAGGAGCGAGAGCGCGACCGCTGCGACGATCGCCGGGGACGTCCGCGTCACGTCAGGCGTCGCCCGATCCCAGCGCCGCCGTGGACGCGAACGACTGGTACGTCTTGCGGAACGTCTTCAGGTCGACCTTGCCGGGGTGGTACTTGCCCCACGGGTTGTGCAGGTCGATGGCGTCGTCGGTCGCGCCCTTCACCACGTAGGCGTGGTTGCCGACGATGTCGGGGCTCCGGTTGAGCCAGTACTTGACCTGGCACTCCAGCAGCAGGTCCTTCGCCTCGGCCGGCGCCTTGTCGCCCTTGTAGGTGAGGCTGAACTTGCCCTTCTTGTAGTCGACCGTCCCCTCGACGTCCTTGCCCGTCAGCTTCCCCTTGCCGTCGTCCCCGACCGCGGGCGCCGCGCCCTCCTTGTCGGTGATCTTGACCGACCGCTCGGCGACCACGTTCGACAGCGTCGCGCTGAACGGCCCCTTGCCGCTGCCGCTGAACGCCGACTCCTTGGTGTGGCCGACCTTGCTGAACGTCGCCGCCGTCATCGACCGGCCCTTGTCGATGTTGTCCTTGATCGCGTCCGTCAGCTCCTTGTCCGTCTTGAACCAGGAGACCGACTTGTTCGTGACATCGACGCCCGCCATCTCCGACATCGCGCCGCCGGGGGAGCCGCCGCCGCCGATCGCCTCGTAGCCGCCCTTCCACTGGGCGTACGCCTTCTCGATGATCGCGGGCCACAGCGGCACCTTCTCGAGGTTCGCGGCGGGCTTCCCCATCAGCGCGTACTTCAGGTTGCCCCCCGACACCGGCATCCACGCCGACACCTTCACCTTCGCCGGCTTGTAGCTGCCGTCCCACTGCTCCTCGTGGAAGGTCACCGTGTACTCGGCGGACGGGCCGTGGGGGTGGACCATCTCCATCAGCTTCTTCTGCCCCCCGGCCGTCGACGCCAGCGCGCCCATCGCGGCGATGAGGTAGCAGTCGCCGATCGCGCCCTGCGCCGCCTCCCCCGCCGACGGCTTGCCGTGGAAGGCCTTGCCCGTCACCTCGGCGTACTCGTAGTCCTTGGGCTGGCCCTTCTTGTCGCCCTCGTCCTCCAGCGTCAGCCCCGGCTCCACCGCGAGGTACTCGCCGTGCATCCAGCCGGCCTTGCCGCCGTTGCCGGACCACACCTTGACCTCGATCCACTCGCCCTTCTTCTTGTGGCGCGTGACGACGGTGCCGCGACCGAACTTGTCGATGATCTTCCCGTCCATCGAGGGGGCGTCGCGGAGGTGGAGGTTGCCCGACTTCGTGTTGATCCGGGCCGTCTCGCCGCCGAGCTTCTCCTCGCGCGCGGCGGCCTCGTCCTCGTCGAACTGGACGCCGGGGCCGTCGCCCACCCGGACCGCCGCGTGCTGACGGTCGAACTGGGACGAGCGGCCGCGGACCGACGTGTCCGCCCCGGGCGCCGGCGCGCGCTGCACGGGCGCCTGCGTCGCGGACGCAGGGCCGAGGCTCTTGAGGGATTGGCGTGCCGTCACCGGGCTCTCCAGTCAGGCCCCCGGTCGCGGGGGAAGTGACTGCGGACGACTATAACGCTTCAGTCCAGCTGTCCCACCCAGGAAACCGCGGCCCGGAGCAGATCGGTCGCGCCGCGGAGGTCCAGCTTCTGCTTGATGTTGGCCTTGTGGGTCTCCACCGTCTTGACCGAGATGTGCAACGTCTCGGCGATCTCGCGGGTCCCGAGGCCGCGCCCGATGTGCTCGAAGACCTCGAGCTCCCGGTCGGACAGCACGTCCAGCGGAGAGGTCGGCCGCTCGTCGCCCTTGCCCTGGAGCGCCCGCCGGAGCAGCGCCTCGGACAGCCGGCGGCTCATCACCAGCTCCCCCTTGAGGACGCGCATCACCGCGTCGACGACGTTGTCCGCCGCCTCGTGCTTCATCAGGTAGCCGTTGGCCCCGGCCCGGATCGCCCGCTCCGCGTACAGGTCCTCGTCGTGCATCGACAGCACGAGGGTGGGCAGCTCCGGGAGGTGGACGCGGAGCTCCTTGATGAGCTCCAGCCCCGAGACGCCCTTGAGCGAGATGTCGACGAGCACGACGTCCGGCGGGTCGGCGAGGATCTTGGTCATCGCGTCCCGCTTCGACTCGGCCTCGCCGCAGACCTCGAGATCCTCGTGGCTCTCGATCAGGCCGCGCAGTCCGACGCGGAACACGGGGTGGTCGTCGACCAGGAACACTCTGCTCATCGCGCTTCCTCGATCTGCACTCTAGTTGATCACGATCGGCCGTGACTCGTCGGCGACCGTGACCTCCGGCACGGTGGCGACGCGGCAGCGGACCGTGGTCCCGCCTTCCTCGCCCGGGCCGATCTTCAGGAACGCCCCGATCAGCCGCGCGCGGTAGTCCATGATGCGGAGCCCCATCGAGTCGGCCCGGAGCTTGGCGGGGTCGATCCCCTTGCCGTCGTCGGTGATCTCCATCACCAGCGCCTGCCCCTCCTCGTCCGGCCGCACCGTCAGCGCGATGTTGTAGGGCTCCGCGTGCTTGATGGCGTTGGTCATCGCCTCCTGCGCGATGCGGAAGAGCTGCAGGGCGACCTGGGGGTCCGACGGGGGGCTGGTGCCGACGTCGACGTCCGCCGAGATGGGGATGTCGTGCAGGTTCTCGAGGTCGCGCGCGAGCTGCTCCAGCGCCGAGGCGACGCCCAGCCGCTCGACCGTCACCGGGATCATGCCGCGCGCGATCGCCCGCGACTCGCCCGTCGCGTCCTCGATCAGGAGCGACAGCCGGCGCAGCTCGTCCTCGCTGACGTCCTCGTTCTTCTCCGCCCGCCCCAGCAGCGTCTTCGCCACGAGGGTCGTCCCCGCGAGGTGCTGGCAGAGGCCGTCGTGGAGGTCGCGGCCGATGCGCTCGCGCTCCCGGGCGGCGGCGTCGAGGAGGCGCTGCTCGAGGAAGCGGCGCTCGCTGACGTCCGAGATCATCGCCAGCACCTCCTGCTCGGACGACGCCACCAGCCGCACCTGGTAGTGGACCGGCGAGGCGCTGGAGCCCTCCACCTGGAAGCCGAACTCCTGCGGGGCGTGGTCGGCGAGGGCCTGGTCGACGTACGGCAGCGCGACCTGCGCGAGCCGGGGCCACGACCGCGGCGACAGCGCGTGCACGCGGGGGGCGGCGGCGCTCGCCATGTGGATGGTCAGCGCGCTCCCCTCCCGCTTGAGCCGGAGCATCTGGTCGGGGAGGGCGTCGAGGATGACCTGCTTCGCCTCCTCGGACTCCCGCAGCAGCGTCTCCGTCGTGCGGAGCGAGCCGAGCGACCGGCGGAGGGCGTCCAGCGACCGGCCGGCCAGGATGAACCCGGTCCCGAGGACGACGACGAGGCCCCCGAGCAGGATGGCGCGGGCCGTCTGGACGGGCCACGCGGGGTCCTCGACGGCGAGCAGCGGGATCTCCGCGAGGGCGAGCACGACCGCCGCGACGCCGAGGATCCAGGCCTGCGAGCGGCCCACCTTGCGGAGGTGCTGTTCGTCGTGCTGCTCCGTGGTCGGGGGCGCGGTCTCGTCCACGTCGCGCACCTTAGTCGAAGTCGCCCGGGGCGGGCTCCCCGAACCCGGGCTCGGCCCACTGCTCGGCCGCCACCGCCACGCCGCCGACGACCATCCCCCAGTGGAGGTGCGGACCGGTGGACTGACCGGTCGAGCCGACCCGGCCGACGAGGTCCCCGCGGGCGACGACGTCCCCCGGCTTCACGAGCATCTCGCTGAGGTGGTTGAACGACGACGAGACGTCCGGCCCGTGCTTGAGGATGACGACCTGGCCGTAGATCGACATCTCCTCGCTGAGGACCACGACGGCGCCGGCGGGGGCGACGACGTCGGTCCCGGTGGGGGCGGCGAAGTCGGTCCCGAGGTGGCGGCTGACCTTCCCGTCGCTGTAGTTGCGGACCTTGCCGAAGGGGGAGCTGAGGACGCCGTCGACGGGCATCGAGAACGGGCCGTCCCAGCGGTCGCCGCCCTCGACCGCGGTCGCGTAGGCCTCGCGCCGGCGGCGGTTGGCGGCGTCGACGCCGGGCCGGTTCTTCCGCGCCTCCACCTGCGCGGGCGTGAGGTTGATCATCCCGCCCCGGGGGAACTCGGTGGCGGCGACGAGGAACTCCCGCTCCTCCCGGACGGGGTTGCCGGCGACGTCCGCCGCGACGAACGCGACCGCCTTGGAGCCCGCCTCCAGGTCCGGGGCGAGGCCGAGGGGGAGGCGCCATTGACGTCGCGCGTCATCGACCGGCCGGAGCGCCCTCACGCCGCCCAGCGCCTCCAGCGAGAGCGTCGCGAGGGGCTCGCTCGCGCGCACGTGGAGCATCGTCGTCCGGCCCTGGGCGCCGGCCAGCGACGAGCGGGCCACCGTCAGGGCGGGGGGCGTGTTGTCGGTCACGAACGTCCACGTCTGCGCGCTGGTGTTGAAGCGCCGGTCGCGGGCCGTCACCGACAGCTCGTGGGGCCCGTCGGGCAGCCCGCGGAGCGCCCCCGAGGGGGGGTCGATTTGCTCGCCGTCCAGCGTCCAGACGACGGACAGGAGCCCGGTCCAGCCGTCCGTCACGGAGACCTCCACGGGCACGTCGCCCGCGAGCGCCGCCGGCCCCCCGACGTCGCCTTCGATCGCCGGCGGTGTGCCGTCGGCGCCGTACAGGACGCCCGCGAGGAGCGCGACGCCCAAGCCTGCTGCCTTGGTCCTTCCGTCCACGGGGCAGGAGCATAGTCGACCCCGCCGACTGGAATCGTGGCCCCGCTCCGGTATCCTCTCGATCCCGGGGGACGACGAGGGGAACGAGAGCGTGACGGCGACCCGACAGCACGGCCGGCAGACGTTCGTGGCGCTCTTCTTCGGGCTCCACGTGGCCGGCCGGACCGGAATCCTCGAGGTCAGGCGGGGCCGCAACTGGCGCCGCATCTGGATCGCCCGCGGCCGCCCCGTCCGCTACAAGTCCAGCCTCGAGGGGGACGCGGGGGGCTCCGATCCCGCCCAGCTGGAGCGGGCGTCGGTATCGCCGCTGCTGTGGGCGGACGGGACGTGGACGTTCACCGAGGCCGACACCGTCACCGCCGCGATCGACCCCTCCCTGCTCCCCGCCGTCCAACCCCTCCGCGCGCTGTGGCACGACATCCGCCACCAGATCGACATGGAGGAGGCGGCCGGGTTCGTGAGCGACCCCGACGCGGGCGACGTCCGCGCCAACGGGCAGCTCGCGGGGGTCCTCGCCTCGTTCGGCGTCGAGGGTGCGCTGGCGGAGCTCGGCGACCACCTCCCGGACGAGGGGCTCCCCGTCGACGAGCTCTTCCGCAAGACCAAGGACAAGTCCGGTGCGCTCCTCCACCTGCTGTGGACGCTGGAGACGATCGGGATGGTGCGCCGCACGGGCCGGGAGCCGGACCCGGTGCTGGCGATGCTCGCGCGGGGGGAGCAGGCGGGCGAGCAGGTCGATCCCGACCAGGAGGCGGAGAAGGTCCGCCAGTCGCGCCAGAAGCGGGCGGCGTCGAGCTCCCAGACGGCCAAGCCGCGGTACCGCGCGGCGAGCAGCGGGCTCCAGAAGAAGCCCAGCGCGGAGACCCTGAAGAACCTCCCCCGGCTGCTCCGGACGGCGCGGGAGCACCGGATCCAGAAGGACTTCTACGCCTTCCTCGACCTGAAGCCGAGCGCCCAGATCGACGACGTCGAGGCGGCGTACAAGCGGCTCGCGACCCTGTGGCGGGGCGCCGCCCAGACCGAGCAGCTCCCGATGGCGGCGCGGAAGGACGCGCACGACCTCGTCCAGGGCGCGCTCATCGTCTGGAAGACGCTGTCGGACCCGGACAAGCGGACCGAGTACGACAAGCGCCTGCGGCAGGGGCGGGCCCCGACGCTGGAGTCGCAGATCGCGGTCAAGTCGGGCTCGGCGGCGCGGGCCAGCAAGCCCGGCGCGCCGGCCCCCAAGGCCATGGGCGGGGGCGGCGAGGCGGCCGACAAGTCGGCGCGGGCGCGGAAGCTGATCGACCGGGGCGAGTTCGGGCCGGCGATCCAGCTGCTCCGCGCGCTGCGGCTCGACAACCCCTCCGACCCCGACGTCCTCGCGGACCTCGGCTGGGCGACGTGGCGGATGAAGGGGCAGGAGGAGTCCGACAACGCGAACGAGTTCCTCCAGCTCGCGCTGACCTTCGACCCGACGCACGCGCGGGGGCTGCAGTACCTCGCCCGGCTGGCGAAGGAGCAAGGGCGGGACGCCGACGCGCGGCGGATGGTGGAGCGGCTGCTCGCCGTCGATCCGAAGGACGACTGGGCCCGGCGCGCGCTGAAGAGCTTCGACCGCGCGGCGGCCGCGGCGAGCAGCGGACGACGCGGCCGGAAGAGGGGGCGCTGAGGTGGCCGCGAAGCAGACGGGTGCAGGCGAGGGCAAGGTGGTCGTCATCGTCGATCGGGACGCCGCCACGGAGCGCTACTTCAAGCAGACGTTGGGGGGCCAGGGCTGGGAGGTCACCCGGGTCCCCGCCGGGAGCAAGGTCTTCGGCAGCCTCCACGGCCGGCACGGCCTGGTCGTCCTCGGCGCGTCCGCCAAGGGGGCGTTCGGGGCCTGCGAGCAGGTCAAGAAGGAGCGGTCGCTGTCCGACGTCCCGGTCGTGATCCTCTGCGACGGGGGGCTGCCGGACGAGGTGATCGACCACTGGTACACCCCCTACCCCGCCGACGCCTACATCAAGAAGCCGCTCGACAGCGACTTCGCGCAGGCGCGCCTCGGCGAGCTCCTGGGGATGGACCTGGCGAACTTCGAGGACCTCGTCGAGGGGTCGCCCGACGAGGCCGAGCTGGAGCTCGAGGTGGACGACTCCGACGAGGCGGACGACGGCGACGAGGTCCCCGACGTCTCCGAGGAGATGGAGCTCGAGATCGACGACGACGCCGAGGCGCCCGACGCCGCGGCGGCGGCCGCCGCGAACGCCGCCCTCGTCGAGGAGAACGCGGCGCTGTCGGCGCGGATCGTGGTCCTCGAGAAGGCCGTCGAGGACAGCGCCGCGGCGGGCGGGGCGGCGGCGCAGGAGAAGGCCCGGGCGGACGGGCTGGAGAACCAGCTCACCGCCTCGCAGTCGCAGATCTCCGAGCTCGAGGCGCAGATCACCGCGCTCAAGGCGGCGGTCGACGTGCAGGAGGCCGAGGAGGAGGACGCGGTCACCACCATGTCGCTCCGCGCGGAGGTCGCCAAGGCCGAAGCGAGGGCCGCCGGCCAGGGGGCCCGGGTGGCGGAGGCGGAGGCCAAGGCGGCGGTCGCGGAGGCCGCGCTGGCGCAGGCTCGCGTCACCATCGAACAGGTCGAGCACAAGCTCTCCGCCGCCGACGCCCGCGCGGCCGACGCCGGCGAGGCGCTGGCCGCCGCCGAGGCCCGGACCGCGGAGGTCGAGGCGGCCGCGGCGAAGGCGGCCGACGAGGCGAAGGCGACGGCCGCGGCCGCCGCGGCCGAAGCGGCGCAGGCCGTCTACGCGGCGCAGGCGGCCGCCC